>JAWOIQ010000113.1:0-58738 GCA_046484585.1 Desulfurivibrionaceae bacterium
ATCCGCTGATCGGCCGCTCCGCGGAACTGGAAAGGATCATGCAGATTCTCTGCCGGCGCCGCAAAAACAATCCGCTCCTGGTCGGTGAGCCGGGGGTGGGCAAGACCGCCATTGCCGAAGGGCTCGCTCTGCAGATCCACGAAAAGAAGGTTCCGGAGATGCTGGCCGATGTCGAAATCCGCCTGCTTGATCTCGGCGGCCTGATGGCCGGGACCAAATACCGGGGCGACTTCGAGAAAAGGATGAAGGCGGTGATCGAAGGCGTCGAGGAAAAGCCGAATATAATCCTCTTTATCGACGAGATTCACATTATCGTTGGAGCCGGCGCCACCAGCGGCAGCAGCATGGACGCCTCCAACCTGCTTAAACCGGCCCTCCAGGCCGGCACCCTGCGCTGCATCGGCTCGACAACCTACGAGGAATTCAAGAATCATATCGAGAAGGACCGGGCCCTGGTCCGCCGCTTCCAGAAAATAGATATCGCCGAACCTTCCGAACAGGAAACCTACGCTATTCTGAAAGGGCTGAAATCGCGCTACGAGAAGCATCACGGCGTGCACTATTCGGTTCCGGCCCTGAAGGCCACCTCCGAATTGGCGTCCCGGTATATAACCGACCGCTTTATGCCGGACAAGGCCATCGACGTCATGGACGAGGTCGGCGCCGCCTTCCGGCTGGCCGGAAAGAATCGGAAGAGCCCGGTGATCACCGTGCGGGATGTGGAAGGGGTGGTATCCAGGATGACCCGCTCGCCGGCCCGGCGGGTTCGGGGTTCCGATGTCGAACAGTTGCGGAATCTCGACAAGTCGCTCAAGGCCGTGATCTACGGACAGGACCAGGCGATCGGCGCCTTGGTTACCGCGGTGAAGAGGTCCCGGGCCGGCCTCAAACAAGACGACAAACCCACCGGCTCGTTTCTGTTCGCCGGCCCCACCGGGGTGGGCAAGACCGAGGTCGCCCGCCAGCTCTCCAACGTGCTCGGCATCCACTTCGAACGCTTTGACATGAGCGAGTATATGGAAAAACACGCGGTGGCGCGCCTGATCGGCGCCCCTCCCGGCTATGTCGGTTTCGACCAGGGCGGCCTGCTGACCGAGGCGGTGCGCAAGCATCCCTACAGCGTTCTGCTCCTTGACGAAATCGAAAAGGCCCACCCGGACATCTTCTCCATTCTCCTGCAGATCATGGACCACTCCACCCTCACCGACAATACCGGCCGCAAGGCCGATTTCCGCAACGTGATCCTGGCCATGACCACCAACGTCGGAGCCCGGGAGATGAGCGAGCGGGGCATCGGTTTCACCGCCGACAACCGCGGCAAGGAACAGAAGGCGATCAAGGGCATGTTCTCGCCGGAGTTCCGGAACCGCCTGGACGCGACCATCACCTTCAACTCTCTCGACCAGAAGGTAATGGTCATGGTGGTCGACAAGATGATCAATGAACTGCAGGAACAGCTGGCCGAAAAAAAGGTGCGGATCGAGCTGAGTCCGGCCGCCCGGGAATGGCTGGCCGCCAAAGGATTTGATCCTGCTTACGGGGCGAGGCCCCTGCGGCGCCTGATCATGCGGGAAATCGGCGACAAACTGGCCGAAGAGATCCTGTTCGGCGATCTGGTCAAAGGCGGCCTTGTCCGAATCGGGGTGCGAGCCAAAAAATTACTATTCAATTATTCCTGAATTGATTAATATTACAGTTTTATTTTGTCGATGCGCCATATTCGAGGAGAATATTAATGAGTGTAAGGCTTAGTAAATGTATCCCCCTGCTGGTTCTGCTCGGGCTGGTTCTGATCTTGCCGGGCTGCAGCCGGGATAAACAGGGAGAGGATGCAGGAAAAAACGAAACCGGCAGCGCTGAACAACTGGACAAGGCGGCAGCCGGCCTCTCCGATCCCAAGGTGACCTCCATAACGGGTGAGATCCTCGAAGTTGTCGACTCCGGCAGTTTTGTCTTCATCCTGCTCGACAGGGGCGACGAGCGGACCTGGGCGACGGTTCCCTCCGTCAAGGTTGAAGTCGGCGAGAAGGTCACCCTGTTGGACGCCAACGTTTTCAGCAAATTTCACAGCAAGGAACTGGATCGGACCTTTGAGGAACTTATCTTTTCCACCGGCATCGAAGGCAAAACCGAGGTCAGCAGCGCTGGTTTCGGGCGCGGCATGGCAGGGGATAAAGCGAACCAGCTGACCGACCGTCGCTAGGATGGAGGCTTACTTATCAAGCCCGCCGTTCCGGGTGTCGCCCTCCGCCGCCTGACCGATATTCTACGCACTAAAATAAATAATTCTTGGAATATCAACTATATGTCTGGACTTATGCTCTAATCCCGCAAAAAAAACGCCATTTCGGAGAGCCGCATCCTGGTGAATTCAAGGTTCGTGAGCCCAGCCATTATCTCGCCCGGTCACTAAGATGAAAATCGCTGTCATCGGCCCTGGCGCCATGGGCTGCCTGTTGGCCGCTTCTCTTGCCGAACATAACGAAGTCTGGTTGCTGGATCATAATCCCGACCGGGCCGCCCTGCTGAACCGTCAGGGCCTGCTCCTTGAGGATAACCAGGGCCGGAGCAAACCCTGTTTTGTCAAGGTTATCACCGATCCCCGCCTGGCCGCGCCGGTAAAGCTGGCGTTCCTCTGTGTCAAATCGGGGAGGGTCCGGGAGACCCTGGGTACCGCCCGCCTGCTTTGCGATAGCGACTCCCTGCTGGTCGCCCTCCAGAACGGCATCGGCCATCTTTCCCACTTGGCCGAACTACCCGGTGATATTGCCTGGGCGGTGGGGGTGACTTCCCAAGGGGCAACCCTGGCCGATCCCGGCCATGTTTTGCACCAGGGACACGGCATAACCCGGATCGGCCTGGCCCCAGAATTATCCGCCCCGCCGGATCAAACCGGGGAAAAACTGATCCTTGCCGCCCGGACCTTGACCAGGGCCGGTATCGCAACCGAGGCGGTCGCTGATATCCTTAACCACATCTGGGCCAAGCTGCTGGTTAATGTCGGCATCAACGCCTTGACCGTTATTCATGACTGTCCGAATGGCGCCCTCCTTGAAATTCCCGAGGCCCGCGCGGTCATGCGGGCGGCGATTCGGGAGGGCCGTGAGGTTGCCTCGAAAAGCGGCATTGTCCTCGACGGCGATCCACTAAAGGCAGCCGCCGAAGTGTGCCGGGCCACGGCGGCCAATATTTCCTCGATGCTTCAAGATGTCAGGGCGCATAGGGCGACCGAGATTGACGCCATTAACGGCGCCCTGGTCCGAAAAGCCGCCGAACTTGATGTCCCGGTCCCGGTTAATCGGGAGCTGACCCGCAAGATCAAGGAAATAGAAAGCGCCTATCTGAATTTTGCTTGACAGGGGTCCCGGAATCAGGGAAGAAACTATTTTTCTTGAAGTTAATCGGTGCGGCGGCCCTTGCCGTTCCGAATTCAATTATCCCATTGCATAGAGGAAAAATTAATGAGCTCTCATTTTTTTACTTCGGAGTCGGTTTCGGAAGGTCATCCCGACAAGGTGGCGGACCAGATTTCCGACGCGATTCTTGACGCTATTCTGGCCCAGGATAAATTCTCCCGGGTAGCCTGCGAAACCATGGTTACTACCGGCATGGTCCTGATTGCCGGTGAAATCACCACCGAGGCCTGGGTGGATCTGCCCAAGGTGGTTCGGCAGACCATCAAGGAGATCGGCTACAACTCTTCCGAGATGGGCTTCGACTGGCAGTCCTGCGCGGTGCTGACCTCTATCGATAAACAGTCAGCCGATATTGCCGTCGGGGTCAACGAGGGAACCGGGATCGATCTGGATCAGGGTGCGGGCGATCAAGGTCTGATGTTCGGTTATGCCTGTGACGAGACCAGGGTATTGATGCCGATGCCGATCACCTATGCCCATCGGCTGGTCAAGAAACAGGCCGAGGTTCGGAAAAACGGCAAGCTGCCCTGGCTGCGGCCGGATGCCAAGAGCCAGGTGACCATCGAATATGTCGACGGCCAGCCCCAAAGGGTCGATGCGGTGGTGATTTCCACCCAACATTCCCCCGATGTCAGTTACGATGATCTCAAGGAAGGGGTCATGGAGGAGATCGTCAAGGCCGTCCTGCCCGAAAAGATGATTGACGCCCGTACCAAATATTTCATCAATCCCACCGGCCGTTTCGTGATCGGCGGGCCGGTTGGCGACTGCGGGGTAACCGGCCGCAAGATCATTGTCGACACCTATGGCGGCATGGGCTCCCACGGCGGCGGCGCCTTCTCCGGCAAGGATCCGTCCAAGGTGGATCGCTCCTCCTCCTACATGGGACGCTACGTCGCAAAAAACCTGGTGGCGGCCGGAATCGCCTCCGAGATCGAAGTGCAGATCGCCTATGCCATCGGGATTTCCCAGCCGGTTTCGATTAACGTCAACTCCTTCGGTACCGGCAGGCTGAGCGAAAAGAGGATAATCGAACTGATCAATGAATATTTCGATCTGCGCCCCAAGGCGATAATTGAGGAGCTGGATCTGCTGCGGCCGATTTATCAGAAAACCGCGGCTTACGGCCATTTTGGCCGCAACGATCCCGATTTTACCTGGGAGGCCACCCCCAGAGCCGAGGCCCTAAGAGATGCGGCCGGCATTAATATAGAATAGCGCCGCCGAAAGCGAACTTTTTATCTCTCAAGGGAATGGCCAACTCGTAAAAACCTGCGGGAGATTGGTGAACTTATCGGAAGATGGTTGCCTGTTTGGGCAGACACCGGATAACCGGGCGGGGGAAAACCCCGGCATTCCGGGAAAAGAGGCCTTCGCGGCCTCTTTTTTATGGGTGGATCCAGGCCGGTTGGCCGGACTCCGCCGGGAAAAATCTATATGATTTTTCGTTTCGGCCAGTTACACTTGACAAGTTCACGGTTATTTCGCTCACCCTGAGCCTGTCAGTTAGCCCGCTCATCCTGAGCCTAGTCGAAGGAAGAGTTTCTGACTTTTCCTGAATCCGTGACGGCTTAGTGGGGAATTTGTTTTATTTGTGTGTTGGCTACCTCCAAAGGAGCAGATTATGGCCGAGCGATATATCTCAAAACCGATCATCTTCCTGTTCGCCCTTGCCTCGCTCGTTATTGTAATCGCCGGCATGAAGGCCGCCAAAGACATTCTGGTGCCTTTTCTGCTCTCTGGGTTTATCGCGATCATGTGCGGGCCCCTGCTGCTTTGGTTGAAGAAGAAAGGTTTGGCCGATATGCTCGCGATCCTGGTGGTTATGACGGTCATTTCATTGATCGGTTTGCTGGTCGTGGCCCTGGTGGGTAATTCGGTCAACGATTTTGCCGGGGACGTCCAGTTTTATCAGAGCAAGCTGGATGACTTGATCGCCGAGCTGGCTACGAAGCTGCGCGAGGTCGGAATCACCATCGAAAAAAAAGCTCTGTCGGAATACTTTAATCCAGGCGCGGTCATGAGTTTCGCCTCCGAGGTGTTCAGCGGGTTCGGTAATGTCTTGAGCAATGCCCTGGTCATTATCCTGACGGTCATATTTATGTTACTGGAGTCCGCCGTATTCAGGCCGAAACTGGAAAAGGCCTTCCATCAGCCGCATTTTTCCATGACCGGCTTCGACAATTTCATCAAAAGTATCAACAAGTACATGGCCATCAAAACCTGGATCAGTCTGGCGACCGGGATTTTCGTGACCATCATGCTGATCGCCCTGAACATTGATTATCCGTATCTCTGGGGGATGCTGGCCTTCCTGCTCAACTATGTGCCGAACATCGGTTCGCTGATCGCCGCCATTCCGCCGACGCTGCTGGCCCTGATCCAGTTCGGCATGCTCAAGGCCCTGCTGGTCGCAGGCGGGTTTGCCTTTGTCAATCTCATCATCGGCAATATTCTGGAGCCCCGTTTCCTCGGCAGAGGCCTGGGCTTGTCTACTCTGGTGGTATTCTTCTCCCTGGTCTTCTGGGGATGGGTGCTGGGGCCGGTGGGGATGTTTCTTTCGGTGCCGTTGACCATGACCGTCAAAATTGCCCTGGCGGCCAGTGACGAAACCAGGTGGATCAGCATCATGATGGGTGACCGGGTCAGGTAACCTTAGAAAAAAATCCTGAACCGGTGAGCGTTTAAGACCGGGTTGGGAGCAAGATCCTGAATCCGTGACGGCTTAGTGGATTGATTCGCGATTGTTTTTAAGTCAAATATAGACAGTGATCCGTGGTGACTGGAATGCATCCGCCGCCCTGCGGGGCGCCCGATAACGGCGCATCTGCGGCGCTGGCAACTCGTTGATATACCAGAGTATTATCAACATCGTTGCCGCCTCGCATCTGCACCGTTCTCGAACGCTCACGGATTCAGGAAGAAGGAAAATGAATAAAAATCTCCCCTGGCGTTCCGAAAATGATCGCCCCCTGATGCTTGCCCCCATGCAGGGCTTGACCAACCGGGCCCTGCGCGGCCTGTTCGGCGAATGGGCCAGGCCCGATATCATGTTCACCGAGTTTATCCGGGTCCGGCCCGGATCACGCCAGGCGATCTCCAGCGTGGATCGGTTGGAGGCGACTAATGGCGGCGAAAATATTCCCCTGGTCGTGCAGCTGATCGGCCGGGATACCGCCGCCCTGGTTGCCGCCGCCGAGGCGGCCCGGGAGAGTGGCGCCATTCATCTCAATCTCAATCTCGGCTGCCCGTTCGGGCGGATGAACAGCGGCTCGGCCGGCGGGGCCCTTCTCAAGGATCCGCGCGATCTTGACCGGCGCCTCACCCTTTTGCGCCAATGTTCGGCCGCTTCCCTTTCGGTCAAGGTGCGATCCGGTTATGACGACCCCGCGCAGATCTTCTCCCTGCTTCCTGTCTTCGAGAACACCGGCGTGGACTTTATCGTGCTCCATCCCCGCACGGTGGTGCAGAAGTATAAGGGCGCGGCGGATCACGAGCTGACCGCCCGGGTCGTGGCCGCTACCGCTCTGCCGGTCATTGCCAACGGCGACGTTACCACCGGCGAAGAGGGGCGTCAGGTGCTTGCCGCAACCGGGGCGGCAGGGCTGATGATCGGCCGCGGCGCCATCCGGGACCCCTTGATATTTCAGAGGCTGCGGGGTAGCGCGGTTGCCCGGCCTTCCCGGGCCGAGCGAGTTGCCGAATTGCAGTACTATATCGCGGAATTGACCGAGCGCTACCAGGGGATATTTCAAGGCGACACCCAGGTTTTGAATAAGCTTAAAACGGTTCTGAATATGCTGGCGGACGATCCTGGTTTCAACCGGCAAATCAGGAAAATGCTGCGGGCCGGGGAAGTGGCCGAAATCGCCGCCCTGGCCGGAAAACTCTCTGTTTATCAGTGAGTAAGGAGTGTTTTTAAGGAATGACAATATGGCTTTGTCTGTGTTATAGAGCTCTCCTGATTATTGGAATCACCGATGATCATGGGGGGGAGAAATATGGCGGATACTACCACCAATCTTGAGCTCAGGAAAAATAAGGATGCCCTGATTTTTGCCCTTGAGAAGATCGCTTTTTTTGACGATCTGTCCCGGGAGGAATTGGATATTCTCATGAATTTCATGAGTCTCTACGAGCTTAACAGCGGCGAGTTTTTGTTTAGCGAAGGAGAAATGGGCCAGTATGTCAGTTTCGTGGTCGAGGGCAGGCTCGAGGTCTTGAAAAGATCGATTACCGGTTCGGAAGTTGCGATAACCACGGTAACCAAGGGCTTTTCAATCGGGGATATGTCCTTGATTGACCAGGCTCCGCGATCGGCAAGCATAAGGGCTCGGAGCAGATCCATTCTGGCCATTCTTCCCAGTAGCGCCTTCAAGATAATTCTGCAGAAACACCCGGCCATCGGCATAAAAATCCTTATCGGCTTTGCCAGATTCCAGACCGAAAATCTCCGGAAAACTTCGAATCAGTTAAACGCCTATACCCATCTGCTCGCCACGGTTTGCAAGCAGAAAGGTACGGTCTTGCCGGAGGATCTTGAGAAATTTCTGGTCAAGGACGGGGCGAAGCTGGTCAAGTCGACTCGTTCCATCAGCCCCCTGAGCAGCTCAAGTTCCTTTCTGCAAAAGATCAAAAAGATTTTGACGACGGAAATCATCTGACTAGACGGCGGATTGGAGTTTCCCCTCAATACCGGGTTCTCGTTCATGAATAAAAATGACCTGTTTATCCTGCTGCTGGTTATTGTTTTGCTGCTCGCCGCCATATTGACAATCATCCGGGGCGGTGAGCAGAGCAAACATGGTTATGGGGAGCTGTCCGTTACTTCCTCCGGGAGCCTTTTTGCAGCGTTTGCAGCCCGAGCGCTTCGATAAGTGCCGGAAAGTTGACTCGAAGCGGCATAGGGTTTAGTCTTAACAGACGCGGCGAAATCGCAAAAGGCACGAATTATCATAATCCTGAATCCGTGAGCGACACGGCAGTTGATCCGTTCCCGGGTGCTGAAGGCGGCGGGGTTAGTTTCTCCACCGCGATCATGGGCAGATAAACAAGTAATTGCAGGTTGATAAGGGCAGGCAGCCCAATTGCCGTCACTGATTCCGGGTAGACTCATTTCGTGATACCGGCGCGGCCCTTATCTGACCGGTCATTGGCCAAGCCGGCCGATTTTGGCTTTTTGCGAATAAAATTCAAAGCGGAGCTATATTATGGGACTTATTTTTACCAGACGGCTCAGAAGCGTTATGATCGGCGTTTTCCTCGGCCTGCTGGCCGGTCTCTGGGTCGGATATAACCTCGGTCAGGGGGAACCGGTTTTCAGCAATCCTTTTACCAGGGAAACCATTCAGGATAAGCTCAAAAAGAGCGGGGACCAGGCCATGGAGAAGAGCGGCAGGATCATCGAAGAAAGCGGCAGAGCCCTGCGCAATGCCGTTAACGGCGATGAGGGACAATAATGGTGCCTTATCCTCAAATAGATCCGGTAATCTTCAGCCTGGGTCCTTTGCAGGTCCGCTGGTACGGGCTTATGTATATCCTCGGCTTTGCGGCGGTATATCTGCTTGTGACCCGGCAGATCAGAAAATACCGGCTTAAGTTCCTCGGGGATCATTTCGAGGATCTTAATTTTGTGTTGATTATCGGCCTGATCCTGGGAGCCCGACTTGGCTATGTAATCTTTTACAATACCGGCTACTACCTGGCGAATCCCGCCGAGATCCTGGCCATCTGGCAGGGGGGCATGTCCTTTCACGGGGCTCTTCTCGGGCTGGTGGCGGCGGCCTGGCTCTTTTGCCGAAAGAAAGGGATCCCTTTTCTGAAAACCGCCGACCTGTACACCGTTACCGTCCCGATTGGGCTGGGACTCGGCAGGATCGGCAATTTCATTAACGGCGAACTGTACGGCAGGGTTTCCGAGGTCCCCTGGAGCATGATCTTTCCGGCCGGCGGCCCGATGTCCCGCCATCCTTCCCAGCTCTATGAATTTTTACTTGAGGGGGTGCTGCTCTTTATCATCCTCTGGTCGATGAAAAGCGTTCATTACCGCCGGGGCTGGCCGGCCGGCACCCTCTTTGCCGCCTTTCTAATCGGTTATGGCCTGCTGCGTTCCTTCGCCGAACTGTTCCGGGAGCCTGATATCCAGCTAGGTTTCCTGATCGGACCGTTGACCATGGGGCAGACCCTGAGCAGCCTGATGGTCCTGGCCGGGCTCGCCATTATCATCGTCCGCCGGCAGAAAAAAATGCTGGGCGAGGAAAGGGATCTGCCGACCGATTAACCATTTTCGCGATTATCAGCACTTTTTTCCCGGTCGCGGCCGGAATAATTAGCCGTCCGGTTTGCCAAGCCGCCTCGAAAATCATAAAATTACTGAAAGCTTCTTGTTTGCCAAACTCGCCAAAAGTCTCGAGATGGCTAAGCAAAAGCCACAAGCGAAATTGAAAAAAGGAGTTATCCAAAATGTCTTTAAAGGCCCAGACGGGGTACAGGGAAAACGTAAAAGGCCCTGCCCCGCGAAGATCTCGACCCCGCACCCTTATCATGAGGCCGGCATTCTGTTCCGAAAGGGGTAAAAGCCTCGGTCTGCTTATCCTTCTCTTAATCTCTATCTGGTTGGCACCCATCATGAATTCAGCAGAAGCAGTCGAACTGGCTCCTGAACTTTACAAAACCACCCTGGATAACGGTCTTACCGTCCTGGTCAAGGAAGTTCCCTCGATCAAGGTGGCGACCGTGCAGATCTGGGTCAAGGCCGGCAGTGTCTACGAAAAAGCCGAGGAGAGGGGGATCACCCATCTGATCGAGCATATGATTTTCAAGGGCACCCCCACCCGTGGGGCGGGCGGAGTCGCGGCGGCCATTGAAGAGGCCGGCGGCCAGATCAATGCCTATACCTCCTATGAGTATACCGTCTATCACGCCACTCTTTCGGCGCAACATTGGGGATTGGCCCTGGACGTTCTTTCC
Source organism: Desulfurivibrionaceae bacterium (assembly GCA_046484585.1). Classification (GTDB taxonomy): domain Bacteria; phylum Desulfobacterota; class Desulfobulbia; order Desulfobulbales; family JAGXFP01; genus JAGXFP01. Next base: position 10,386 of record JAWOIQ010000113.1, read on the forward strand.
GACGCGGTGCTGAACTCCACCTTCGATGCCCGGGAGCTTGAGCGGGAAAAAAAGGTGGTGCTCGAAGAAATCGCCATGCGGGAAGACCGCCCCCAGTTCAAGCTTTTCGAGGAACTGATGGCCGAGTCCTATCAGGTCCACCCCTACAGGCTGCCGGTCATCGGGACCAGGGAAAGCGTTTCATCGTTCAGCCGCGATGACATCCTCGATTATGTCCGCCAGCACTATCATCCCGAAAACTTCACGGTGGTGGTGGTCGGCGATGTCAAGTTCGGGGAGATCGAGAATCGGGTCCAGGAACTGCTGGGCGATCTGCCGAAAGGCGGCACTCCACCCCTGGAGCTCCCCCGGGAACCGGCCCAGACCGAAACGCGTTTTTTCAAGATAGCCGATCAGATCAGGCAAACCCACTTGGCCATGTCTTTTCCGATCACCCCTTTCAGCCATCCCGATTCGCCGGTCCTCGATGTGATCGCCGGACTGCTGGGTGATGGCGAAACTTCCCGTTTATATGACCGGCTCCGCAATGAGGAAGGGCTGGTCTATCAGATCAGAGCGAGCGCCTTCACCCCGCGGGATGCAGGCCTTTTCGAAATATTCGCCACTCTGGACAGCGACAAGCTGAAGCCGGCCCTGGAATCGGCCTTGACCGAGATCTTCAAACTCAAATACATCCCGGTTGACGCGGAGGCCCTGGCCCGGGTCAAGCGCAACCTGGAGAGCGACTTCGTTTTCGGGCTGGAAAGGGTTGAAGGGCAGGCGAGGATTATCGGTTCTTTTGAATTTCAGGCCGGCGACCCCCGTGAAGACAAATACCTCTCCCGGGTCCGCTCGGTGACCAGGGAGGATGTGATGCGGGTCGCCGCCGCGTTTTTTGAACCCGGCAAGCTGACCGCCGGCTACATCGCGCCCGAAAGCGACGCGCCTGGCCTGGGCAGGGAAGATGTCGAAAAAATTGCCGAAAAGGCCGAGAGTCTGGCCCGGGACGGGGTGCCGGCCTCCCTGGTCGCCGACTCCTTCCTCTCCGATGTCTACCAGTATCGTCTGGCCAACGGCATCCGCCTGGTGGTTCGGGAAGATAACCGGGTCCAGACCGTGGCGATCAGGGCCATCTTCCCCGGCGGCCTGCGGGGCGAGACTGAAGCGACCAACGGCGCCTTTGCCTATATCAGCGAACTGCTACCCAAGGGAACCGCCGATCTCACCTCCCGGCAACTGGCGATCAGGATTGCCGATATGGCCGGTAATATCAACGGTTTCAATGGCAAAAACACCTTCGGTCTCCAGGGCGATTTTCTGGCCAGGTTCTTTGAACCCGGCCTCCGGCTGGTTCACGATATACTCACCAAACCGGCCTTTTCCGAGGAAGAGGCCGAGAAGATCCGCCCGGAACTGCTGGCCCGACTCGAGCATCAGGAAGACTCCCTGCCGACCCTGGCCTTTCTTAACTTCAACAAGACCCTTTTCCAGGGACATCCCTATGCGCTAAACACCGCGGGCCGCGAGGAGTCCATCCGGGAGTTCAGCGTCGAGCAGCTTAAAGAGATTTACAACCGGGAGGCCCGGCCGGACAAACTGGTTCTGGCCGTAACCGGGGCGGTTGAGGCCGAGGAGGTTCGCGCCCTGGTTGAAAAAACCTTCGGTGACTGGCAGGTCCCGGCCCAACCCGAAACGAGCTCGGTGCTGGCCGAAGAATCGATTCTGCCGCCGGAACCGCCGGGGCGGCCCGATGTGGTCCAGATCGTCAAGGAGCGGGAGCAGCTTCATATTCTGGTCGGGTTTCTGGGCGCTGCCATGAACAGTTCCGACCGGTTTGCCCTGGAAATCCTCGATACGGTTTTGAGCGGCCAGAGCGGCCGACTTTTCGTCAGCCTCCGCGATAAACAGAGCCTGGCCTACAGTTTGTCGTCATTTTCCCAGTTCGGCGTGGATACCGGTTCTTTCGGAATATATATCGGCACCAGTCCCGACAAGAAGGACCAGGTCATCAAGGCGGTCTGGAAGGAATTGTTCAAGGCCCGCCAGGAACCGATTAGCGAGGCGGAACTGGAAAAGGCCGTAAATCTGCTGATCAGCCACTACGAGCTGAATCTGCAAACCCACGGTTCCCAGGCTATGGAGATGGGGCTCAACAAGATCTATGGCCTGGGGCTCGATTTCGGCACCCGTTACGTCGAGGAACTTCAGAAGGTTACCCCCCAGGAGGTTCTCGAGGTCGCCAGGAAATATATTCAGCCCGATCAGTATGTGATGGTCCTGGTTGGCGCCAAGGCCGAAGAGCAGGCGGAAGCCCCGGCCCCGGAGCCGGCCGTTGCCCCTAACGAGTAACCACCTATGGAGAATAGTTTAATGCAGAGATTCATGATTGCCCCGTCGATTCTTTCCGCCGATTTTGCCAGACTCGGGGAGGAGATCGGCGATGTCCTCAAGGCCGGCGCCGACGTGGTCCATATCGATGTGATGGACGGCCATTTCGTCCCCAATATCACGATCGGCCCCCTGATCGTTAAAGCCGCCCGCGCCGTAACCGACGCCCCTCTTGACGTCCATCTGATGATCGAGAATCCCGACCGCTACCTGGATGATTTCGCCGCCGCCGGGGCCGACTGGATCACGGTCCACGTCGAGACCGGTTATCACCTGCATCGCACCATCAGCCGGATCAAGGAGTTGGGCAAGAAAGCGGGAATCGTTCTAAACCCCGCTACCCCGCTGGAGTCGATCGATTGGCTGCTTGACGAAGTCGATCTGGTCATGCTGATGAGCGTCAATCCCGGTTTCGGCGGGCAATCGTTCATTCCCTCCACCCTGGACAAGGTTCGCCGCTTGCGGAAGCTGATCGATGAACGCAACCTGGAGGTCGGAATTGAAATAGACGGCGGTATCGGGGTGGGCAACATCGCCGAGGTGGCCGCCGCGGGAGCCAATATCTTTGTGGCCGGCTCCGCCATTTTCGGGCAGCCCGACTATCGGGGCGTCATTGCAGCGATGAAAGCCGGTCTTGCCGGCGCTGCAAGCGGACAAGTAGCGATATGACTCTGAGCCTTAAAAAAAAATGGGCGAAAAACGATTATTTAATGCAATTACAAACTTATAAAGCTGAGTTGAGCAGCTTGTCTGCTCAAACGAAACTTATGCCCTGTAGGTATAAAGTGAAATTCACCACAAAACCGTCACGGATTCAGGATAGAGACAAACATGATCAGTAAAGCCGATCGCGCCAGGTTGCGAAAGCATATTCTTGCAGAGCAGGAAAAGGTCAGAGCTGATATCGTCTATCTCTGCGCCCAAAGCGGCCCGGTCGCCCCAAATAACGCGATCGGCCGCCTGTCGCGTATGGATGCAATCAGCTCCAGGGGCATAAATGAGGCCAAGCTGGGCGACGCCAAGAGCCGCCTGGTTTTGCTTGACTATGCCCTGACCAGGATCGATCATCCCGATTTCGGCCTCTGTACCAGTTGCGGCGATTCGATCTCCCTGGCCCGTCTGCAATTTATGCCCGAATCGAGATTTTGTGTGGATTGTGCCGGTTAGTGATTTCCGATGACCGAAAAAAAACCTTGTCAGGACCTCAGCGAAGAAGAACGACATCGGCGCCTCTGGTTAGAGCATGCCCTGCAAACCCCGCCACCCCGGCCCCCTTCGTGCCACCCAAAGAAAAACTAATAATAAGCGCCCACAGGGCGGGGATCTGCGGGGGTTGCGGCTTTGCCGTAAAAATCGGCTAATGGATAATGTCGTGGATCAGGCCGATTGTAAAAACCTCCATCTTGCCGACGAGTTGCTGATTGTCAGGGATTCCGGAGAGATTCCGGAAGTGGCCCTGCACGGCTCGATTTTCTTTCTTAGCCGCGACCCGGACGGCCCAGGCCTGGAGCTGGACCGGCAGGAACTCGGACTCCTCAAAGAAGCGGCGGCGGCCCGCTACCGGGAAATGGTCCGGCGCGATCTGGATCCGCACAACCGGGATAAAAGCCACTATCGGGGTGTGGTCCGCTGTATTGCCAACTGGCGGAGGATGCAGCGCTTCTGCCGCCGGGAACGGATCGCCACGGATGCCTTTCGGAAAGAGGTCGCCGCAGCCCTGATTTTCTTTCTGAAAAAGGAGTTGGCGGAGACCACCGCCGGGCAGCGGTGGTCCTCAATCAACTGTTCCGCCGACGAACTGTACCTTTTCAGCCGGGAACTGGGGATCGACTCCGGCCGGCTGCCGGAGGGTTGGCGACAAATCTGTCGGCGTGCCGATGGGGAAAAAACGGCCTAGTACCCCGTAACCGCTAAACCATCGCATCTTGCTCGTTATTTTACGTGGTACTAGCCGTCGCCGCCCCGCCTGATCCGGTCAATAAACGAGGTAGTCGAAAAATTTTCGACCACCGGGATATTCAGCACTTCACCGCCCGCGGCCATGACCTCTTCGGCGCCGACGATCTTCTCAACCGGCCAGTCGCCTCCCTTCACCAGGATATCCGGGGTCAACTCGTTAATCAGTCCGAGGGGGGTCTCTTCTTCAAACAAGACCACGTGATCGACGCAACCCAGGGCGGCCAGGACCCGGGCCCGGGACTCCTCATCGTTCAAGGGGCGTTCTTCCCCCTTAAGGGCACGCACCGAGGCGTCGCTGTTCAGACCCACAATCAGGCAGTCGCCGAGACGGCGGGCCTCCTCAAGATAGGTGACATGGCCACGGTGGAGGATATCGAAACAGCCGTTCGTGAAGACGACCCGGCGGGTAAGGCAACGGTAGTTTTCGACTATTTTCTTTAAGACCGGCAAAGCGACGATCTTGTCACGGTCGGGAAAACGATACGGGGCCGAAGCAACCGCGGTGAAGAGCTTGCGGCATTGACTGAGCAGGGCGGGGTCGACCATCACTTTGGCCTGGCCGGGTTCGCCACCGGCTTCGGCCAGGACCAAGCCGTCCGGGGCGACTATCATGGAGTGGCCGCCGAATTCGGTATCGTCGCTTATCCCGCAGCGATTACAGCCGATCACGAAGATCTGGTTTTCGATGGCCCGGGCCTTGAGCAGGGTGCGCCAGTGTTCCAGGCGGGCGGACGGCCACTGGGCGCTGACCACCAGGAGCCGGCCGCCCTTCGCCGCCTGACTTCTGGCCAGATCCGGGAAGCGCAGGTCGTAACAGACAACGCCGGCAAAGATGCCGAGTTCCGTTGCCACCGGCTGGGGATTACTGCCGGCGGTAAAGAAAAGATCCTCTTCCATGGGGGCAAAAAGCTGCTGTTTGCGGATCTTGCCGAGCACCCCTTCCGGCCCCACGAAATAGAGGGTATTGAAAATCAGGGTCTTCCCGGCCTCGTTTTTTATTTCGGGCAGGGAGCCGGCAATATAGATCCCGTAGCGCCCGGCTTCTTCTTTGAGGGCGTCAAGCATTTCCACCCTGCGCGCCGCATGTTCCGCCATGCGCGGATAATCAAATCCGGCCGCCCATAGTTCGGGAAGCACGGCCAGGCCGGGGGATTGCATCGCCAGCGCAGCCAGCCCGTTGCGGACTTCGGCCAGATTGCGTGCGGTTTCGCCGAGCTTGACGTCGAACTGGATAAAACCGACGCTAAAAGGCGGCAGGTTGCTCGAGTTTAGATTGTTTTGAACCATTATCCGGCACTCCTTTATTTTATCTTATTAGATTATTTATAAACAAATACCCCTCCCGCGTAAAGGCTTTGGAGTGGGGAGCGGATGTGAGGGTTAGTAATTGGCGGCTCGTTGAAAAACTTCATTTGCATTGTATGGGGAAGCCCGGCGACATCCTGCCGATTTCCTGACGGGCTGTCAGGTGGATTTGTTTCTCCTTGGATATTTTTTCCTGAGGCGGCAGCTCGCCCCACCAATCCTTGAGTCTTGTGGTACGGACCTTAGGGACATGGAAATTATGAAAGTACCGTTTATACCTCAAAAGGTCATAAGTTTCGTTTGGGCCGGCAAGCGGCCCAACTCAGCTTTATACCGCAAAAGGGCATAAGTTTCGTTTGGACCGGCAAGCGGCCCAACTCAGCTTTATCTTTGTTTCGTCATGCCGGCATGCTTTTAGCCGGCATCCAGCGGATGATCTGGATTCCGGCTTAAAACCTGCCGGAATGACGGACTTTTCGTAACCGTTCACCGGGGCGGTCGCCAAAGTCCACAACCGCCGGACTGGAACCGTTCAGCAGTGGTGCAGATTTGGACAAGCGGATCGGCGCCGCGTACCTCGTGTACGTAAGTCGGGCTGATCGTCCGAAGATGTGGTGCTGCTGAACGGTTACGACTTTTCGATGCGTGGTAAACCGGTATATCAACAATTTCTGAGTCCCTTATTTTCCAGCGCTCCGAGCTTTGCTTCTTTTCGGGTAAGGGCAATTATGTTAGTTTGTGGGCTTAAACATGTGACGGCGTGAGCAATTGCCGGCGACGGTTAAGGCGCCGGCTGCCTTTCTTGAGCCGTTTTGAAATCTCGTGAATTTTTTTATATGAGGTCTGTTAGATGACCAAAGAAGTCCATTTTCTCCCGGATGATGTCAAAATAACCGTTGATGACAACGAAAACCTTCTGGCCGCGGCAGCGGCGGCCGGGGTTTACATTCATGCCTATTGCGGCGGCGACGGGGTTTGCGGTAAATGCAAGTGCAAGATCGAGCAGGGCGAGGCGGGCGTCTCGGGACCCCCGCCCGATAAGGACGGTTTTCGGCTGGCCTGTCAGACCACGGTTAAAGGCGATCTGGTGGTATCGGTTCCGGAAGTGGTCAGCAAGGACGGCCGATCCCTGAAGAGAAAACCCAAGACCACCCGGGCAATCTCGGCCCGCTCCATGTCGGAACTGGTTGGCAGCTGGCAGCTTGACCCGCCGGTGGAAAAAAGATTCGTGAAACTTACCCCCCCGTCAATCGATGATAACACCCCCGATCTGCAGAGGCTGCTGGGGGCGATCAGCAAAGGCTGCCGCGACTGCGTCGAACCGACCTACGATCACCCCCAGCTGCTCCAGGAGCTGCCGGCCACCCTGCGCGAAGCCGACTGGCAAGTGACGGTGATTATGCTGCGCGGCAAAAGGAGCGAGGAGCCCGACCGGATCATCGCGGTTGAGCCCGGCGACACCACCAACCGTCTTTACGGCCTGGCCGTGGATATCGGCACCACCACGATCAGCGGCCTGCTCCTCGATCTGAACAGCGGCAAGGTCATGGCCGAGGCCTCCGCTTATAACGAACAGATCAGGTTCGGCGAGGATGTTATCTCGCGGATCATCTATTCCCAGAAGCCGGGCGGTCTTGAAGATCTCCAGGAGCAGGTGGTGCGCACCATCAACAAGGTGATCGAAAACGTCTGCCAGCAGGTGATCATCAGCCCCAGCGATATCAGCTACATCATGGCGGCGGGTAACACCGTGATGAGCCAGCTCCTCCTGGCCATAAATCCCAAATACCTGCGCGAAGCCCCTTACGTGCCGACCTGTAGCCAGATGCCCCTGACCAGGGCGGCCGCCATCGGCGTGTACGCCCATCCCTCGGTGCGGCTCTTCCTCTATCCCTCCATTGCCAGCTATATCGGCGGCGATATCGTGGCCGGCGTCCATGCCTGCCAGATGCACAAGAGTCCGGCCCTGACCCTTTTCATTGATATCGGCACCAACGGCGAGATTGTTGTCGGCAACCAGGACTGGATGGCCTGCGCCGCCTGTTCGGCCGGACCGGCCTTCGAGGGCGGCGGCATCCGGCACGGCATGCGGGCCAACACCGGCGCCATCGAAAACTTTCATATCCATCCGGAAACCCTCGATCCGATGATCGTTACCATCGACCGGACCAAGCCGGCCGGGATCTGCGGCTCCGGCTTGATCAGCATTGTCTCCGAACTTCTCGAGGCCGGAGTCATCGATCAGCAGGGCAAGTTCAACCGCAAGCTCGACCATCCCCGGATCCGGGAAGGTTACGACGGTTACGAGTATGTGCTGGCCTGGGCCGGTGACTCGCTGACCGGCGAGGATATCGTCATCACCGAAGTCGATCTCGACAACCTGACCAGGGCCAAGGGCGCCATGTACGCCGGCTACCAGACTCTGCTCGAATCGGTGGGCATGACCTTCACTGACCTGGAGCGAGTGATCCTGGCCGGCAACTTCGGGGCCTATATCGATCTGGAACGGGCGATCTGCATCGGCCTGCTGCCCGATATCGACCGGGAAAAATTCTACTATCTCGGCAACGCCTCCCTTACCGGCTGCCAGATCAGCCTCAACGATATCAACCGGTTCCGCGACCGGGTCGAAGTCAGAAAACTGATGACCAATATGGAACTAAGCGAAAATCCGCAGTTCATGAATCACTACATGGCCGCCCTCTTTCTGCCCCATACCGACATGGAACAGTTCCCGACCGTCCGGGAAAAACTGCCGTCGTAACGGCGCCGGTCAACATCATTATTGACAACCATCTGTATTGACGCTAATTTCAGGGTTTGTCTGTCGTCCCGGACAATTATTGCCGTACGTTAAACCGATTCGTAAGGAATCTTAAAATATTAAAGTAAAAGGAGAAGAACATGTCAAATCTCGTACTTGGGATCGCCGAAAGTATCAATATCATGGGAACCCGAAGCGGTACCGCCATGAAAGAGAGAAACCCCGGCCCGATCCAGGAGATGGCCCGGGAAGAGACCGCCGCCGGCGCATCCTTTCTCGATATCAATATCGGGCCGGCCCGCAAGGACGGCACCGAGCTGATGCCCTGGGTGGTGGAGACCGTCGAGGCCGCCACCCCGCTGCCCCTCTGCCTGGACACCACCAATGCCGATGCGATGGCCGCCGGGTTCAAGACCATTAAAAACAAGAAAAACGCCATTATGAACTCCATTTCCGCCCAGCCGGAAAGGATGGAGAAGCTGATCCCGGTCGCCGCCGAGGCAGGCTGCAACGTGATCGCCCTGCTCTGGGGACCCGACGGCATGCCCCGGGACTCGAACGAACGGGCCGCCATGTCGGTCGACCTGATGATGGCCTTGAACGAGGCCGGCATCTCCAACGAGAAGATGATCTTTGATCCGATCGCCACCCCGATCACCCTGGGAGCCGACCAGCTCATGTCGGGCCTTGAGTTCCTGAGCATGCTGCCCGAGATCGCGCCCGGCTCCCGGACCACCGTGGGCCTGTCCAACGTTTCGAACGGCGTGGACGAGAAACTGCGGGGCTATCTGGATCGGACCTATCTGATCATGCTGATGAAATACGGCCTGACCACCGCTATCGTCAACTCCTACGATCCCGAGCTGATCGCCCTCTGCAAGGGAGAGCGCCAGGTTCTGGTCGATATGGTCCACGGCATGATGGACGGCAACGATCCCGATCCGAGCACCCTCGACCAGCGCTCCCTGGAGCATTACAAGACCTATAAGGTGCTGTCCGGCCAGAATGTCTTTTCCGAGTCCTGGCTGAATCTGTAATAAAAAAACCGGGATGGCTGTGGTTAAGGGGGGCTCGGTCGGCTCCCCTTTTTATTTTAAAGATTTTCCATGTTTTTTTCGATAAGCCGCGACGCAGTAGACCAGTGGGCGAAGGTTTCGTAAATTCCGACCCGATTCAGGAGATATGGCCGATATCAAATCGCACCACATGATTCACGGTATCCTTACCGATTATGTTACCGGTGAGGGAATCGTCGATACCGATGACGAAAGATACCGCCAGAAACTCTGCCGCTATCTGGTCGAGGCAAAGGGTTACTCGAAAAACGATCTGGCGGTCGGCGGCAAGATCGATACCCTGTTCAACGGCCGCTTTGTCGTGTCGCGGATTGATATTGTGGTTATAATTAACAATCACCGGCTGATGATGATCAGATACGGGCCCGGCTCGTTGGTCACCCGGGAGCGCCCGGCCCTGGCCGCGGCCCGGGTTTTTGACCCGGAATACCTCATTCCCGTGGTTGTGGTCAGCAACGGCGAGGACTGCGAAGTTCTCGATACGCGCACCGGCAAGGTTTCCGGGCAGGGTCTGGACAGCATTCCGGAGCGGCTCCGCTTACTGGAACTGCTTGAAGAGCCGCTGATTCCCGGTCCCGTCGGCGACCGGCGGGAAAAGGAACTGCGGATCCTGAACGCCTATGATTTGGAGCTCTGTTGCCTCGGCGAACCTTGTCCCTTGCCGAATGCCCTGGAAGGGTGAGGAGCCAGGAGCCAGGAGCCAGGAGCCAGGAGTGAGGGAGCCAGGAGTGAGGGAGCAGGAGTCAGGAATAGAGTGTTTTTTGGGAGTTTACTTCTGGAAAGGCGCTTTTTGGATGCTGAATACTTGATGAATTCACAGAAATTCGAAAAAAGCTGTCATTTCGAACGCATGTGAGAAATCTTGTTCCTTACACCCACAGGGCATAAGTTTCGTTAGAGCAGACAAGCTGCTCAACTAAGAACCCATTGGAACTATTAAGATTTCTCCCGTTGGTCGAAATGACATTATGGCAATCCCGACTTTTTGCGAACTTGTCATACTTACTTTTATTGATATGGAGAATGAAGCACATGAGTGATCAGAGCTGGAATAAATCAAGCTGGCAAAATTTCCAGGCCCTGCAGCAACCGAACTGGCCTGATATGGACGAGTACCAAACGGTCCTGGGGGAGATCTCCTCCCTGCCGCCCCTGGTCTTTGCCGGGGAGATCCGCACCTTGAAAAAACAGCTGGCGTTGGTCGCCGAAGGGGAGGCCTTTCTCCTCCAGGGCGGTGACTGCGCCGAAGAGTTCGCCATGTGCAATGCCCCCACCATCCGCGAGATGCTGAAGGTTATTCTGCAGATGGCGGTGATTATCAGCTATGGCGGCGGTAAGCCGGTGGTAAAGGTCGGGCGGATCGCCGGCCAGTACGCCAAGCCCCGCTCCTCCGATACCGAGATGGTTAACGGCGTGGAGATGCCCAGCTACCGGGGCGACATGGTCAACCGGATCGAGCCCACCCCGGAAGCGCGGCGCCCTGATCCCCGGCGGATGCTGGAAGGCTACTTCCGGGCCTGTTCGACCATGAATATCGTCCGGGCCTTCACCCGCGGCGGTTTCGCCTCCCTGGACCGGGTTCACGCCTGGAACAACGAGTTTGTCAAAAATTCCCCCCAGGGTCAGTCCTATGAAAAACTTGCCGCGAGCATCGACCAGGCCTTAAAATTCATGGCGCTGATCGGCATCGATACGGAGATTCCCCAGATCAAGCAGGCCGCCTTTTTCACCTCCCACGAAGCCTTGCTGCTGGGTTACGAGGAGGCTCTGGTTCGGGAGGACTCAACCAATCCGGGGAACTGGTATGATTGCAGCGGTCATATGCTGTGGATCGGCGACCGGACCCGCCAGCTGGACGGCGCCCATATCGAGTTCCTGCGCGGGGTCAAAAACCCGATCGGCATGAAGGTCGGACCGAAGCACGATATCGACGAACTCAAGAAGATCATCAATAAGTTGAATCCCGAAAATGAAGGAGGCCGGCTTACCCTGATCACCCGCTTCGGCGCCGAAATCATTGAGGATTATCTGCCCAAACTCTGCCGGGAGATGAAGAAAGAGGGCTTCAAGCTGGTCTGGAGCTGCGATCCGATGCACGGCAATACCTACACCACGGCAGGTGGTTACAAGACCAGGAATTTTGACAACATTCTCAAGGAAATCCAGGCCTTTTTCCAGATTCACTGGGATGCGGGGACAGTACCGGGCGGAGTCCATTTCGAGCTGACCGGTGAAAACGTAACCGAGTGTACCGGCGGCGGTCGCGATATCAAGGATGATCAATTGGTTAAAAACTATCTGACCAACTGCGATCCGCGCCTGAATGCCGAACAGAGTCTGGAACTCGCTTTTCAGATTGCCGAGATGGTGCGATAAACCCCGGTTCGACCTGCTCGGCTTCCTTGGGAATATCGGTAGCCGCCTGCTTTCGGGCGGGCTTTTCTCTTAATCGAGATCCGGCGCCCAAGGCGATATATTCGTAATTCCGCGCTCCCTTTGCCGCCCATAATCGTCGGTGAACCTGAATCCGTGAGCGTTCGAGAGCGGTGCGTGAATTCAGAGTCCAGTGTGAATGACTTTTAAGACTTTTCTTTCTGTTTTCCGACTCTTGGCCTGATTGCGGCTGAAAACTTCGGCCGCCGCGGTTAAGTCAGGGAAAAAACCGATAACCAAGGTCGGAAAGTGGAATTCTTCATGGAACATTATCTGCCGATTCTGGTTATTTTCTTCTGCGGCGCCTTCACCCAAGGTCTGACCGGGTTCGGCTTCGCCCTGGTTTCCATTCCGCTGCTGGTCCTGTTTGTCGATATCAAGACGGCGGTGCCGCTCTGTATGTTGAGCGGCCTCGTGATTACCGCTTTTCTCTCCCTGCAGTTAAGGACCCACCTCGACTGGCGAAAGATCATGCCGCTGCTGATCGGCTGCCTGCCCGGGATTCTGGTCGGGACCTTTTTGCTGATCAAGGTCAATGAACCTCTTTTCAAGATTTTGCTGGGTACGATGCTGATCGCTTACGCCCTGTACCGCTTGTTTCTTGTGGCCACACCGAGAGCCATCAATAGGGCCTGGGGCTGGGCGGCGGGCTTTGCCACCGGGGCGATCAGCGCCGCTTTCAGCGCCGGCGGTCCGCCGACCATTATCTATACCACCCTGACCGGCTGGAAGAAGGATGAGATCAAGTCCACCCTGTCGATCTTCTTCTTCACGAGCGGCGTGGCTACCGCCGCCGCCCATGCCTTGAGCGGCCTTACCACCGCGGAAGTCGTCGGCTTGTCGGCCGCGACCCTGCCCGGGGTGCTGGCCGGGGTCTGGACGGGATCTCTATTGTACGGCAAATTCAAAACGGATGGATATATCAAACTGGTGCTGGTCGGACTGATCCTGATGGGTTTGATGATGTTTAAATCGGCGCTGGGCTGAACCGGCCGGGAAGACAAACCCCATAAAAAAGGCGGGGCGTCCATCCGGACGCCCCGCCTTTGCACGGATTCGGGTGCTAAAGCAGAAATCAAGAAGCGGACCGGCATCCCCCTCTGGGGCCGGAACCGCAGTTGCCGCGGAAATTCCGGTTCTGCCGGTCTCCCTCATAGTCGCCATCAGGACCAAGACAGTACCCGGGTCCGCCCAAGGTTATACCCTGTTCGGCCGCGATTTTGTCGATCTCTTTCTGCAGATCGTAAATTTCGCTCCACAGTTCCTGAGCCCGGCTTTTGTCGGCAGGTTCGGTCCTTATCACCTCGGCGTATTGGCTGCGTTTCTCGAAGAGCAGGCTTCGGATTTCCCTGGTGTCTTCGAAGAACTTCTCGCGGGCCGCGAAGTCTTCCGGGTTGGGGCCAGCGCCGCCGCAACCGGGGCCGTTGCAGCCATAGCCGTAACCACCGCCGCCCCGCCGGTAGGGATCGGCATCGACAATCTGGTACGAAAAGGCGCCCGCGGCCATAATTGCCGCCATAACCAAAATCAATTTCTTCATCGCAATAGTCCTCCTGTTCTGTAGTCTTTCGGGTGAGGGAAATTTGTGTGTTGCCTGTTTGAATTATCAACATTCGTGCCAGTCTGTGTTTATTTTAATAACATCTTGATAATCTGAAGTTATCGTGAGGATTGCGCAAAGTGGCGGGCTGGTGCCGGAGCCTTCTATTAAAGACTATTCTTATCCAGCCGGGCGGTGATTAGAGAATATTGTCTAAAGTTCCGCGACGGACTCGCCCGGAGGGTTCCGCCCGGGGATGGACAGATTAGGGGTTGACAGGTTATCTTGGTGGAGTCGCGCCTATTGCGGAAGATTGTTGAAAGGGGAGTCTAGAGAAATGTTCACATATTTTCAGCAGATCCATCCGGTGACTCAGGCCTTTCTGGCCACTCTCTTTACCTGGGGAGTAACGGCGGCCGGGGCGGGGCTGGTCTTTTTTACCGGCACCATTAACCGGAAGGTAATGGATTCGATGCTCGGCTTCGCCGGCGGGGTGATGATCGCCGCAAGCTTCTGGTCCCTGCTGGGGCCGGGGATAGAAATGGCCGAGCAGATGCGGTTCAATCCCTGGCTGACCGCGGCTCTGGGATTTCTGGGCGGCGGCACCTTCATGCGCGTCGCCGATATGATCCTGCCCCATCTCCATCCCGGTCTCGATATCCGGCATAGCGAAGGGATCAAGACCTCATGGCAGCGCAGCACCCTGCTGGTTCTGGCCATAACCCTCCACAATATCCCGGAGGGTCTCGCGGTCGGGGTGGCCTTCGGGGCGGTGGCGGCTGGGCTGCCCTCGGCCACCATCGGCGGCGCCGTGGCCCTGGCGATCGGCATTGCGATTCAGAATTTTCCGGAAGGGACGGCGGTGGCGATGCCGCTCCGGCGTGATGGGATGAGCAAGGGCAAATGCTTCCTGCTGGGGCAGGCCTCTGGAATGGTTGAGCCCATAGCCGGGGTCCTGGGGGCGCTGTTTGTCCTCCGGATGCAGAGCGTGCTGCCCTATGCCCTCTGTTTCGCGGCCGGAGCGATGATCTTTGTCGTGGTCGAGGAGCTGATCCCCGAATCCCAGCGGATTCCGGCTAATATCGATCTGGTGACCCTGGCGACCATGGTCGGTTTTACGGTAATGATGGTCCTTGATGTCGCCCTCGGGTGAGGGGTATAATTCAGAAGCCGGAAGCCAGGAGTCGGAAGCCGGAGCTGGGAGAAAAAAACTTAAATTCATCCGGATCCTGACTCCTGGCTTCTTTGCGGTTAAAAAGGCCAATGAAGAGTTTTTTAATGAGGTGGGATTATGCGGAAGAGTGTTTTGATGCTGCTCCTGATTTCAGGGTGCTGTCTGTTGCCGGTCCAGGTTCGGGCCGGATTCGACAAGGATGTGATAGCCACCGCCGGCGGCGATCTTGAGATCACTTTTATCGGTCATGCTTCCCTGATGCTGACCTATAACGACAAGGTCATTCAGATCGATCCGTCGAGCCGTGAAGCCGATTATTCGAAATTTCCCCCGGCTGACCTCATCCTCCTGACCCACCACCACTCCGACCATCTCGATCCGGCCGCCCTGGCCAAGGTGCGGACCGAAAAAAGCGAGCTTGTCTTAACCGAGCTCTGCGCCAGGGAGGTGGAAGGCGGCCTGGTCATGAAAAATGGCGATGAGAGAACGGTCATGGGGATCGGAATCAGGGCGGTGCCGGCCTATAACCTGGTCCACAGGCGCGATAACGGCCAGGTTTTTCATCCCCGAGGGGAGGGCAACGGCTATGTGTTGACCTTTGCCGACCAGACCGTCTATATTGCCGGTGATTCGGAGAATACCCCGGAGATGAAGGCCCTGGAGGATATAGATTACGCCTTCCTGCCGATGAACCTGCCCTATACCATGACCCCGGAAATGGTGGCCGACGCGGCCCGGGCCTTTAAGCCGAAGGTTCTATATCCTTATCATTACGGGACCACCGGGGTCGGGCGGTTGCTTGAGTTATTGCGGGACAGTCCCGAAATCGAGGTGAGGGTCCGGAAGATGTAGCGGGGCGGTGAGTTTGCAGTCGGTTCGATGTGCTTTCGCCGCCTTGGCTGAGTCAACTTCGATGAACTCGCAAAAAGCCCAAAAAAAAACACACGGCGGCTGCATTTTACCCTTTTGCGCCGCATCAATTCAGCTGTATTCAGATAATAATCGGTAATAAAGTTATGACGAAATTTCCCACAATCACTTTGGACAAGTGGCAACGGCTGACCTTTGCCGGCCAACCCGTTTATCTTCATCCGGAGAAGCCCGACTGGTTTGTTCCCGGCGCCGAGGCGGATCTGCTCCTGCAAAATATTACCGCCGAACCGACGGCCTGTCTGCGGCGGCAACAGATCCGGAACCAGATCGACGGTGGCGACCCTCCCGATTACCAGGGCAGGGGGGCTTATCTCTCCCTGAAAAATCTGCGGGAATGCTGGTTCCATCTGACCTCCAAGTGCAACCTGGCCTGCGGCCACTGCCTCTTTTCCTCTTCTCCGGAAATGAGCGAGACCCTCTCGCCGGCGCTTTTGGATAAAGGGCTGGCGGAGGCCAGGGCGCTGGGCAGCAACCTTTTTTATTTCACCGGCGGCGAACCGTTTGTCTATCCCGATTTTCCCGCAATAATCGCCAGCCTCCTAACGGACCCCGAAGTCCATGCGGTTATTCTCACCAACGGCCTGTTGCTGGACAGTTATCTGGAGCAGCTGGACGCCTTGCCGAAAGAGCGCCTGCATCTGCAGATCAGCCTCGACGGCATGGAGGAGCATCACGACTCCCTGCGGGGGGCAGGAACCTTTGCGCGTCTGATGGCCATTCTCGATCCTCTGGTCGAGCGGGGCTTTCTGCTTACCCTGTCGGTGACGGTCAACAAAATTAATTTTTCCGATCTGGCGGCAATTACTGAACTTGCCGCCCGCAAGAAGGTGAAAAACCTCCATTTCCTCTGGCATTTTGTCAGGGGCAAGGGGGCGGCCGAGCAGTTTGTCGGCCCGGCGGAGATTTTTCCGGAACTGGTCAAGGCCCAGCAGGCCGCCGAGGAGCACGGGGTTACCATCGATAATATCGAGACGATCCGTAACCAGGTCTTCAGTGCGCCGGGGACCAGATTTGACCTCAGCAATACCGGCTGGGAGTCTCTGGCGGTCGGACCGGACGGCAGGGTCTACCCATCGCCCGCCTTGGTCGGCATTGAGGAACTCGCAGCCGGAGAACTGGCGGACGGCCTCGAGAAAATCTGGCGGCAGAGCCCGGTTCTGGAGAGGATCAGGCAGGCATCCCTTCTGGATTCGCCGGAAAGCGGGCAGCGGCCGTTGCGGTTCCTTACCGGCGGCGGCGATCTTGACCACAGCTATCTGGCCGGCGGCGAGTTTACCGGTCACGATCCCTATCTCGATCTTTATGAATTGATAGCCCTTTGGCTGATAAACGGCCGGGCCGAGAGCTACCCCCTGCGCGATCCGGCTGAAATTCGGCTGCGGATGGGGGACGTCCGCCATGACTGTCCGGACGGCGGCGATATCTCCCTGACCCACTGCAATTGCGTGATTTCCATTTCGGCCGGGGACGGCCATCAGTCGGTTCGGGAGTTTTACGGGGCGGCGGCGCAGCGGACCAATAGCGAGATCACCAACCCCTTCGGGCCGGCGGACGATGCCCTGGCCTTCATTCCCCTTGAGTCGACCAGCAGGTCTTACGGCTGCGGCAGCCCGGTCAATGATGCCGAGCTTCGCCCGGGGGAGACCGTGGTGGACCTGGGCAGCGGCAGCGGGGTCGAATGTTTTATCGCTTCCGAAAAGGTCGGGCCCGGCGGCAGGGTGATCGGGATCGATATGACCGCCGAGATGCTGGCCCTGGCCCGGGAGTCCCAGCAAGCGGTCACCGCGAGGCTCGGTTACGATAATCTGGAATTCCGGCACGGTTATCTGGAAGATATTCCCCTGGAGGACTCCTCCGCCCATGTCGTGATCTCGAACTGCGTGATCAACCTGAGCCCCGACAAGCGCCGGACCCTGCACGAGATCTTCCGGGTCTTGAAGCCCGGCGGCCGGCTGGTCGTTTCGGATGTCGTCACCGATCGGCCGATCCCGGCCGCGATCAGAAACAGCGAGAAACTGCGGGGAGAATGTCTGGGGGGCGCTCTCCAGCAGGAACATCTGCTGGCCATGCTCCGGGGCGCCGGTTTCAGGGGAGCCGAACTGGTCAAGCGCTTCCCCTACCGCCTGGAGGAAGGCACCCAGTTCTATTCGCTCACCTTCAGCTGCCTGAAGCCCGCGAAAGTTGATGAGGTCTCCGTGGTTTACCGCGGCCCGGCGGAGCTGGTGATGGTCGAGGGGGTCATCCTGTTCAAGGGGAGAACTGGTCGCCTGCGCCGTGATGCGGCCGAGCGCTGGGGTGAGGCGGTATTTATAATCGACGATCGGGGCGGGGTCATTAATATGGAGGCGCGGGATTCATGCTGCAACCCTCTTCCTGCCCCCACCGCGGAGAAATCCGCCTCCGGCTGTTGCGGGCCGTCCCTGGTTGACCTGGGCCGGATCAAGTGATCACGGCCGGATAGACAAGAAATTACCGGTTGATGAAAATCAGGCGGTAAGAACCCTGGTGTTGCACAGCCGGTCGTAAAGGGTCCGGCGCTTGGAATCGAAGATGGCCGGGGCGTAAACCAGACCGAGGGTAACCAGAACCGCGATGGCGATGCTGTTCGTCCATGGATTTGCCGGAAGCATAATGCCGAGGATCCAGAAGGCCGCTACGATAAGAAAACCCATGATTCCCAGCCCGGCGATATATTCACCGCAGTACCGTCCGAAGGCGTGGAGATAACCGATCTTGTTGCCGGGCGGGTTGGAGATTTTCAGCTTGAGGACCATTTTGCCGGGGGTCGCCCCGAACTTGCCGACAAACCAGGTGACATAGAAGACGCCCAGCAGCATGTTGAGTGTCAGGGTTGCCATGAAGACCGGGGTTATGGCGTTGGCCGCATAGGAGTCCGGAAAGAGCTTTCGGCTCAGCCCCTCGATCATCCCGGCCATGGCCAGCATGAATAAAAGATCGATGATCTTGGCTACAAACCTGTTCGGAAGACTGCCGTATTTGAGCCTGGTTCTGGACAGGGCTTGCCGGGACCCTTCGAACTTGCAGTTCTCGCAAACCTTTTCTTCAGCATCGCCGGTTAACGGGGTCGGCATGTAGTCATTGCCGCACTCGCCGCATTTTTCCCGTCCGGTGAGGGAATCGGACGACATATTGATTTCGGATAAGGGTTGCCACCCGGTCATCCCCTTGCTCCAGACCAGGGTATCGGCGCTAATGGTCCTGCCGGCTACCAGTCGGTTGAACTGGTCCTGGCTGACCGGTCCCGCTTTGCTGTTGCCTTCGGCGTAGTACCATGTTCTGGCGGCAGACAACCTGACTTCGGCCAGGGGCTGCCAGTCGTTCATTCCTTTGCGCCAGACCAGAGTTTCCGGAACAATGTCGCCGGCGGCAAGCAGCCGTTCAAATTCCTGTTGTTTGATGGGACCCTTCTTCCGGTCCCCTTCAGCGTAATACCAATTCCCTTTTCGGATGGTTTCGGCCACGAAGCTGAAGCCGCATTTGGGGCAACGAACCTGGTTGCCGGCAAGTTGATCGGCGAGCTTGCCGACACTGTTACATTTCGGGCATTTGGCGATCATCTTCATCTCCAGGAGCTTTTTTTCTGGCTGGTATTTATACTATGAAGCAGGAGTTTGATAAGATAGCACGATTTTTAAGAGTGTCATGAAAATTTGTGCAATGGGAGAAAAAAATTTAATCAGGCTGATTTTGCCGGGGAATGGGCATCTTCCTGCCGGATTTGGCCATTATTTTTTTTCAAACGCCATTATGATCATAATTTAAGGAGAAGAGATGCCCGAATTACCGGAAGTCGAAGTTATCTGCCGCGGCCTGGCCCCGTT
This sequence comes from Desulfurivibrionaceae bacterium, assembly GCA_046484585.1. GTDB lineage: Bacteria > Desulfobacterota > Desulfobulbia > Desulfobulbales > JAGXFP01 > JAGXFP01. Next base: position 29,779 of record JAWOIQ010000113.1, read on the forward strand.
GCTCGAAGGGCGCCGCCTGGAAAGGGTTTTCTTCAATAAACAGAAGTTGCGGCTGCCGCGGCCGACCGCGGAGGTGCTGCTGAAGCTGGTTGAGGGCCGAAAAATCTCTTCGGTGCGGAGAAGAGCCAAGTACATCGTTATAGGTCTGGATAATTCGGCGAGCATAATCATCCATCTCGGCATGACCGGCCGGCTCGGGATTTTCCCGGCGGGGACTCCGTTGGCGAAACATGACCACGCCCGCTGGCTCCTCGACAATCAAATGGAATTGCGCTTCAACGACACCCGGCGCTTCGGTTCGGTGCAGGTAGTAAAAAACGATGCCGACCTTGAGGCCTTATTCGCCAACCAGGGGCCAGATCCATTCCAGCCGGGCTTTTCCGCCGAGTATCTTGCCGAAAAGGCGCGGGGAAGGGTGCTGCCGGTTAAGAACTTCCTGATGGATAACCGGATCGTTACCGGGATCGGCAATATCTACGCCTGCGAGATTCTGTTCGCCTCCGGGATCAATCCGCAAACCTCGACCGGCGCCCTTAAGCTCCCCGAGTGGCGGACGATCGCCGCCGGCAGCCGGAAAATCCTGAAAGAGGCCATCGCCTGCGGCGGCAGCTCCGTTTCCGATTATGTCAACAGCAGCGGGGAAAAAGGCTACTTTCAGGTGCGATTAAAGGTTTACGGCCGCCTGAACGAGCCATGCCTGCAATGCGGCGAACCGGTCGAGAAATGCATACTCGGTGGCCGGGCCAGTTTCTTCTGCCCTCGCTGCCAGCCGGAAAAGTGATGATTCGGTAGATTCGATTTGCCGGTTTCCTCGCGGATCCGGAGAACATACAGAGTCAAAAGCGGCTGCGCCCCTTTCAGGAAACTTATAAATTTATGGACGCCTCCCTCTGTATCCAGGAGGTTGGTATAATAAGGCTATGGAGTCTTTATCGAATTCAAATCAATTCAAAATCGTGACCCATGCGCCACTTGAACTTCCAGATCGACCAGGGAAAAGGGGGTATGAAGTGATGGTTCGGGAATTCCTGGAGGAAAAGAATCTGCTTGCCGGCAACTGACCGGGATTCTTACCGATCGGCGTTCGCCGACCGGGTATTCAGCTCCCCGCGCACGAATTGCCGGAACCGCCCCGCCTCGACATCATAGCAGGCAATTCCGGTTTCATAGGTGGAAACCAGCTTTATGGTAAAGCAGTCGTCGCCGTGGCCCGGATATTCGGGCCGGTCGCCATCCTCGAACAGAGCTGTCGCCTCCGCCCGCTGTGTCGGGAAGGGCGCATAAAGATCGGTTCTGGCGGCGAGACTTTTGCCGGCCAGATCATAAAGTCTGATGATCGCTTCCGGACTGGCCCCGCTCTCATCGGCAAGACGGCCGATATCCGAATAAAAGACCCTCGGCGTCATCGGGCTCAACCCAAGCTCTCGCCCCTCCTCCGTTTCCCCTAAATCAGCAAGTTTTGACACGTAGAAGCGATCGTAGACGTAGATCACCGCGACTGGGCGCTCATGATAGACGATATAGGTCCCGGCGGCCAGGCATGACAGCTGAACCAGGGCGATGATCGCCAGGTCCCGGAACAGCACCGGTCGCGGTTTGGATATATCGTAGACCACCAGGGTGAGAAGCGGCCCAATGACCAGATCGACCCCGATAATGATCCTGATTCCGGCCCAGCCGCCGGCGGCGGTAAACAAAGCCCCCGGATACCAGAAGAAGACGATCAGCAGCAATAGGGCCAAAAAGATTAACAGGCTGATCCCGAGATGGGAAAGAAAAGCGAGCCAGCGGTTTTGAGGCATGTGCATAACAGGAGTCCCGGTTGATTTAGGCGTTAAAAATATTTCCGGATTGCCGAAATATTTACCTGAAAACATCCGGTTTTTCAAGCCACGAAATCCGCCACGGCTCGAAACGGTCCCAGGGCCGGGCAATTCTTCGATTCAGCGGAATAAAATTCCTTAAAACAATTGCCGCAAGCCCGGTTTATTCGCTGTTTCCGTCATCGAAGGGCTGGGAAGAATCGTCAAAAGAAGCGGCGACGCCATCAATCCTCGGCGTAGACCTCCGGGGTATGACGAACGATTTCGGCATCGACCAGATAGATTACGTCTTCGGCGATATTGGTGGCGTGGTCGGCGATTCTTTCCAGGTGGCGGCCGGCTGAAACCGCCTGGAGGACGAAATTAATGTGGTCGGGGGTTTGGGCGAGGATCTCGGTGGCCCGCTGATACATCTGCCTGGTGTATTCATCAACCACGTCATCCTCGGCCCTGATCTTGTGGGCAAGCTGGGCATTGACCTGGACCAGGCTGTCGATGCTGCCGGTCAGCATCTTCTCGACCTTATCGGCCATCGCCTCTATATCGAAAAAGAGTTCATATTCGGGATGACCGGCCAGAAACAGGCTTCGTTCGGCAATATTGACGGCCAGGTCACCGACCCGTTCAAGGTCGTTGTTGATCTTCAGGATCGCGATGATATAGCGCAAATCCCTGGCTACCGGCTGGTACAAGGCCAGGGTCTTGAGGCTGCTGTCCTCGATCTCGACTTCCATCTGATCGATATCGTAATCGGAATTGATTACGGCCTTGGCCATTTCGGCGTCGCGGTTGATGATGGAAAGAGTCGCCTTGTATACCCGGTCCTCGATCTCGCCCCCCATGGTAATGATCTTGTTTTTGAGCTTTTCGATATCCTTCTGCAGATGAGTTCCCATGGCTGTTTCCTTTTGGCGATTGAAAATTATGGCTGCCGCAATAGTTCGAAAGCACCTGGTTTCGCTAACGATAAATCAGAGGGTCAGGTGCCCCTGCCCGCCGGTCTAGCGGCCTGGGACGAGCCGGAAAAATTACGGTTGACCCCGCTTATTCTATCCACATTTCCGCTCTGAATCATAGCTTAATTTCAATAACACGGCGGAAGCGCAAAACAGCAGCCCGGCTACTCGACCGCCTGGAGCCGCACCGTGAAGACCGTGCCCCGGCCGGGTTCGCTCTCGACCGAAACCTCGCCTCGGTGGGCCTGCACGATATGCTTGACAATGGCGAGTCCGAGTCCGGTCCCTCCCATTTTCCGGCTTCTGGCTTTATCGATCAGGTAGAACCGTTCGAAGAGCCTGGGGATATGGGCGCTTTCGATGCCGGGTCCGTTATCCCGGACATTTACCTTGAGCCAGTGCTGCTCCCGAATCGCATCGACATGAACCGTCGAGCTTTCGGGGCTGTACTTTATGGCGTTATCGATAAGGTTGATGAAGGCCTGTTCCAGCAGCGGCGGATTAAGCAGAGCCCGGTGCTGTTCTGAGAGTTGCCGCAGATTTATCTCGATGCCCTTTTCGGCGGCTTTTGCCGAGCAGATTTCGGCGGCAGCGGCGATACAATCCCTGACTCCCCCCGGTTCCAGTTTGATCAGCTCTCTCTCCCCGACCCCCTCGATTCTGGAGAGGGTCAGCAGGTCCTCGACAATCGCCTGCAGCCTGTCGGCATGCTTGGCGATAATTCCAAGAAAATCCCGAAAGTGGGGCGGGGCGGCATTGCCTTCCTCCAGAAGGGTTTCCACATAGCCCTTGATCGAGGTGATCGGGGTTTTCAGTTCATGGGAGACGTTGGCGACAAAGTCCCGGCGGATGCTTTCCAGTTTTAAAAGCCGGGTGACATCGTTGATCACGATAAGGGCCCCGATCCTGCGCTCGTCCGGATCGGTAAGCTGGCTGCCCTTAACCTGGAGGATTTTTTCATCATCCCGGCCCCGATTGAGAATTACCGTGCCCTCACTGGGGCCTTCCCCGTCAAGGGTCTGCCTGATGAAACGGAGAAGGTCGATATTGCGGAGCATCTCCAGAATGTTGCGGCCCTTAAGGGCAAGGGGATTCACCTCAAGCTGGGCGGCGGCGGCTTGGTTCATGTAGAGGAGACGGGCCTCAGGATCGCAGGCGACAACCCCCTCGATCATGCTTGAAACGACGGTTTCCAACTCGTTGCGCTGGGACTCCACCGTCTGGATCCTCTCCCGTAGCCGGGCGCCCATTTTGTTCATGGCCCGGGCCAGGGTGACAATCTCCTCGGAACCGGACACTACGATCCGCCGGGACAGGTCACCGGCGGCGAAACGGGTCGCGGCCCTGGTCATGGCCTCCAGGGGCCTGGTGATTTTCCGGGAGGCAAAAAAGGCGATTAAAGAGGTGATTATGATGACAATAAATATGCCGAAACCGGTCTTCAGGAAAAAATCGCGCAGGGGTCCCCGAACGGTGCTCAGCGGCATGGAGGCGCGGATCACTCCGGCTATTTCTCCGGTGCTCCGTAAAGGGATGGCCACGTAGAGCATTTGCTGATTAGTGGAGGCGCTGTAACGTTGGGAGGTACCGACCGCACCGCTCCGCGCCTGCAGCACTTCAGGTCTCCGGGCGTGATTATCCATGCTCCGCGGATCCCGGGTACTGTCGCAGGCCACTTTGCCGTTCCCGGCAATTACCGTTATTCTGGTCAGGGCGTTACGGCCCGAATCCCGGCAGAACGCGGCAAGCTCGGCGTTATCCCCGCTCCGGTACAGATCGCCGAGGTGTGGTTCGAGAAGCCTCGCCTGGGACTCCAGGCTCGCGATCTGTTGGGCCAGGTACAAATTTTTCAGAGTTTCCGAGCCATACCAAGCGGTAGTCAGCATTGCCCCGATGATTAGCAGGATATAAACGGGATAAAGCTGCCAGATTAATTTCGAATTTTGCACGATTCTAATATATGCTTTTTGTAAGTAGACCGGACTTTTTGCGACGCCATCAAGATTGCAATAGCAGAGATTAAGGCCGATGTCATCCGGGCCATCGATTTTTAACCGTTTTTTAACATAATCTTAACATTCGTTTGCAATTATAGGAAACCCTGGCCGAAGGGAGGCCAAAATCGCAATCTCGAACCGGAATCGATTTTCCTATGCCATACAGCTTGATATTACTGGTTCTGATAATCCTGACCTTTACCGCCTATTGGCTGGGAAGAGGCAGGGCGGTGGTTATCGCCGGCCGGGAAGAGGTGTTGCGCCTCCATTCCCGCCCGAACTACCATGGCCTCTTGACCGCGCTTTGGTGCGGCATTCCGGCTTTGCTGCTGCTGACAACCTGGATGGTCTGCGAACCCCTGGTCATTGACAACCTGGTAATTGCCGATCTGCCGGAAAATATGCGCTCCCTGCCGGAGAACCGCTTGAACCTGCTGATCAACGATCTCAAAAACATGGTCGACAGTGATATGATCGCGGCCGGCCGAAAAGAGGAACTAAGCGGGGCCGCTGACCATTACCGGGAACTGCGGGCAACCAGCAGGAGGCTTGCCGGGGTGCTGGTCCTGATCCCGGCGCTTTCCGCCATATTCCTGGTCCGCCGCCGGATCAACCCGGCCTTGAGAGCCCGTAATCATGTGGAGCGGATCCTCAAGGCCGGCCTGTTCCTTTGCGCGGCCTTCGCTGTTCTTATCACCCTGGGCATCATCCTCTCGCTGCTCTTTGAGTCAATCCGTTTTTTCAAGATGGTGCCGATTTACGAGTTTCTCTTCGGCCTGAAATGGAGTCCGCAGATGTCGATTCGGGCCGACCAGGTGGGGTCCTCCGGGGCGTTCGGGGCCATTCCGGTTTTTGCCGGCACCCTGATGATCTCCCTGATCGCCATGCTGGTCGCGGTCCCCCTTGGTCTGATGTCGGCCATCTATCTGTCGGAATATGCCAATCGAACTTTTCGCGCTATCGCCAAGCCCCTGCTGGAAATTCTGGCGGGTATCCCCACCGTGGTCTACGGCTTTTTTGCCGCCCTGACCGTGGCCCCCTTCATCAGGGAGAGTATTTCGGGGGTTGGGCTGGATGTCTCTTCGGAGAGCGCCCTTGCGGCCGGACTGGTTATGGGCATCATGATCATTCCCTTTATCTCTTCCCTTTCCGACGACGTGATCAATGCGGTGCCCCAGGCAATGCGCGACGGTTCCTACGCCCTGGGAGCGACCCGGAGCGAGACCATCAAACAGGTGGTGATTCCCGCCGCCCTGCCCGGTATTGTCGGCGGGGTCCTGCTGGCGGTATCCCGGGCGATCGGCGAGACCATGATCGTGGTCATGGCGGCCGGGCTTGCCGCGAACCTCACCGCCAACCCCTTCCAGGCGGTAACCACCGTAACGGTCCAGATCGTGACCCTGCTGGTTGGTGACCAGGAGTTTGACAGCCCCAAGACCCTCGCGGCCTTTGCCCTGGCCCTGGTGCTCTTCATTGTCACCTTGATCCTTAACGTCATCGCCCTTTTCGTGGTGCGCAAATATCGGGAGCAATATGAATAACGGATCCGCGAAGACTATCGAAGTCGTTAAAAGGGGTCTGGGCCGCCGCTACAGGAGGGAAAGACGCTTCCGCTTCTATGGCATGACGGCAATTACCGTAAGCCTGCTCTTTCTCGCCTTGCTGTTTGCCACCATTATCGGCAAGGGCCACAGTGCCTTTCAGCAGACCTTTATCCGGCTGACGGTGGAGCTGGCCGAGGCGGAATTCGACCTCAACCACCTCGGACGGGCCAACTATCAGGGCCTTATCAAAAAAGCGATCAGCCGGGAATTCCCCGAGGTCGTGGGGAGGAGCGACAAAAGGGAGCTTTACTCCCTGGTCAGCAGCGGCGCGGCCTACAAGCTGCATGATCTGGTCAACGACGATCCTTCCCTGATCGGGACCACCATGGAAATGTGGGTTCCGGCCGATGACGATGTTGATATGTTCTATAAGGGCTATATATCCAGGGAGGAGCCGGAGGCGGACCGGCGCATCAGCGACCAGCAGCTGCTCTGGCTCGACCAGTGGCAGTCGGAGGGGAAGATAGAAAAAAGATTCAACGCGACCTTCTTCTCGGCCGGCGATTCCCGGGAGCCGGAGCTGGCCGGAATTCGCAGCGCCTTCATTGGCTCGATGCTGACCCTGGTCATCACGCTGCTCATCTCCTTCCCGACCGGGGTCGCGGCCGCGGTCTACCTCGAGGAGTTCGCGCCGCGGAACCGCTGGATAGATCTAGTCGAGGTCAACATCAACAACCTGGCGGCGGTTCCCTCGATTGTCTTCGGTCTCCTGGGCCTTGCGGTCTTTATCAACTTCCTTGGCGTCCCCCGCTCTTCTCCCCTGGTCGGGGGGCTGGTCCTGGCCCTGATGACCTTGCCGGTAATAATCATTGCCAGCCGGGCCTCCCTGCAATCGGTGCCCCCTTCGATCAGAGAGGCCGCCCTGGGGGTGGGTGCTTCCCGGATGCAGACCGTGAGCCATCATGTCCTGCCTCTTGCCCTGCCGGGGATCCTGACCGGGACCATTATCGGCATGGCCCGGGCCCTGGGGGAAACGGCCCCCCTGTTGATGATCGGCATGGTGGCCTTTATCGTCGATATACCTCAAGGGTTCACGGACCCTTCCACGGTTCTGCCGGTTCAGATTTACCTATGGGCCGGCAGCCCGGAACGGGCCTTTGTCGAAAAAACCTCCGCGGCGATCCTGGTCCTGCTGGCCTTCCTGATCGTGATGAATCTGGTTGCGGTCCTTCTGCGCAATCGCTTTGAGCGGCGCTGGTAAAAACCTGAATCCGTGACGGCTTGGTGGTGAATTTCACTATATACCCACAGGGCATAAGTTTCGTACGAGCAGACAAGCTGCTCAACTCAGCTTTATCAGTTTGTAATTACATTGGATAAATCATCATTGATGAGTTCGAGAAAAATCAGGTGATGGTTAAGCAAGTCAAAATTTATTTTAATGGAGGTTTTCACCATGATGCAGGGAAGCGTTTTTACACCCACGGGGCACCCCAAGGGCATTTGCTTCGCGGCACATAAGTTTCGTTTGCACCCTAACGGGCATAAAAGAGGACGAGCTGCTCAACTCAGCTTTATTGCCCTGACGGTCGTGCTGTTCGCATCGTTGTGCGCCGGCCAGGCCCTGGCCCGCGACTACATCAGTATCGTCGGTTCCTCGACGGTCTACCCATTTGCCACCGTGGTGGCCGAGCAGTTCGGCAAAACCACAAACTTCAAGACCCCCAAGATCGAGTCCACCGGCTCCGGCGGCGGCTTGAAGCTGTTCTGCGCCGGTGTCGGCGTTGAGCATCCGGATATCACCAATGCTTCCCGCCGGATTAAAAAATCCGAAGTCGAGCAATGCAAAGATAACGGGGTCAGGGAAATCATCGAGGTTAAGATCGGCTATGACGGCATCGTCCTGGCCAATTCCAAAAAAGCAGTGTCGTTCAGCCTGACCTTGAAGGATATCTTCCTGGCCCTGGCCAAACACATCCCCGATCCCCAGGGAGGGGGGGAACTGGTACCAAACCCCTACAAGAGTTGGAATGAGATCGATCCGGAACTGCCGGCAACCAGGATCGAGGTGCTTGGTCCTCCTCCGACTTCCGGCACCAGGGACGCCTTTGTCGAACTGGCCATGGAGGGCGGCGCCCAGCAGTTCGACCGGCTCAAGGCCATCAAGAAAGAGGATAAAACGGCGTTCAAGCGGATTGCCCACACCATTCGCGAAGATGGGGCCTTTGTCGAGGCGGGGGAGAACGACAACCTGATTGTCCAGAAACTCGAGGTTAACCCAGACGCCATCGGCATCTTCGGATTCAGTTTCCTGGACCAGAACAGCGACAAGATCCGGGGTTTGCCGATCGATGGGGCCGCCCCGACCTTCGACAAGATCGCCGCCGGCGACTACTCCCTTGTCCGGCCCCTGTACTTCTACGTCAAGAAAGCCCATGCGGGAGTGATTCCCGGGATCGAGGAATATCTGGCCGAGTTTACCAATTCGAGAGCCTGGGGCGAAGAGGGCTATCTGGCCGATAAGGGCATGATCCCGATGCCGGCAGAGGAACGCGAAAAGTTCGCCGCGGATGTCGAGACCCTGAAGGGCCTGGAAATGTGATGATGCCCTAAAAAAGCCGAATCGCCGATCCGGCCGACCATAAACTAATGGCCTGAATCGGTGAGCGTTTCGAGATGGCGCGGAAAGTTTTACCGTTGAGAGCCGGTATTGATGAGTTCGCGGAAATCCTTCCTTCGACAGGCTCAGGATAAGCGGGGCAACTGACTGGTTCAGGGTGAGCTGGGTACATATTGATTCAACGTTTGTGCTGAGCCTGTCTAAGTGCGCTTCATTAATTTTTGGCGACTTTTTGCGACGCCATCGGTATTTGTTTAATAAACCTGGCGGCAATGTGCCGGCAGCTAAAGGAAAAGTGAGAAACCCGGATCAATGCCGATATACGAAAAATATGATCGCGAGCATCGTGGCACGGTGGGTAAGGTCGAAGTGGATTCAGCCCGGATGAGATGCAGAAACGTCAACGTCTATTACGGTGAAAAAAGAGCGATCAACGATGTATCCATCGATATCGCCCAAAACGAGGTGATCGCCATGATCGGCCCGTCGGGCTGCGGCAAGTCGACTTTTTTGCGCTGCCTGAACCGGATGAACGACACCATTGAGACCTGCCGGGTGACCGGCGATATCTATCTGGACGATCAGAATATCTACGACCGGAAGATCGACGTGGTCCAGCTTCGGGCCCAGATCGGCATGGTTTTCCAGAAGCCCAACCCTTTCCCGAAATCGATCTACGACAACGTTGCCTACGGCCCGAAGATCCATGGCCTGGCTGCCGGCAAGGTCGAACTGGACGAGATCGTCGAGCTTTCTCTCAAGAAGGCCGGTCTCTGGGGCGAGGTGAAAGACAGTCTCGATCAGTCCGGTACCAGTCTTTCCGGCGGGCAGCAGCAGCGCTTGTGCATCGCCCGGACTATCGCGGTAAGTCCCGAGGTCATCCTGATGGACGAACCATGTTCGGCCCTTGATCCCATCGCCACCGCCAAAATCGAGGATCTGATCGACGAACTGAAACAGCATTACACCATTGCCATCGTGACCCATTCGATGCAGCAGGCCGCCCGGGTCTCCCAACGCACCGCCTATTTTCATCTCGGTGACCTTATCGAGGTGGGCGCGACCCGGCAGATTTTCACCAATCCCAGCCATCGCCTGACTGAAGATTATATTACCGGCCGGTTCGGATAGTTGCAGCTTCCCGGCCCGGTTCCGCTCTGCTGAGTAAAGGCGGGGACCGCACGGAAATTACACCCTGGAGCGAGTATGGCCAAACAAACCATTCTGGTTGTCGAGGATGACGAGGATATTCAGCAGCTGGTCAGTTACAATCTGGTCAAGGCCGGATTCGACGTGGAATGCGCCGATAGCGGAGAAGAGGGGCTGCGGAAGATAAACTCCGCCAATCCGGACCTGGTGCTGCTCGACTTGATGCTGCCCGGCATTAATGGTTCGGAGCTCTGCCGGCAGCTGAGATCAAGTGAAGGGCATCGCGAACTGCCGGTAATCATGCTTACCGCCAAGGGTGAAGATGTCGACGTCAGCGCCGGCCTCGATCTGGGCGCCGACGATTACATCACCAAACCGTTCAGTCCGGCGATCCTCATTGCCCGGATCAAGGCGGTTCTGCGGAGAAGAAAATCCCCGCCCACCGGGCGGGACCATGTCATTGAAATCCATAACCTGACGATTGATCCCGGTCGCCATCAGGTTACCATGGCCGGCAGGCAGCTCCAACTCACCCTCACCGAATTCGGCATCCTGGAGCTCATGGCCAGGCGACCCGGCTGGGCCTTCTCCCGCCAGCAGATCATCGATGCGGTCAGGGGCTACGAATATATCGTGACCCCGCGGGCCATCGACGTGCAGATTTCCACTCTTCGCAAAAAACTCGGCGAGACCGGCAAAAGGATCGAAACGGTCCGCGGCATCGGCTACCGGCTGGCCGACCGTTGATTTTAGCGGCTCGGTGATTTCCCCTCGGCAGGGGGCAATCCCGCGGAATGGCGGTGAACGAAGGAAAGCGCCCTGAATTGGATTAGGCTGTTTTTATTTGTGAAATGGTTTATTCTGGTGGCTTCAAATTATCCGGTTTGGTGAATATTTTGAAGAAACTCCATCTGCTCAAGACGCTCCTCGCCCTGGCGGCGGTCATTGCCGCCCTTTCGGCCTCCCCCGCTTTCGGCCAGGCCGAAGTGCCGGTCGGGGAAAGGCTTTTCACCTTCGCAACCCCCCATTTCCGGGTGATCTACCAGGAACCCCTGGCCGATTCCGCCCCTCTGATCGGGCGCTATGCCGAGGAGGCGTACGCGGCTTTGAGCGAAATCTTCGCCTGGCGCCCGGCGGGGAAGATCGATATCCTCTTCGTCGATTCACTCGATACCCATAACGGCTGGGCCACCGCGATCCCCCACAACAGGGTGCTGATCCAGGCGGCCGGTTCCGAGCCGGGATCGAGCATTTACATGCCGGGAAATTACCTCCGGCGCACGGTCTTTCATGAGCTCACCCATGTTTTCACCATGGACATGCGCTTCGGCTACAACCGGGTCCTTTCCTCGATCTTCGGAAAGGTGGCGCCGTTCGGCGATCCTCTCTCGGCTCTCCTTTTTCTCTTCACCTCCTCGCCGGTCGCCCTTTCCCCCTCCTGGTATCTGGAGGGGCAGTCGATCTGGGCCGAAACCGAATTCGTCCCCCCCGGCCGGGGCGGATCCACCCTGGTCGAGATGATTTTCCGTACCGCGGTCCGGGACGATAACCTTCTGCCCTATTCGAAATGGTATCTGGAAATCCCCCATTGGCCTTACGGGCTCGGCGCCTACCTCTACGGAATGCGCCTGATTCAGCATGTCGAAGCGACCGAGGCCGGGGAGAACCCGACCGGCGCATTAAACGGGGAGATCGCCTGCGGATTTTTGTTCGCCAACAGCCACGCGGCCCGGCGGGCCACCGGCAGGTCTTTTCCGGTTCTGGCCGAGGAAATGTTGACCATGGAAAAGGTACATCAGGAAAAGCGTCTCGCCCGGCTGCGGAGCCGACCCGTTACCGATGTCCCCCGGCTGACCCCGAAAGGGCTGGCGGTGGGCCAGGCTGCGGTCCTTGGCGATCTGGTTTATTTTCTGGCCGGCGAGGAAGAGGAGGTGAGCCGGCTCTATGTCTACGATCCCGCCCGCCGGCAGGTAAGGCGCACCTCGTCGGGCCAGACCACCTCACCCTCGGGGAGCCTGGCCGCCGCCCAAGCTAACGGCACGATCCTTTATACCCGGCTTAATGTCGAAAATTTCGAAAATACCTGGTACGAAATCCGCCGCTTCGAGCCCCGGACCGGGAAAGACCGGCTGGTCAGCGAGAAGGGCAGGTACCGGGCGGTCGATTCCTCCCCGGACGGGCGGCGGCTTGTTGCGGTCAGCCAGCGGCAGGGCAAACCGCTGCTCCTGGAACTGAGCCTGGACCTGGAGGGCAGGGTAGCCGGCGAGCGGACCCTCCTTACCCTGCCCGTCCAGGCCGAGCTTGCCTCGCCGCGCTATTCGCCGGACGGCTCCCGGATCGCTTTCGTCCGGGCGGACGCGGAGGGCTTCCGGTTGCAGATTTACGAGGCGGCGACCGGCCTTGAACGAAACCTGTTCGCCTCCCCTGCCCAGATCATCGCCCCGGCCTGGCATCCCGGCGGGCGGAGCCTGGTCTTCAGCAGCGACTTGAACGGGGTCTTCAACCTCTATGAAGTGGCTGCGGCGGGGGGCGGCGCTCCCGTGCCACTGACCAATGTGACCGGCGGCCTCTTTTTCCCGGTCTTTGCCGGAGATGGCCGCCGGATCATCGCTACCGGCTACGACGGTTTCGGTCCGTATCTGACCGAGATCTCCTACCCCGCCGCCCCGGCCGGGCCCCTGCCGGTGATCTCGCCGCTAAGGGAGGATGAAAGGGAGGCCTGGCTGCAGGACCTGAAGAAGAATAGCGCTGCCGCCGCCGGACAGGCCCTGAGCGAACTGCCGCCGTCCCGCCCCTACAACTCCTTCGCCCATATCCGCTTCGATTACTGGTCCCCCTGGCTTACCGCAAGCTCGGAAGGGGTTCAGGGCGGGGTGGGCGCCTCCTTTTCCGATCCCGCCGGCTTCCATGACCTGAAAATTCTCGCCGGTCTGGAATCGGAGTATGAAACTCCGCTGGGCTCGCTCCTCTATACCTACCGGGGATTGTTGCCGACCCTGCGCCTTTATGCCGCGGCCGATCAGGATTTTTTCCCCGACTTGCTGCATGAGGAGGGGAGCGGGCGCCGCTTCGATCACGGCGAGGAGGTCGAGCGCTACGGGGTGGTTCTTGAATTCCCCTTGCAGAGTCTGGAGCGCAGCTTCACCTTCGAGACCGGTTACGAGTACAAGGAGCGCCGCTTCATCGGCGAGGTGCGGGACGACTACCGGGACCTCACCCTTTCGCTGCCGCCCTCCGAGGCAAGCGAGGGGCTGGTGTGGGCGCGGCTGAACTACTTCGACGGCTATGTTTTCGGGCGGAGCAGTTCCATCGAGGAGGGCCGTCTGATCTCCCTGGCGGGAGAATGGTCCGGGCAGGAGTTGGGCGGGGAGCTTGATCGCTCCCGCTATCTCGGGACCTGGAACGAATATCTGCCCGTTCCGGGGCTGAAGAACCATGTTTTTAAATTCGCCGCCGCCTATGGTTTCAGCGAGGGGGACCGGATCGCCCAGGGGAGTTTCGGCCTGGGAGGGTTTGCGAATCCGGTGGCGCGACTGACCCCGGGCATTCCCGATACCCTGACCCTCCGGGGCTATTCGACTAACTTCCGGATCGGCGACGAGGCGGCGACCGCCGCGGCCGCCTATCGTTTCCCGATCTGGGACATCTCCCGAGGCAAAGATGGAATCTTCCCCTTTTATTCCCGGCAACTCTTCGCCGAAATTTTCTACGAGGGCGGGCGCACCTGGCTCGACCGGCAAAGCGGCGGCGACGGCGACTGGCTCGATGCCGCCGGGGCGGAGCTTAATTTCGCCGTGACCATGCTGCGCTATCTGGCCATCGCCCCCGGGATCGGCGCGGTCTATGCCCCGGACCGGGAGGAAGAAGATGAATTGCAGGTCTATCTGACCGTCAAGGGCTGGGTCAACTTTTGATCGCCGTGTTGCAGTGACTCGATGGGGTACCACTTTTCGCGAAGTCATCAATCTTAGGATCAAGAATCGAATCGGCGGGAAGTTGCTGCAAGGGGTACCTGGACGGTGATTCCGGAAAGTGCATAGCGGGGGCAGGCTGCCGGGATGTCAAGAATAAGCTGACATTGCGGCGGCCTGCCCCGTAAGTTTTTTATTCGTGTATTAAGATTGTCAGGCGGTTGCTTCCTTCGGATTCGCGCCATAGGCGTTCTGCCCGGGCTTGCTGTCTTGAACCATAAAGACAAGCAGCACGATAAAACCAATAAGCGGGATAAGGCTGATCAGCATCCACCAGCCGCTGTGACTGGTGTCGTGGAGCCGCCGCACCGATACGGCAAGCCCTGGAATGAACACGGCCAGGCCGTAGAGCATGGCGATCATGCCGGGACTGCCGACAAGTCCCTCTACGAAACCAAGAACGAAGGTAATGATCAAGTTGAACAGCACGAACATCCAATATTCCGTTCTTCTTGCTCGTTCGCCAAAAACCGCGTATTTTTTCAACACTTCCAGATACCAATTCATCTTAATCTCCTTTTCATTTCCCCTTGTTTTTCAGTTAGAGGGCTGCGGGGCATCCTGCCGACTAACCGGTTAAACCGATGCGGGCCGTGCACACCACATCCTGGGATCGCCTATGGCGAATGGATGTCAGTGAAGTAAGGGAACCGGGGCAAGCATTTGCAATTTTATCGCTTCAGGCCTTTTTAACGATCCTGATTGCAAATAACAGCACCACGGCGCCGACCGTGGCCATAACTAACGCGCCGATCAGGCCGCCGGCGGTTATTCCCAGCCAGCTGAATAAAAAACCGCCCAGGACGGCGCCGATAATCCCCACGACCATGTTGCCGATAATCCCGAAGCCCTGGCCTTTGGTGATGAGGCCGGCCAGCCAGCCGGCGACCGCGCCGATTGCTAAAAAGATAAGCAGGTTCTCAGTTTCCATGCTGACTCCAGGTGTTATTTTTTAAGAAAAAGGAATAGACCGGCCACAAAACCGGTCGCACCGCCGATGTAGAGAAGCATTACCTTGTCGGTTGCCGAACCGGTAACGGTTTGGGTTATCTGGGAGCCGAGCGAGCCGGACAACTGCTCTGCCCAGATCGCCAGACCAATCCCGATGACCATCAGTGCGATACCGGCGCTTTTCCGTGTGGAAGCTGAACTTTTTCCCATATTGTCCTCCGGGGAATTAAGATGTGCCGTAATGCCGGGAATTCCCGGGGCGGATTCCATAATCATGGGAATCCGCGGTAAATCCGGGGAAGCCGGACTCTCCTGCCTAAAACATCCAGGGAGTATTAATACCACGAATGGCGGCATCGGGCATAATATTTTTGCCGGAATGGTTTAACGGTTTGGATATGGTGGGCGGTGGCAAGGATCGGCGATTTGCCCAGGTGCAATTGGCAAGGTGCTGGGCGGCAAAAGGCGGTAAAGGGGCGGGTTCGGCTTCGGGGCGGAAGGGGATGAAGGGGTTTGCGCAACCCTACTCAGCCGGAAAAGAGATCGGCGCCGATAATCTATTGCAGATCTCCATCAGTAAGGCGGCGGTATCGGCCAGTTCCCGGCGGCTCTGGTGGAGGGTGACCGAGAAGCGCAGGCGGGCGGTGCCTTCCGGGACGGTCGGCGGACGGACCGGGGTGACGAAGATCGAGTTTGCGCGCAGCTCCTCAGCGATCTTTACGGCCAGGCGGCTGTCGCCGACCATTACCGGGACAATCTGGGAGGGGCCGGGTTCGCCGGGCAGGCCGGCCGCGACCAGGGCTTTTTTGAAATAGGCGGCGTTGTCGCGCAGCTTCTTGCGGCGCTCCGGCTCCCCGGCGAGCAGTTCAACCGCTTTAAGGGACGCCGCGATTACCGCCGGGGGCAGGCCGGTCGAGTAGATGAAGGTGCGGGCCCGGTTGATCAGGTAATTTTTCAGGGTTTCCGAGCCGGCGATATAGGCGCCGTAGCTGCCCAGTCCTTTGCCGAAGGTACCCATGGCGATCTCCACCTCATCCTCAAAACCTTCTTCCTGGATAAGGCCGCCGCCTTTTTTCCCGAAGATACCAGTGGCGTGGGCCTCGTCGACCATCAGCAGGCAATCGTGGCGGTTTTTGAGGCGGACGATATCGGCCAGGGGACAGCGGTCGCCGTCCATGCTGTAGAGGGATTCGACCACGATCAGTCCCCGGTTTCCGCCTCGTTTGTTTTTCAGGCAATCCTCGAGGTGATCGGGATCGTTATGGCGGAAGCGGACCAGTTTCGCCCCGGACAGGCGGCAGCCGTCATGGATGCTGGCGTGGTTCAGGCGGTCCGAAAAGATGACGTCGCCCCGCCCGGCCAGGGCGGGAATCGCGCCGATATTGGCCATGTATCCGCTGCCGAAAACGAGGGCCGCCTCCCGGCTTTTCAAGGCGGCGACCGCCTCCTCCAGCTGATGAAAGAGCATCAGATCGCCGCTCATCAAACGAGCCGCGCCGACCCCGGTACCGTATCGGGCCAGGGCCGCTTCGGCAGCGGCGATCATCGCCGGGTGGGTGGAGAGGGCCAGGTAGTCGTTCGAGGAAAAATCCAGGATCGGGGAGCCGGGTTTTTCGGCCGTGCCGATCCGGCCGTTGGCGGAGCGTTCGATCGGAAAGAGGCGGCGGTAATCGCCGCTAGCCAGACGCTCCCGCAACCATTGGCTCAGGAAGTCCATATCCGCTGGATCTCGGCCACGAAGCGCCGGTCATCTTCCGGGGGGCGGCCGCGCTGGGTGAGATAGCCGCCGATCATCATGCCGTCGGCCCCGGCCATAAAGGCCGAGCCGAGGAGGTCGGTGAGGATCGTCTCGCGGCCGCCGGCCAGCCGGATCGGCACGGCCGGATTGATCAGCCGGTAGAGGGCGATGGAGCGGAGTACTTCGGCGGCCGGGATAGGCGCCATCCCGGCCAGGGGGGTGCCCGGCAGGGGGATCAGGATATTGAGCGGCACCGAGTCGACCTCGAGCTCGCGCAGGGAAAGGGCCATCGAGATCCGGTCCTCCTCGCTCTCGCCGAGCCCGAAGATGCCGCCGGCGCAGACTTCCACCCCGGCTGCATGGCAGGCCTCGATCGTCTTTACCCGGTCGTCGAAGGTGTGGGTGGCGACCACCTTGGGGAAAAACTCCCTGGAGGTTTCAAGATTATGATGATAGCGGCTCATCCCGGCCTCCTTGAGGAGGGCCAGCCCCTCGGCGTCCATGATGCCCAGCGAGGCGCAGACCTTGATATCGATCTCCGCCCTGATCGCCGCAACCAGTTCGGCGATGGGGCCGACCTCGGCGCGGCTGATGCCCCGGCCGCTGGTGACCAGGGAAAAGCGGGAGGCTCCGGCCTTTTTGGCCGCGCCGGCCGCTGCCAGTACTTCCTCACGGTTCTTCAGGGGATAGACCGGCGCATCGGTGTGGTAATGGGCCGATTGGGTGCAGAACCGGCAGTCCTCGCTGCATTTGCCGGACTTGGCGTTGATGATGCTGCACAGGGAGACCTGACTGCCGCGCTTGGCCAGTTTTTGTTCCAGAGCCAGGGCGGCCAGCTCCCGGAGCGGTAATTTACGTAAACGGGCAATTTCCTGTACGGCAATCATTTTTTCCTCAGGCCGAACACTCCGCCTTCGGTATCCTCGGCAAAGGCGGGTGTTCTGCTTTGCCTGCTGGGTTTTTTGCGGTGGGCGCCCGGTTTAGCGGCGGGCAGCGGCTCTGTCACGATTTTTTCTTCATCGGGGATGGGCGGGCCGCCGCTGGCCTCCAGGTAAACTTTATAGAACAACAGGCCGTCGTTGAAATAGCTCTTTCTGGTCAGCCAGGCCGGCCATTTCTCTTTGTCGGCATATTTGATGAACACCGGCAGGTTGGTCAGCAGGTGGGTGACCGCGTCCTTCTGGGCCCTTTTGACATTGAGATGCTGGAGATTGCGGTCAACGGCGTCACGGGCGGCCTTGCTCAAATTGGTTTTTTTGGCGGTATCGGCGGAGTCGTCCAGCAGACCTATTTCCGTTACAGCCCAGGGCAGCATTAATAAGGCAAAGAGAAACTGCTCGGGCAGCCGGGCGCCGTTTCGTTGCAGGCGGTCGCTAACCGAGAGGCAGGCCAGCAGGAGGTTTCTGGTCTCGGCGCTCGGGTTTTTCAGGTAAAAGGGCAGCAGGATCTGGAAGAGCCCGCAATCCATGGCCAAGCCGGCCCAGCCGGCGCTGGCCCCGTCTTTCAGATCCTTCAGCAGTTCGTCGCGGAGTCTTGACTCGGGACACATTTTCAGATCGGCGACGTTATCTTTGATCGCCGCCCAGGTTAACGGTTCGATGTGAAAGTCAAGGCGAGCGGCATGTCTGATTGCCCGCATCATCCGGACCGGGTCACGCCTGATTCGCCGCTCCGGTTCGCCGACTATCCGCACCGACTTGCTCTTGAGGTCGGCGACGCCGTTGACGTAATCGATAATGGTGAAATTCTTGATGTCATAAAAGAGGGCGTTGATCGTCAGATCGCGCCGAAAGGCATCTTCCGCTACGGTGCCGTAAGTGTTGTTCGCGGCCAGGACTTCAACCGGGCCGTCAATGTCGAATTCGCTTTGACAGCGCAGGGTGGAAACCTCGATAATTTTACCGCCATGGAAAAAGACCTGGACCAGGCGAAAGCGTTTGCCGATCACCCGGCTGTTTTTGAAGAGTTTGCGGAGCTGGCCGGGGCGGGCGTCGGTGCTGATATCAAAATCCTTCGGGGTTTTACCGAGGAACAGATCCCTGACACCGCCGCCGACCAGATAGGCGTCGTAACCGGCATCACGAAGACGGTATAATACCTTCAAGGCCTCGCGGTCTATGTCCTTTCTGGAAATGGAATGCTCATCCCGGGAGATGATTTTGGGTTCGGGCAGGTCTTGGGCCATATTTCAGTCAGCGGCAACCGGGAGGTTGCGGAGATGGTTACGGGTTTTATGTAGGACAGCCGTCTGGACTATGCTTCTGCCAGGGGCTGCAAGATTCCGGTTAAGCCGGGATTGGGAATTTTGTTTCAAGACCCTTCCTTATAAACGGACTCGGCCTGGGAAACGAACTGGTCGAATACTTCCTTTACCGACAGGATGTCGTTAAACTTGTCGACGTTTTCGCCGGAGAAGAACAGGCCCTCTTCGATATTGCCGTCCCGGGCCGCTCTGAGCCGTTCTGAAATGCAGTAGACATGGTCGCATTTTTTCAGGCACTTGTAAGGGCATTTCTTGCAGGCCAGTTGGCTTTCGTCTTCGAGGAGCTGCTTGACGAAAGGGGTTTTAATGGCCCGGCCGGGCAGTCCGACGGGGGAGCGCACCAGGGTGACGTCGTCCTTGGTGGCGTTCTGCAAAACCTTTTTGAAGTTCTCGGCGACACTGCATTCCTTGGTGAGAACGAAGCGGGTGGCGATCTGGACCGCGTCGGCGCCGTACTTGTCCATCATTTCGGCCATTTCGTAGCCATTGGTTACGCCGCCGGCGGCGATGAGGGGGACGCTTTTGACGACCTTTCTGATCTCGGGGAAAAGGTCGCGCAGGGACCGGTCGGTGCCGAGGTGGCCGCCGGCCTCCTTGGCTTCGACGATAATGGCGGCGGCGCCCAGTTTTTCGGCGAGCTTGGCAAAGGCGGGTGAGGAGACGATCGAGACAATCGGGGTGTTGGTATCCTTGCCGACCTTGAAGATATCCCTGGAAAATCCGGCCCCGGTGACGATCATGTCGACCCCGGCGTCGATGGAGGCCATCACCAGTTCATAAAAGTTTTTCATGGCGAACATGATGTTCACCGCGATAATCCCCTTGCTGGCCTCCTTGGCCTTGCGGATATCGGCTTTCAGGTCCTCGATCGGAATGGATGAACCGCCGATGGTGCCGATGCCGCCGCAATCGGCGACCGGGATAGCCAGGGCGGAGGTGGAAACCTGAATGGACATGCCGCCCTGGACCAGAGGAATTGGCGCCACAAAGGGGCCGATTTTTAAAGGAGGAAGCTTCATTGTCTAAAAAAACTCCAAATATGTTTGATGGATTTGTGAAAAAAAAACAAAAATGGTCAATTTGACCAACGATAAATCAAATAGCTGAGTGGCGCTGTCAGTCGATCTCGCGGCTGTCCGTGGACCCGCTGATATCGGATTGTAGTGGATTTCCCGGACGATTGAACCAAAAAGACCGGTTTGAATCTTTCAATTAACCCCGTATGCTTAGAGCAGAAGACAATATGACTTCTTTGCCGCTATTTGTCAAGTTGGCTTAAATCATCGTAAGGCCCTGCTTTTGCGCAAGGGAATCAGCTCCACGATTGATGACGTCGTAAAAAGTGATTGCGTCGCAAAAAACAACCTGAAAGGGGTATAGCATTACGAGATCTCCCGCGCCTTGGCCGGGGAAGAGGGCATAACCCCAATTGTCTACGAACAGCCCTGGAATTCCGGCGGGCACGATTTGAACTCGGTGGTTAACTGGGAAAATATTAAAAAAATTTGCGGTTGAGCCGGGGCCGCTGAATATGCAATCATGAGGGTGACGAGATGAAGTGCCCCAGATGCGGCGCCGAGGTTGAAAAATTCCGCAATCCCGTGCCGACGGTTGATATTATCATTGAAGTCGGGGAGAAGATCGTTCTGGTGAAAAGGCGCAATCCCCCTTATGGCTGGGCCCTGCCGGGCGGTTTTGTCGACTACGGCGAAAGCCTCGAGTCCGCCGCCCGCCGGGAGGCCCTTGAGGAAACCGGCCTGCGGGTTGTGCTGGGGCAACAACTGCATACCTATTCCGATCCGAACCGGGATGCCAGGATGCATACGATCTCCACGGTCTTTTTAGCTACTGCGGAGGGGCGGCCGCTCGGCGGCGATGATGCGCTGGAAGCGGCGCTTTTTGCACCGGATAGCCTGCCCCCTCTGGTTTTTGATCACGGGAATATATTGGATGACTATCGAAAATCAAAACAGCACGCCGGTCGAAGAGCGGATCCTGATCGTTGACGACGACCCGCTGGTTCTGGAACTCCTGGGCATCGCGGTCCGCTCCTTCGGCTTTGTGTGCGTAAAGGCCAACAACGGCCGGGAGGCCATGGCTATTCTCGAAAAGGAGTGGTTTTCAATTGTCGTCACCGATATGGTGATGCCGGAAATGGACGGCATGCAGCTTCTTGAACACATCAAAAGCCATTACCCCGAGACCAGCGTGATCGTGGTCACCGGCTATACCGGGACTTTCAGCTATGTCGACGTGATCGGGGCCGGGGCCAGCGATTTTATCCTCAAGCCTTTTAACACCGACGAGCTGGAGGCCAAGATCAACAGGATCATGCGGGAGAGGGAGATGCTCAGAAAGCTGGAATTCCTTTCCAGCTGCGATCCCCTCACCGGTCTTTACAATCGCCGCCATATGGATAAGAAGATCAGGGAAGAGGTGCACCGGGCGGCGCGGCAGGACTATCCGGTCTTTCTGATTGTTGCCGATGTCGATAATTTCAAGTCGTACAACGATGATTTCGGCCACCAGAAGGGTGATCAGCTCTTAATCAGAGTTGCCGAGATCCTTAAAAAATGCACCCGAACCGACGTCGACCTGGTCTTCAGGCACGGGGGCGACGAATTTGCCATCCTGACTCCCCAGGTCAACGCCGAACAGGTGGCCAGGGTCGGAGAGCGGATTATCGCCTCCTTTGATAAGGAGGCGCTGGGCAAAACCGGCCTCAGCCTGGGCGCCGCCGAGTTTGTCCGCACCGATGATAAGTTGGAGAAGGATGTCTTCGCCATGTTCAGCCGGGCCGATAAGGCCCTTTATCGGGCTAAGAAGGACGGCCGCAGCCAGCTGGTCTTCAGCGCCTGACTGTTGCATAAACCGCTGGCCAGGCGGCGACATTTTCCAGATTTAACGAAAAGAACAGTCATTAACTACCGGACTTTATTTGTTTTTTTCGGCCGCGCCTTCTTTATAAAATTCCCTGTATTTTTATCAAGAAATTGTTGTTTTTGGTCGTGGTCTCTGGTATATAAGCGCTTTCGATAAAAAGGAACTAGGAGCTATTTTAATGGTAAACAACAAAACACAACCCACAACCCCAACAATGGAAGAGCCGCCGGTTGGTTCTTTCGCGCAGATGTTCGAAGACAGTCAGGTCAAGGTGGCCGCTGTCGGTGAAGTCGTAGTCGGTACCGTGATCGGTTTAACCAAGGATCAGGCAATTATCGATATCGGCGACAAATCGGAAAGTTCCATCCCCCTCTCCGAATTCAAAGTGGATGGCGAGGCAACGGAAGTTTCGGTAGGAGATACCTTTGACGTTTTTGTGGAGAAGCGGGAGGCCGAAGGCGGCATCAAGCTTTCCCGGGAAAAGGCCATCGGTATTAAAGTATGGGAAGACATTGCCAGGATTCAGGAAGCGGACGGCGTCATCCAGGGTCGGATCGACAGCCGGGTCAAGGGTGGTCTTTCGGTGGATATCGGCGTACCCGCCTTTCTGCCGTACTCGCAGATCGACCTGCGGCCCGTCAAGGATCTCGATAGTTTGATCGGCGAGGCCTTCGATTTCAAGGTCCTTAAATATAATCGCAAGAGAAACAACGTCGTAATTTCCCGGCGCGCCATTCTTGAGGAAGAGCGTAAGCAGCTGCGTGAGCAGATGCGCGATAACCTTGAAGAAGGCGCCGTTATCAACGGCACGATCACCAATATCACCGATTACGGTATTTTTGTCGATCTGGGCGGCATGGACGGTCTTTGCCATATCACCGACCTTTCCTGGGGCAGGGTTTCCCATCCCTCCAAGCTGTTCAAGGTCAATGAGCAGGTCGATGTCAAGGTTCTCAAGTTCGATAAAGAAACCGACAAGGTCTCCCTGGGCGTCAAACAGCTCAAGGAAGATCCCTGGAAGACCGTGCAGGACAGATACCCGGTGGGCTCCAAGACCACAGGCCGGGTAGTCAGCACCACCGACTACGGGGTTTTTGCCGAGTTGGAGGAAGGGGTCGAGGGACTCATTCATATCTCCGAGATGTCGTGGTCGAAGAAGACCAAGCATCCTTCCAAGATCCTCGATATCGGCGACGAGGTCGAAATTCAGGTCTTGAATATCGACGCGGACGCCAAGCGGATCTCCCTCGGCATGAAGCAGCTCCAGGCCAATCCCTGGGACCTGGTCTCCGAGAATTATCCGGTTGGCTCGATTATCGAGGGCAAGATCAAGAACATCACCGATTTCGGTGTCTTCATCGGCATCGAGGAAGGCATCGACGGTCTGATCCATGTCTCCGATCTTTCCTGGACCGAAAGGATCAAGCATCCTTCCGAGAAATATGCCAAGGGCGAGACTATTCAAGCCGTGGTCCTGAAGATCGACCGCGAGAATGAAAGGTTCTCCCTCGGCGTCAAGCAGCTGGAGCCCGATCCATGGCTGGCCGCGGTGGAGAAATACCCTTTCGGCAGCACCGTGGAGGGTAAAATCACCAACGTTACCGATTTCGGGGTTTTCGTCGAACTTGAAGAGGGCATTGAAGGCCTGGTTCATGTTTCGGAGATCAGCAAGGAGAAGGTTACCACCCCGGTGGGTCTCTACAATGTCGGCGATAAGCTGGAAGTCAAGGTAATCAACGTTTCGGCCAAGGACCGCAAGATCGGCCTCTCCATCAAGGCCCTTACCGAGAAGCCGGGAGCTGGTGGTTACAGCGATTACCAGGCCAAGGAGGCGAGCAAGGCGCCCGCCACCCTCGGCGATCTCCTTAAGGAGGAAATGGAAACCAAGTCCAGCGCGGAATCCGTTGAGGAAGAACAGGAATAGTTCGTCCCTCTGATTATGGAGTCCACAAAAAGACGGTTTAAACAAAAACACCCGGTCATGGTGGCAATCGCCATTCTGGCCGGAGTGTTTGTTGTGGCCTGGTTCGGCATGACCTTCTTCTTCAATTTTTTCGGCTCTCCGCAGTCCGGCGTCTTCGGCGCCGGTTCCGCCAAGATCGGGGTGGTTGAGGTCAAGGGCATGATAACCTCTTCCGAAGAGGTTATCCGAGTGCTCACCTCTTTTCGGAAAAACCGCAATATCGCCGCGATTGTCCTCCGCATCGAAAGTCCCGGGGGGGCGGTCGGCGCTTCCCAGGAGATATTTGAGGAGGTCAAACGAACCAGACAGGTAATGCCGGTTGTCGCTTCAATGGGCTCGGTTGCAGCCTCCGGCGGCTATTATGCCGCCCTTGGGGCGAACAAGATCGTGGCCAGCCCGGGCACGCTGACCGGCAGTATCGGGGTAATCATCAAGTTCCCCAATTTTGCCGAGATTTTCGAAAAGATCGGCTATAAATCGGAAGTTGTCAAAAGCGGGAAAATGAAGAACATCGGTTCCCCCGGTCGATCGATGACCGAAGCGGAAAGGGAGTTGATTCAATCGCTTATCGATAACGTCCACAGTCAGTTTGTCAACGCCGTCAGCGAAGGGCGGGAGCTGCCGGCCGAAAAAGTCCTGGAGTTGGCCGACGGTCGAATTTTCTCGGGCGAACAGGCTTTGCAGGCAGGTCTTATCGACCGGTTCGGTAACTTTACCGACGCGGTTGAGTTGGCGGCCAAACTGGCCGGCCTGGAAGAGAAATTACCTGAACTGGTCTATCCTGCCCAAAAGGACTTCTCTTTACTGAAGATCCTGCTTGGCAGCAGGGGAAGCGCCCTGTTTGAAGAGGCCGTTTTGTTTCAGCCGCTGCTGTCCTATGAATGGAATGCCTCTCGATTGCTTGAGTAGCAAAAAGCCGGTAAGCAGTAAACACATGGAAGGGGAAAACAAGAGATGCTAAAAAAAGACCTGATAGATGAGGTGACCGCCAAGATGGACGGCTATCTCAAGAAAGACATAGGCCAGGCCGTGGATATTCTGCTGGAAACGATAGTTGACGCCCTAATCGAAGAACGGCGGGTGGAGATCCGGGGATTCGGCAGTTTCAGCGTGCGCAGGCGCAAGGCCCGCAGCACCAAAAATCCCAAAACCGGCCAGGTGATGAACATTCCAGAACGCAAGACCCTGCACTTTACAATGAGTAAATCCCTTAAAGAACCCCTGGCGGGTAAAAACAGTAATGATCGCGGATAGACGCACCGCCGCGTGTGACCGTCCGGTTATTCAAACTGGCTGGTATCGCCCTTGCCGTATCGCAGAATCGCGACTTCGTCGTTGGCCAGGGACACCACCGTTGAAGGGGCCGGATAAACCGGGCCCCCGTCAATGATCATATCGAGTTGATTGCCGAGCCGTTCTTCTATCTCGAAGGCTTCGGCCATCGGCTCACTGTCATCCTCCACCGCCGCACTGGTAGTCAAAATGGGGTTCCCCAATTCTTCGATAAGCGCTCTGCAGATAGCATTGTCCGGCACCCTGATCCCGACGGTTTTCTGTTTGGAGATCATGATTTTGGGGACAATCTTCAGGGTGGGCAGGATGAAGGTGTAGGCGCCGGGCAGATTCTTTTTCATCAGCCGGTAGGCCGCGTTGGCAACCAGGCAGTACTTGCTGATGTCCTTGAGGTCGGCGCACATGAAGCTGAACGGCTTTGAGACCGCCCTCCTTTTCAGCCGGTATATCCTTTTAACCGCTTTCTGATTAAAGATGTCGCAGCCGATGCCATAGACGGTATCGGTAGGATAGCAGATCACCCCGCCCTGTTGCAGGCATTTTACCGCCTGACTTATCAGCCGCGGCTGGGGGTTTTCCGGATTTATTGAAAGCAGGGCTGGTGAACGCAAGGTTTATTCCGACAGGTTTTACTGGCTTTTTTGCGGTTATCCGCTAATAGTATTTCGCTTTTAAAGAATGCTATTGTTTGAAACCACCTCTTATCTTACATCCGCGCCATGGTTGACGCAACGGGAAATCGGAATATAAAGGCAGCGGCCCTTGATCTAGGCAGCAACACCTTTCGTCTGCTCATTGCCGGGTTCAAAGGTGATAAACCTTCGCTTTTGCTCAAGAGAAATATTACCGTACAGCTGGGCCGGGGGCTCGGCGCCGGCGCTGGTTTGAGTTCCGACTCCGTTAAGCGGGCCTGCGCCGCCCTCCGGGAATTCAAGGCGGAAATAGACCGCCACCAGCCCGATTGTCTTCGTTGCTGCGGGACTGAGGCCTTGCGCCGGGCTGCTGATGCCGATGAATTTCTCGATAAAGCAACTGGAATTCTCGGGGTCGGGGTTGAGGTCATCGACGGAGCGCAAGAGGCTTCTTTAACCTATCGCGGGGTGCTCGCCTCTCTGGACGAGAAGCATTTTTCCTATCCCATCCTGGTTATCGATGTCGGCGGCTCCAGCACCGAGCTTATTTATGGTGAAAGTCTCTCCCTGCCCCCCGAATCGGTAAGTCTGGCGGCCGGGGCCGGCTTGTTCACCGAACTGGCCGAGAGCGGCGCTCTGGCGGCACCCTTTGAACTGATGAGGAGAGGCCTGGGCGACTTTTTGGCGGAGCGCAGCCTGGACCGGGGAAGGATTTCCCTGGTCGGCACCGGCGGCACCGCCACTACCATGGCGATGCTCGACCTGGGTCTCGACCATTATGATCAAAAGAGAGTTCAGGGCCACTATCTGACCAGGGCAGCGATCCGCAGGATTCTTGCCGAGTTGCGGACCCTGCCGGTTGCGGCTCGGAAATTTCTGCCTGGACTTGAAGAGGGCAGGGGGGATATCATTTTAGCGGGAATCGAAATATATCAAGAGATTCTTGCAACAATTGAAGTTGACGGTATGATTGTCAGTGATTTCGGATTACTGGAAGGTATCATGATGAGCTGCCTGGAGCACGACTCGTTGCCCCGATAAATACGTAATTCCCGACCCGGTTCAGCCCTTGCCTGATCTGTCGGATAATACTGGAGAAGATTTGATGAACCCGGACAAAATTAGACCCGCCTATACCTTTGACGATGTCCTGCTGGCTCCGGCCAAGTCGGAGGTCCTGCCTTCCAGTGTCGATCTGTCGACCCGGCTTACCCGGGAGATCACTCTTAATATCCCCCTGATCAGCGCGGCGATGGACACCGTCACCGGCTACCGGACCGCGATCACCATGGCCCGGGAGGGCGGCATCGGCATTATTCACAAGAATATGACCATCGAGGAACAGGCTACCGAGGTCGAGAAGGTAAAAAAATCCGAATCGGGGATGATTATCGATCCGATTACCGTTGAAACCGGCCAGACCGTCGGCGAAGTCAAACAGATCATGCGCAGCTATCAAATTTCCGGGGTTCCCGTTTTGCGGAACGGCAAGCTGGTCGGCATCGTCACCAATCGGGATTTGCGTTTCGTCTCCGATCTTGATCTCAAGGTAGACGAGGCGATGACCAGCAGGAATCTGATCACCGCCCGCCCGGGCATCACCCTGGAGCAATCCAAGGCCCTCCTCCACGAGCACCGTATCGAAAAACTGCTGGTGGTCGACGACAGCGGGGCACTCAAGGGGTTGATTACGATCAAGGATATTGAAAAGGTCAAAAAATATCCCAATGCCGCCAAGGACGAACGCGGCAGATTGCTGGTCGGAGCCGCGATCGGGATTGGCGGCCGCTTTATGGAGCAGGTGGAATTGCTCTTAAAGGCCGGAGTCGATATCGTCGGCCTTGATTCGGCCCACGGGCACTCCTTGAACGTCATTAATACCCTGCGGGAAATCAAGGCCGCCTTTCCGGACCTGCCGGTTATCGCCGGCAACATCGCCACCGCCGAGGCGGCCGAGGACCTGATCAAGGCCGGAGCGGACTGCATCAAGGTCGGGGTGGGGCCCGGCTCGATCTGCACGACCAGAATTGTCGCCGGGGTAGGGGTTCCGCAGATGACCGCCGTGCACGACTGCTCCCAGGTCGCCGAAAAACACGATATTCCCGTAATTGCCGATGGCGGCATCAAATTTTCGGGCGATGTTACCAAGGCGATCGGGATCGGCGCCAACGTGGTGATGATCGGCAGCCTCTTCGCAGGCACCGAGGAGACCCCCGGCGAGACCTTTCTTTACCAGGGCCGGACCTATAAGGGATACCGCGGCATGGGCTCAATCGGGGCCATGAAGAAAGGCAGCAGCGACCGTTACTTCCAGGACAACGTCGAGAGTTCCTCGAAGTTCGTGCCGGAAGGCATTGAAGGCAAGGTCCCCTATTGCGGCCCCCTTTCCGACATGCTCTACCAGCTTATCGGCGGACTGCGCTCCGGGATGGGCTATGTGGGCGCGGCCAACATCGATGAGCTGCGCCGCAAAGCGCGCTTTGTCCAGATAACCGCGGCCGGACTCAAAGAGAGCCATGTCCACGATGTGATCATCACCAAGGAAGCGCCCAACTATCGCTTGGGCTGATCGGCGCCGGTTTCACGAAACAATCCGCGACACTTTCACTATAAGGAATAACCATGGATATCCATGCTGAAAGGATACTGATCCTGGATTTCGGCTCCCAGTACAGCCAGCTGATTGCCCGGCGGGTTCGCGAGGCCGGTGTTTATTGTGAAATATTTCCCTGGGATCTGGCGGCTGAGGATATTCGTGAATTCGCCCCCAGCGGAGTTATCCTGTCCGGCGGGCCGCAATCGGCGCACGAGAAGGCCACTGCCAGGCCCGCCGATATCGTCTTTACCCTCGGGGCGCCGGTCCTGGGGATCTGCTACGGCATGCAGACCATGGCGGCCCAGCTCGGCGGCGAGGTCGAGACGGCCGCGCACCGGGAGTATGGCTATGCCCAGGTCAGGGTCCGCCACCATTCCAAATTGCTCCGGGACATCGAGGACCATGCCGGGCCGAAGGGTTTCGGCCTGCTCGATGTCTGGATGAGCCACGGCGACCGGGTTGAAAGGCTGCCGCCCGGCTTTACGGCGATCTGCGAAACCGATAACGCCCCTCTGGCCGGCATGGCCGATGAAAGCCGGAACTTCTACGGCCTGCAGTTTCATCCCGAGGTGACCCATACC
>JAWOIQ010000135.1:0-11163 GCA_046484585.1 Desulfurivibrionaceae bacterium
CCCTTTATCACCAACCCCGATCTGCCCGAACGGTTCAGGAACGGCTGGCCCCTGAATCCGGCCGAGGATATGTCGCTATGGTATACGCCGGGGCCGGAGGGCTATACGGATTACCAGCCTTACCGGTTGTAGAAGAGGCATGTCCGGATCGAAGCCCCCGCTTATCTCCGGATTGCCGACCAGCCGGAATAACGGCAGGCAGGAAGGGGCTGGCGGGTGAAGAAAGCTCCCCAACTTTTCCCCGTGGGTTGAATAATGCCCCGGCTGTTTGCCGCGCAGATTTCCGAATTCCTCTTCCCCGAGGATGCCGTTGCGACTGTACAAAGGGTTAAAGTCAGACAGACCAATCAGCAGAAAGGTATTGGATACAGTGTACAGAAAGAATCGGGCCAGCTGGGTTTTTAAAGAGACCCGGCCCTTGGGGTTTGTTCCTATCACGCACTATACCATTAAGCGAAAAGAGAAGATATTGAGGGCT
The DNA here is from genome assembly GCA_046484585.1 of Desulfurivibrionaceae bacterium. GTDB lineage: Bacteria > Desulfobacterota > Desulfobulbia > Desulfobulbales > JAGXFP01 > JAGXFP01. The sequence goes on from JAWOIQ010000135.1 coordinate 479, forward strand.
GGTCTAGCCATGTTAAAGCAGGTAACGTCCAAGCATTCCTGAGGCGATATGCTTATATAATAATTTCACGTTCTTTCTTGACACAATTATCAATAGTGATACCATATTAATTATGGGTAAGGTTGAAAAGATAATCAAACAGATGAGGCAAAACCCTAACGATGTGCGCTATGGAGAGTTGTGTAAGATCTGTGATTTATATTTCGGAGAAGCCCGGCACAAAAGCAGTAGTCACAGAATTTATAAAACTCCCTGGCGGGGTGATCCGAGGGTGAATATTCAGAATCATAAAGGAAAAGCAAAAGGATACCAGGTCAGGCAAGTTTTGCTAGCTATTGAAAGATTGGAGGTGGACCATGCCCATAAGAAATGATCATTATACCTATCGTGTTACCTGGTCCGAAGAGGACCATGAGCATGTTGGCCTTTGTGCTGAGTTTCCAAGTCTGAGTTGGCTTGCCAAAACTCCGGAGGCGGCTCTTAAAGGTATCCGCAATGTTGTTGCCGACGTTGTAGAAGACTTGAAAGAGAATAAAGAAGAAATACCCGAGCCAATAGCCAATAAAAATTACAGCGGCAAGTTTATGGTTCGAGTCCCTCCGGAAGTCCATCGCAGTTTGGCAATTCATGCAGCGGAAGCAGGCGTAAGTATAAACCGCTTGGTAAGTGCGCGACTGAGCCGGTAAAAATAAAAAAACGCATATCAAGTCAATTCAGGCACGGGAAAGGGGGGCAGGAGCTGAGAGCAGATTTACCTACTCTTTGAATAGCAAAACTTATAAATCTGAAGTCCCCAACTTTCTCGTTTGTTTCTCGGCATGATGGCATGGTCCCAAGAAATGAATTGCAAATCCTTAAACTATTAAACTAACTCCGTCGGCTCTCCATGATTTATGGCATGCTGCAAATGATTCAAAATCCTGGAAAAAGGGTTAAACCAATTTCCCATTCAACCACGCCCAATCATGCATAGGGGAAAGCGAACAAGGCGCTTAACCTTGATCACGTGAACGCATGCGCCGCTGAAGGGCAAGCTCAGGTGGCGCGGCAGGTTAACTCCAATGCCTACTGAGCTTGTCCACAAAGGTATTTCACATCCCGTACAATCCCGTAATAATAAGTAAGGATGTCCCCGGAACTGCTGGTAGAAGAGGCATGTTCGGATTGAAGCCTACGCGAATCTCCGGATTTGCGCGACTGAGCCGTAAAAAGGGGGAAATCGCATATCAAGTCAATTTAGGCGAAGGGAAAGGAGCGCGGGGGCTGAAGAGCAGAATTACCTGCTCGTTGAATAATAAAACTTATAATCTCTGGATGTCCCCTGTCTCTCCAATCCAGAAAAAATCCTTGCCAATTTATTCCATAACTGGCAATAATTATTTCCAGATGCAATGTTAACCGGGAAGCTTGGCAACCTTTGGGTTTCGTTATGATTGACATGCTCAAGGAAATAATCCTTGATTTTCAGGAGATTGATCTGCCGACGGGAGTACCGAGGCGGATTGCGGTATCAAAGGTGTCCGGTAAGGCCACGGTTTGCATCGGTGTGCGCCGTAGCGGTAAATCGACCTTCATGTTCCAGCTCATGAAGAAACTTCAGCACTCAGGCGTTTACCGTCAGAACATTCTCTATCTGAATTTTTTCGATGATCGTCTGCACCGACTGCAACACGACAACCTGGGTGTGATTCTGGAAGCCTACTTCTCGCACTATCCGGAAAAAAAGAATGTCGAGACGGTTTATTGCTTTTTTGATGAGATCCAGGTCGTGCCCGGCTGGGAGTCCTTCATTGATCGTTTGATGCGCATGGAAAAGTGTGAGGTGTACATCACCGGGTCATCGGCTCAGATGCTCTCACGAGAGATTGCCACCCAGATGCGCGGACGGGCGCTCTCCTGGGAAATGTTCCCGTTTTCATTCCGGGAGTTTCTCGACTACAAGGGGGTCGAAAGCGACGGTCCACTCTCGACCAAAAAACGCCTGACCATCCAGAAGGCATTCGAGGAGTACTGGGAAACCGGCGGCTTCCCCGAGGTTGCGGGCCTTAGCCGGATGCTGCGGATCAAGACCCATCAGGAATATTGGGGCGCAATGCTGTTCCGCGACCTCGTTGAACGGTATGATATCTCTCACCCCAAGGCGGTCACTGACCTGGCGCACTGGCTGGTGGATAACACGGGCGCACTCTATTCCATCAACAACCTGACCGGCTATCTGAAATCCCTGGGACACAAGGCGCCGAAATCCGCCGTCTCCGATTATCTCGCATGGTTCGAGGATGCCTACGTTCTCTTTACAGTACGTATCTTTGACGCCTCGCTGGCCAGGGCCAACTCCAATCCAAAGAAGATTTACTGCGTCGATCACGCGCTGGTGACGTCGATCAGTTCCGGCATTCTGCTCAACTCGGGCCATCTCTTGGAAAACCTGGTGTTCACCGCACTTCGTCGGGTCACTCCGGACATCTTTTATTACAAGACCAAGGCGGGCCGGGAGGTTGATTTCATCGCGGGACGACAGGGGCCGTCCCGCCTCCTTGTTCAGGTTTGTGAATCGATGGCCGACCAGCAAACCCGCAAGCGGGAAACCACCGCGCTTGCTGAAGCCATGACCGAACTGAAACTGTCGCAAGGCATCATCGTGACACGTAACGAGGAAGAGCAGATACAGGTCGATTCCGGAAAGATTGACGTGGTACCAGCCTGGCGGTTTTTGCTGAATGTGCTGGATAAAACGGCAGAATAGCCGTTTTGGACGCGCCAAACAAAAAAACGGGATCAGGTTCAACTTCTTGACATTCTTCGCAGATCTTATTTAACCATTCGCAATTCATCGGATAATTCAAAAATCCTTCGCGGCCCATTCACGAATCCGCCCTGACGCCCTGCTTAATGCCGATAAATCACGCCGGCCAGTCTCGCTCAGATTCGTTAACAAGATGTCCATTGAGGAGCCGACTGAAAAAAAAGGCCGCTATCCTGAAGGCGTTCGGCTGCAAGATCGACTCGCCCCGCCCCCTCCAATACACTGGGCAGACGTTTCCAGTTCGGTATCTTTTTTCCAGTTGTTTTCGCACTGCCGAGTTTGATATGCTTGTGGATGTATGCAAGCATCTGTTTTTGATTAGGGTTTTTTGAAAGGTACCCGTCCAATACAGAGCCTTTCCCGCCAGAAGCAGTTGTTTTTATCAGCTATTTCATTGCATTTTTTCAGCACTTTAAAGAGGGAGAGAGAGTTAGCCCTTTTTCTCTTACCAAGGAGGTCGTCATGGATAAGTATCAGCTCAAGCTTTTCATCACCGGGCATACTTTATACTCCTGGCGCGCCATCAACAATCTGCGCCGGATTTGTGATGAGGAGCTGGGGGCGGAATATGAACTGACGATCATCGACATCCTGGAGCAGCCGCAGGTTGCTGAAGATGAGAAGATTCTTGCTACGCCGACCTTGATTAAGGAATCTCCGCCGCCGGTCAAACGAATCATCGGGGATCTCTCCGACAGGAAACAGGTCTTGATAGGACTTGAGCTGCCTTGCCAAGAATCAAAAGAGGATAAATAAATGGATAAGACAACTCCAACCGGCATTGAAAAACTTGCCACCCATATCCCCGGTTTCGATCACATCGCCCTCGGCGGCCTCCCCAAATACCGCACCACCCTGGTTTCGGGGACCGCCGGCAGCGCCAAGACCGTTTTTGCCGCGCAGTTTCTTGCCGAAGGGATCACAAAATCGGGAAAGCAAGGGGTTTTTGTCACCTTTGAAGAATCCCCCGACGATATCCGCAACAATATGTCCTCGATGGGTTGGGACATCGAGACCTGGGAAAGGGAAGGGAAGTGGTTGTTCGTCGACGCCTCTGCAGCGCCCGGGGATGCGCCGGTGATCGCAGGCAGTTATGATCTGGGGGCGCTTTTGGCCCGCATCGAACACGCGATCACCACGATCCAGGCGGACAGGGTCTCGCTGGATTCACTCGATGCCATTTTCACGCAATTGCCCGACCGGGCCGCTGTCCGGCGGGAGCTGCTCCGGATTGCCGCTACCCTGAAAAAAATGAAGGTGACTGCGGTAATGACCGCGGAACGGATCCAGGAATATGGCGAGATCTCCCGTTTCAGCGTTGAGGAGTTTGTCTCTGACAACGTTGTTATCCTGCGCAACGTCCTGATAGAGGAAAAGCGGCGCCGCACCCTGGAGATCCTCAAGTTCCGCGGCGCGGATCATAAAAAAGGGGGTCACCCTTTTACCGTGGTCCGCGGAGAAGGTCTGGTGGTTATCCCCCTTTCCGCCATCGAGCTGAAACAGAATTCGTCCAATATCCGCGTCAGCTCGGGGAACACCGAACTGGATGCGATGTGCGGCGGCGGCATCTTCCGCGATTCAATCATTCTGGTCTCCGGGAACACTGGTACCGGTAAGACCGTGCTCGCTTCGGAATTTATGGCCGGCGGACTAAAGGCCGGCGAACGGACCCTGCTGTTCGCCTTCGAGGAGAGTCGCGAGCAGTTATTCCGCAACGCCAGCGATCTTGCCGGGCATTTTGAAGAGATGGAAAGGGATGGCATGCTGAAGGTAATCTGCGAGTATCCCGAAATCATGGGCCTGGAGGATCATCTGATCAAAATGAACAAGACGATCCGGGATTTCAGGCCGACCCGAGTCGCCGTGGACAGCATCTCCGCCCTGGAACGGGTTACCACTGAAAAAGGGTTCCGTGAATTCGTGATCAGCCTGGTCTACTCCATAAAGCAGCAGCAGATATCCGCCCTCTTCACCTCCACCACGCCGACCCAGCTCGGAGGGTCCACCATAACCGAAGCCCATATCTCAGCCACTACCGATTCGATCATACTGCTGCGTAACGTTGAGATGAACGGGGAAATGCGACGCGCCCTCACGGTTCTCAAGATGCGCGGCTCCCAACACGACAAGAATATTCGGGAATTCTTTATCGACGCCAGCGGGATACACATCGGCGAGCCGTTTCGCAAGGTGAACGGCATCCTGCTCGGTCGGCCGGTTATGGACCGATCGAGCGAGCAGGGTCCGGAGCCTGAGTGAGAATGAGCTCTTCCCAAAACCAAGGGTGAAACTTTCTGAGTTTGGTTAATCTCCCGATAATAAGGGGTTTTGGCGATTTTTTCGTGCCTGTGTTCCATGAGAAGCCAGAAGCCAGGAGTCAGAATCCAAGAGGAAAGCTTTAAAATCAGTCATTCCGGCTCCCGGCTTCTGGCTTCTCACCCTGGAATGCCACTATGACTCTGAAGCATTTTATGACAGAAAACCAATACCATAAGACAAGTCAGAAAGTTGAGTAAGGGTGAAACGAGGGGTCGGGTTATGTTTGGCAAGGATTCCGAGCAGCGGAAAATAATCGAACAGCGGACGCGGGAACTGCGGGCGTGTGAAGCGCGTTTCCATAATATCGTCACCATAAGCACGGACGGCATCGTCATCGTGGATAGCCTCGGAATCATCCTGTTCGTCAACCCGGCGGCAAAATTGCTTTTCGGCCGCCAGGAGGAAGAACTCCTGGGAGAACCGTTCGGCTTTCCGATTGTCGCGGGCGAGGTCACGGAGCTGGAGATCGCCAGTAGGGTGAGGAAACAAACGATTGTCGAGATGCGGGTTGTGGGCGCGGAGTGGGAAGAGAAACCCGCCTTTCTCGTAACCCTGCACGACACCACCGCCCAGAAGCTGGCGGAGAAGAAAGCGGAACTGTACCTGGCTGAACTCGAAAAGAAAAATACGGAACTTCAGGAGGCTCTTGCAAATATCAAGACCCTGAGCGCCATGCTCCCCATCTGTGCTTATTGCAAGAAGATAAGGGACGACAAAGGGTACTGGAGCCAGGTGGAGGAATATATAAGCAAGCACACGGACACCCTGTTTTCTCATGGTATCTGCCCTGAATGTGCAAAAAAGGTATCTGAGGAAATTGAGCTCCTCCCCCCGCCTTAGCAAGGCCCGACTCCGCGCCACTTTTCTTTTTCTTTATCAATTCAGATGCTTATATAGCGTTAGAGCAGTTCCCGGCCCAGTTCACGGAGTTCCTGGAGCTGGGGGGCGGTCAGTTCGCAGAACGGTGAATTGGCGTAGGTGGTGTCGCGGTTTTCCACCACCAGGACCATGGCGTCAGCGCTCAGGGTATGATGGTGCCAGACCCCTTTCCTGACATTGTAGAGCTTCCGGGGTTCGAGATTGACGCCGTGGATCCGGGTCACTCGATCTGCGCCGGACCCGATGAAAAGGAGGCAGCGCCCCTGGAGCAGCACGAAGACTTCGTCGGTCTCGTTGTGGCGCTGCAGTCGGGTAATCTTTTCCAGCCGCAGCTCGTCGGCGAAGTTGAGGATCGCCACCCGCCAGCTCGCGAAATCCACCAGGGGCAGGTAGCCGGAGCCGGTGTGCTGGTGCACTTCCAGAAGCTTTTCGCTGATCTTTGCCATGGTTATTTATCCTCGTGCCGGAATGATCTCTGCCGCGGAAAATGGATGGTCTGGTGATGGCTTGCCGATTCCGCATTGATCATCCGCAGGTTCCCCTGGAATGGGATGCTGACGATCTTGCCTCTGTAGCCGAGGGTCGGTATGTGATGTACCATCTCCGGGTCCCTTGGTTGGATGCTGCCTAATGCTTATGGGCAGAGATATGCCTTGGCATTTACATTGACGATCCGCACTGGTTGAATTGTCGTCTCTTTCCACACGACATCCGTGGCCCCCAGGCGCCCGGAAATAATCCGGGCGGCCATTCTTGCATCAGAAAGGGTCGCCCGGCTTGCATCAACCTCGTTGATGTATTCGCAGCCAGCGACTTCCTCCGCGGTTGAAACCTTAATCTTTGACCATCTTTCATGGCTTGCCTCTTTGCTGGCGCAGCCCGCAACGAGCAGAAACGTTAAAATAACGATAATTTTTTTCATAACTTCCTCTATTGTTGAGTGGCCGCCTGAATGGTTTCGCTAACCTCGAGTAGGTAAAAGGCCGTCCTTGATCAGTTTTTTAAAAGCAGTCTCATTAACTTCGTCTAGCGGACAACAATAGATAACAACGCACGATGCATTTTATCAATCTAACCGAGAAATGCGACACGGGAAAGGAAACGGGTATGATTTCATGCCTTTCTTGGCTTGGAATCATCCTGAACACAATATAACTTCCCAAAGGTATCCGGAAGCCCTTAAATCTCTGTAAGATCAGTCAATGTATATTCGATACTACCTGCCGATCGCACGCCGGCATCGGATTCAGGTTAGCGCCGGAAAAAGCAAGTTGCCTGATAAATTTCAGCTTGACCGCATCCGCCTATGCGGATACAAGGATTGTATGGAATCCATCGCGCGGCTATTCAAGGCCCTTACCGAGCCGGTCCGGCTCCGCATCCTCCTGTTGCTGCTTGACGAGGAGCGCTGCGTCTGCGATCTGATGGCGGTGCTCGACCTGCCGCAGTCGACGATCTCCCGCCATCTTGCCTACCTGAAAAACACCGGCTGGGTGGAGGGCGAGCGGCGCGGGGGCTGGATGTATTACCGCTTGACCGAAAACCGGGATGGATTCCGGGAAGAGTTGCGGCAGATCCTGGCCGGCCATCTGCCGCTGACCGAGCAGGGCATCGTCGACCGGAAAAGGCTCCGTCTCTTCCTCACGCAGGGGGAGAGAGATAAAAGTTGCCGCTAAAAAACAGGCGCCGGCATTCCATAACAGAAAAAGTTTTAAGGAGCGTAGCGCAATGAAACAAATGAAAACGGCCGGCATCAGTTTTTTTGAGAAGAACCTGACCCTCTGGGTGGTGTTGTGCATGGTGGCGGGGGTGTTGCTGGGGAAATTTCTCCCCGCGGTTCCGGCGTTTTTCGCCAGGCTTGAATACGCTCGGGTCTCCATTCCCATTGCGGTGCTGATCTGGTTCATGATCTATCCCATGATGATGAAGGTTGATTTCGCCAGTGTCAAAAATGTCGGCAAAAACCCCACCGGTCTGTACCTGACCTGGGTGGTCAACTGGCTGATCAAGCCCTTTACCATGTTCGGGATCGCCGCCTTCTTTTTTCATGTGCTCTTCAGCGGTCTTATTCCGCCGGAAATGGCCAGGGATTATCTTGCCGGGGCGGTCCTTCTGGGCGCGGCACCGTGCACGGCCATGGTCTTTGTCTGGAGTCACCTGACCAGGGGCAACCCCGCCTACACGGTGGTCCAGGTGGCGACCAACGACCTGATCATCCTCGTCGCCTTCACCCCTATCGTCGCACTGCTCCTCGGGGTTGGGGGGTTTTCAATTCCGTGGGACACCTTGTCCCTGTCGGTTTTTCTGTTCGTGGTCATCCCGCTGGCCGGAGGAGTGGTGACCCGCAAGCTCGTGATCAACAACAAGGGGGAAGAGTATTTCAACAGGAGCTTCATCCCGAAGTTCAATAATCTCACCATCGGCGGCCTTTTGTTGACCCTGGTTCTGATCTTTTCCTTCCAGGGGGAGGTGATTCTCAATAATCCGCTGCATATCGTTCTGATTGCGATACCCTTGATTATTCAAACGTTTTTAATTTTCTTCATCGCCTATCTGGCCGCCAAACAGCTGAATTTACCCCATGATGTGGCGGCGCCCGCGGGTATGATCGGCGCATCCAATTTTTTCGAACTAGCGGTTGCTGTCGCCATCACCTTGTTCGGCGCCTCTTCGCCCGCGGTCCTGGCCACCATAGTCGGGGTCCTGGTCGAGGTGCCGGTGATGCTCTTCCTAGTCAGAATAGCCAACCGGACCACAGGCTGGTTTCCGGCCAGACAGCGCAGCTAAACCATCCAGATGGAAACTCTTTATACCACAAGGGCGTAAGTTACATACGGGCAGACCAGCTGCTCAACTTAAGCTTTATAAAGGAGAAAAATAATGTTCGAGCGATTTATTGTAGCCACAGACCTTTCCCCGGCGTCCTTTTCGGTGGTAAGTTGCCTGGCTGGATTTAAAACATACGGGGCGGAGCAGTGCCTCCTGCTGCAATGTCTCAGTCTTAGCGACGCGATGTCCACGGCCTTGTCGTACCACACCGAACCGCTTAATGAGATGCTTGATCAGCAAAAGGAAATTCTTGAAAAGCAGGGTTTCAGGGTCGAGGCCAGGACCGTTACCGGGGCCGCCAAACATGAGATCGTCCGGATCGCGGCCGAGGAAGATTATTCCTTGATCGTGGTCGGGGCGCAAGGGTATTCCCTGGTCGAGGAAAAACTGCTCGGCGGGGTCGCTTATGGGGTCGTCAACAAGTCCGTAAAGCCGGTGCTGGTGGTGCCGGTCGAGAAAAAGCAGGGAGAAGAGAAAGAGTGCGAACCCGTTGCTCGTTGCAGCTTCACCGACCATGTCCTGTTCCCCACCGATTTTTCGGAAATGGCTGATAAGGCATTCACTTATGTCGAGCATTTTGTGGCTGACGGCGTAAAGAAGGTTACCTTGGTTCATGTCCAGGACAAGACAAAATTGGAGCGGCATCTCAAGGAACATTTGGCGGAATTCAACGAACGTGACCGGGGTCGTCTCGAAAACCTGAAACAGACCCTGCTGAAGAAAGGCGCCCCGCAGATCGATATCGAGATCTGTTATGGCGTTCCCTTCCAGGAGATCACCCGCCTGGCCCGGGAACGTAACGTGCACCTGGTGGTCATGGGCACCCAGGGCCGTGGTTTTGTCGGAGAATTTTTTCTGGGCAGCGTCAGTCACAATGTCGCGCGTTATTCGGTCGCACCTGTGTTGCTCATACCGGCGGCGCTGCAATAAAGAGGAAACCCATTAGAAGACAATAAGGGAGAAACTCTATGCTCCTTTCCGGATGGACCAAAGAAATTACCCGGGCCTCATGCCGCCCGGAGGCGCAGACCGTGCACTGCATCGCCCGGTTGAATGAAAATATCGGCGAGGCGATTCCCTATCTGAACGCGGTACTGGGCGGATATACCTACGTAAAGGAGCCGCCCTCGGTTACCTTTCGCAGCCAGGGCAAGCTGATCTCGGTCCATGCCGACCACATCGCCATCAACGCCAACCGGGACGCCGACGAGGCCGAAAAGATTCTCCAATGGCTGAAGCGGGAGATCAACGAGACCTGGGAGCGGCGCGGGGAAATCACCCCGAGTTTTGCGGCCGCGCTCCGGCCGCAGCCCTTCGCCATCCTGAAGTTTCTGCCCAAGAGCAACTGCGGCAAATGCGGCCAGCCCACATGTCTGGTCTTCGCCTCCCTGGCGGTGGAGGGCGGCAAGGGGGCGGATGACTGCCCTGAATTAACAGCGGAACAGAAAAACGGCCTTGCGGAGTATCTTGGCAGATTTCGCTTTGATTTTTAGTCTGAAATTTACAAAGGAGTGCTTTGGTATGCCTGAAGAATTGATCTGCTACTGCTTTCGTCATAGCGAGGCGGATATTGTCCGCGACGTGCGGGCCCATGGCCGCTCGACCATTCTGGAGGCAATTCTCGCGGCCAAGAAGGCCGGCGGTTGTCGCTGTGCTACGGAAAACCCCAAGGGGCGCTGATGCCTGGCCGATGTCCGCCGGGTTGCGGACAGCGTCACCCAGCGAGATGGAGCGGTGAGCAATCAAGAATAATGGCGGCAATTTTCGCCGCCGAGGAGTTTGCGATGAACAAATCAGACCATGATAAAACCCGCGAGGCGGTCCGGAAAAATTACGGCAAAATCGCCTCCGC
>JAWOIQ010000006.1:0-8685 GCA_046484585.1 Desulfurivibrionaceae bacterium
TTCGAGAACGGTGCAGATGCAAGGCGGCAACGATGTTGATAATACTAATGGTATATCAACGAGTTGCCAACACGGCAGCTGCGGCGTTATCGGGCGCCCCGAAGGGCGGCGGGGTGAATCATGGCGATCCGGGGAAAAACAATTGTTTGATCCAATTACAAACTGATAAATTGAAGTTCCCCACGAAGCCGTCACGGATTCAGGAATAAGCAGAGCCGTCCAGGCAATCCGGAACGACCGGGAGATTGCCTCCTTGTGTATCGAACTTCTTGCTTAGCCATCCCGAAACTTTTTGCAATCATCTACTTTTTATGAATTCCCAAAAAGCCGGCATTGCCATAATGTCATTTCGACCAAAGGGAGAAATCTTAATAGCTCCAACTAGTTAAAGCTGAGTTGAGCAGCTTGCCTGCTTTTATGCCCGTTAGGGTGCAAACGAAACTTATGTGCCGCGAAGCAAATGCCCTTGGGGTGCCCTGTGGGTGTAAAGAACAAGATTTCTCACATTCGTTCGGAATGACAGCTTTTTTTGACTTTTTGCGAACTCATCAACTTCAATGCATAGCCATTTCGTAACTTTTGCGACTTTGTCAAAAACAGGCGTCAGCCTATCGCCAAACGGATTTTCATAACAGGAAACCGCGAAAATAACCAGGCAAAATTAAAGGGCAAAATTCAGGCAAACCGGGTCCGGCGATGACATACATCCTAAAAAGGTTGATAAGGCAAACCGAACACTTTAAATCAGCACCATAAAAAAAACAAATCAGCAAAACCGGGCCGGGATTCACGTAAGCGATTGCCGCCGCCGCGTTCGCCGATGTCGACTGGGGGCCGTTTCCGGAACGTTCGAGATGCGGGAAATCCATATCCCGGCAGTAGACAATCTCCATGTCAAGTAATAGAAATTCTGAAAAAACTATTTACATAATGGTTTTTTGTTATACTGGGGATGTAATTTAATTTTTAATCGATCTCCGAGCGGAAAAATGAAAGCCTTCAAGAAATTCCTTTTATCAATCCATTTTATTACCATCGCGTTTTTCTGTGCGCTATACCTGATCCTGGCCAGCGGGATAATCAATCCCCTTGGCGGTAATACCTTGAAAGACGCCAGGGCCTCCATCACCCAGCCCTCCGCTCCGGCCGCTTCCCCCATTCCCCTTGAAATTCGCATCCCCGATAGCGCCGAAACCCTCAGCGAAGAGATCTTTGACATCCAGGGAGAAATACATCGAGGAGACACCCTCAGCAAGTCATTAAAACGTTATGGTGTTCCCCCCAAGGTCCGAGCCCGACTCATCGAATGCCTCGGAGAGGTAATCGACTTCAGGAAGATCCGGCCGGGCGACCGTTATTCAATCAAGGTTGACGATGAGGAAAAACTGCTGAAATGCGTCTATGAAATCAGCCCCATCGAAAGTTATACCTTGATTAATACCGACAACGGTTATCGAATCGAGCGTGACAAAAAAAATCTGGAAACCAGAAAGATCCGAATTTCAGGCATGATCGACACCACCCTTTTCGCCGCCTTTCCCGCTGACATCAAAACCCCTAAACTGATTTATGCCTTTGCGGATATTTTTTCGTCGCGATTGGATTTCAATACTGAAATCAGGGTTGGTGACCGTTTCAGCCTGATCGTCGAGGAATATTATCTTTTTGGCGAATTTATCGGCTATGGTCCTGTCCTGGCCTGCAAGTATGAAAGATCCAACGGCGAACTCCTTGAAGCCTTCAGATATAATCCCGGCGATCAATTAAACTCCTATTTCGACCGGGACGGCAGGGAGCTGGGTTCTTCTTTCCTTCGCTCACCGGTCGAAATCGGCCGGCTAAGCTCCAGCTTCAGCCAGCGCCGCAAACATCCGATTTCAGGAACCGTCAAACCCCATCTCGGAATCGATCTGGCGGCGCCCAGGGGCACCCGGGTGAAGGCCGCGGCCGACGGCGAGATAGTCTTTGCAGGCCGAAACGGCGGATTCGGCAACCAGATAATCATTGCCCACGCCAACAACTACCGTACCCATTACGGCCATCTGGCCGGGTTTAAAAAAGGCCTGAAGGTAGGGCAAAGGGTCAGGCAAAAAGAGATAATCGGCTACGTGGGTTCCACAGGCTTATCCACGGGCCCCCATCTCGATTACCGCATGCAGCATAATGCCTCCTTCAAGAACCCCCTCTCCGTTAAATTCCGGCCAAAGTCGGTTCTTGAAGGAGAGAAACTAGCTGAGCTCCAAGGCTCTATCTCCCCCCTGATCTCCGAATTATATACAGACTACGCGAGTGCCGTTCTGGAAGTAGGCAGCCTGGTCATCACGGGCGATCGCCGGATAGCCTTTCTCTAAGCCGGTTGATCTTATCTAATGCCCGAAGCCAAAAACCACCTGAATCCGTGAGCGTTCGAGAACGGTGCAGATGCAAGGCGGCTACGATGTCGATATACTAATGGTATATCAACGAGTTGCCAACACGGCAGATGCATCTTTATCGGGCGACCCGCAGGGCGGCGGGTGAACCATGGCAATTCAAGGAAAAAGATTATTAAATGCAATTACAAAAGGATAAAGTGAGATTCACCACGAAGCCGTCACGGATTCAGGAACCATTCAACATTGTTCTGGTTGAACCGGAAATACCGCCTAATACCGGCAGTGTCGCCCGTTTGTGCGGTGCTACCGACACGGTCCTCCATCTGATCAAACCCCTCGGCTTCGCCACCGACGACAAACAGCTGAAAAGAGCCGGGCTTGACTACTGGAAATTTGTCGAGATCGTCTATTGGGAAAGCCTGGAGGAGTTCCTGGCCGGAGCCGACATCCGTTCACTGCACTTTCTGAGCAAAAAAGTGGCAAACCCTTATACCGAAAGCACTTTCCACCCTGGTGACTTTCTGGTCTTCGGCAAGGAAACCAAGGGGCTGCCGGCATACATTATCGACAGTCTCCCCGATCGCTGCTTCAACATCCCGATGACCAACCCGAATATCAGAAGCCTTAATCTGGCAATGTGCTGCGGCATCGTCCTTTATGAGGCAATCCGGCAGCAGTCAGGTTGACAATCACCACCTCTGTCCGCAAAATCTCTTCGCGGTCCAGCGCCACTTTTCATTGACCATTTGAAATGGTTCGCCCGGCCAATACCGTAATCAACCTCCGTAATCAGTAGCGTATTTCAGCCAACCATGCTAATACTGTTAATAATTTCCCAGCTGTTCTCAACATGCATCTTGCCGGCCTTAATCAGTTCTCGAACTCTTTTCCGGGATTTTAAGTCCAAAACGTTGTTGTCGATAACAATGGCGGACTCTTTCAATCACTAGTCGCCCTTTGCATAATTTTTCGGCGTATCCTTTGCCAAAAATCGTGATTTCCGGGCGTTCTTAGCGGAAATCCAGTTTACGGGATCAATGATTTAAAGTAGTTGCGCCAATTTTACCAGAAAATATCGCGAGGTAATCCTTTTGAATACTGCCAAAAAATTTGAAGCAGGCGACGAAATAAACTCCCGTTGTCTTAAATGCAAGGATGTGACCAACCACGTCATTGTCGCCATGGTCGAAGAAAAGGTCGCCAAGGTAATATGCAATGTCTGCAAAGGGCGCCACAATTATCGGCCGGAGAAACCCGAGAAGACGGCCAGCGCAAAAAAGAAAGCACCCCGGGGTGCGGCAAGCGCCGAGGCCAAAGCTGCCAAGACAGAGGCACGTTACGTGGAGCTGCTTGCGAAGCGGGATCCCGCAAAAGCGGTGGCATACGCCATGACCGGTATTTTCAAGAGAGACGATCTGCTTGATCATCCCGTCTTTGGACTGGGGTTAATCACCAAAACGATTCGGCCGGACAAGATAGAAGTGGAGTTCCGGATGGGCTGCAAGCTTCTGATCTGTGGGCCGGTCGAGCGGTAGAACCGTAAGCGACCACAGGGTGCCGAATCTGCTGTGTTATCGGCCTGCTCATGTACATCACATCAGTACACATCGCAGGCCGATGCCTTGCATCTCCGGCACCCTGTGATCGCTTACCGGCTGGGAGATTGGCCTATCCTGGGTTGCATATCCCGTAATCGGTTATGTAGAACCAGTCAATTCTTGATGGCGTCGCAAACAGCTGTCATTTCGAACGCATGTGGGAAATCTTGTTCTTTATACCCACAGGGCACCCCCAAGGGCATTTGCTTCGCAATCCCGAAGGAGCGGCTTCAGCCGCGAATGAGGCGGCAGCGGAACAGGGGGAATTCCTTGATTCCTGAGGCCTTGCCTGCAATAATAAAGATGTGTTTCAGTGGATATGACGCTGTTTTATCCAAGATAACAGATATCACACCCCCAAATCCCAGGAGGTTTGTTCCATGAACGATTTCATCAATCGCATGCTGCGCGCGGCAAAGCTGGATGTCCACCTGTACGAGGAGGTTGAAGCGGACAAAAACGCAATGCCCCAAGCCATCACTGTTGTTGTCCTGGCCAGTATAGCGGCCGGCATCGGCGGCGCCGGCATGGGAGCTGGTGGTTTCGGCGATATCCTGCTGGGGATAATCGCGGCCCTGGCCGGTTGGTTTATCTGGGCTTTCCTCACCTATTTTATCGGCACCAAACTCCTCCCGGAAGCACAAACCAAAGCCGATTACGGTGAGCTGCTGCGGACCATCGGCTTTGCGAGTTCTCCCGGTCTGATCCGGATATTGGCCGTGATCCCCGGCCTCGGCGCCATAGTTTTTTTAATCTCTTCCCTCTGGATGCTGGTGGCAATGGTGATCGCGGTCAGACAGGCCCTTGACTATACAAGCACCTGGCGGGCCGTGGGGGTTTGCGTCATCGGCTGGATCTTTCAGGCCTTAACCATCATGACCTTCTTTGCTATTTTTGGCAGCCCGGAATCACCGCCCCTCAGTTAACCGTAAGCGATCACAGGGTACCGAATCTGCTGTGTTATCGGTTCGCGCAACCGGGTAGGCGCGCATCACCTGTCGGGCTGTCTTTATCCTATCCGGATGGAGACGGGCCACGGCAGCTACCGCACCCCTTGGTCACTTACGAAAATTATCGCGCCGGCAAAGACCGCTTCCGGCCCGGATGGAGAGCCATCCAAAACCTCGCCCGGCGTGCGCTTGCAAATGACCGGATATCAACCTACAACAGCTGAGCTCGGACAACCCATGCCCGCAAAACCTGAAAAAACCAAAAACAAGGCGATTCGATCCCGGTCCGCCGAAGCCGTTGATAAAAAGGCGATTAGACCCCGGCCCGACGAAGCCGTGGATAAAAAGGCGATTCGCCCCCGGCCCGACGAAGCCGTGGATAAAAAGGCAATTCGCCCCCGGCCCGACGAAGCCGTGGATAAAAAGGCAATTCGACCCGGGCCGTACTCCGCCCCGAACTTCTCGACAATTTTGCGTAATCTGGCCGGCAAGCCAACCCGGCCGGTCAGCAGCGCCACCCTCCAGGCCGCCCCCCTGGCCCATTTCGGTTACGGTGAGGAACTAACGTTGAAAGACCAAGCCCTGGCCCGCTTCTGGCAGAGTTACCGTCTGCCGGCCGCGCCCGCGCCCACAATTGCCTCGCCGCGCCCCCGCGCTTACCGGACCACTTCGAAGAGACGGACCGTTTTAAGGGGACCCTATCTTTATCTGGTCTTCGGCGATAAAATTTCCAAGAGCCAGAAGAGGGGCTTTCTGGAGTCCCCTCTGGAGCCGCCGGAACACGCCGCGATCTACGCCTTTCTGCAACGGAAGTTGAGCGAACCATCCTATAGACTGCTGGCCTCCCATCTGAACCATCTGATCATCCGCGGCAGCTACCGGGAAATGGCGGTGATCTTCAATGTCGCCAAGATGAACGGGCCGCTGGTCCGGAAACTTAAACTGGCGGCAGAGCATCTGCAAAATCTCAAGGAGCCGGTAACGGCAGCCTTCGCCTATCTTGACCCGACCGGCTCCGACTATTATTTCGAGAAACGGCGGCCGGACGACAAGATCCAGTTCAAGAAACTGTTCGGGCCGCCTCACCTGGAAGTCAGGTTCGGCGAAAGCCGTTTCCAGTTCCATCCCACCTCCTTTTCCCAGGTCAACGAATCGATTGTCGAAACGATGCTCAATCAAGCCGGGGCAATGCTCGCCCCGGCCGGAAACGAACACCTGGCCGACCTCTACTGCGGTTATGGCCTGTTCAGCCATTATCTGGCCGGAGACTATCGGAAAGTCACGGGAATAGACGCGGAAGGCCCCTCGATCAGGGCGGCCCAGGCCAATGCCAGGCTCAATCGGACCGGTTCAAAATGCCGCTTCATAGCCCGCAACATCACCCCGAAAGCGATTGCCGACCTGCTCCCCCTCTCCACCGAGCCCCTGACCCTGATCCTCGATCCTCCCAAGCAGGGACCGCAAAGAGGAGTGATAGACGCGATAGGCGAGCGGCAGCCCGAAAAAGTATTGCACATCTTCTGCGGGGTCGACCAGATTCCGGAGTCCCTCAAGGAATGGCAGGCAAACAATTACCAGGTAGAAAAGGTCGTGCCCCTTGACATGTTCCCCGGCACCACGAATCTTGAGGTCCTGATCCTGCTGACCAGAAAGGGTTAGCAGGAGTTGAGGATTGAGGACGGTAAGGGGTGAGGGGTGAGGGGTGAGGGGTTAGGTTAAGGACAGGTTCAAGGTTCAAGGTTCAAGTTAAGGACTTAAGGACTTAAGGACTTAAGGACTTAAGTGTTAAGTGCCATGACATCGTGGACAAAAAAATGTGCCACCACATCGTGGACAGTAAAAGTTCTTTGACAATCAAATAGCCACTACATTCTTCTGAACATTTTCTATTACGGAGGTGTTCATGAAGGATGAAGCAAGAAAACGTATTCAGGCAGTCCAGCGGTTTTTTAAAGGTGAAAAGACTGAAGCTATCTGTGCGTCCATAGGCCGATCAAGATCCTGGCTCTACAAATGGATCAATCGTTACACCGAGAATGATGATACTTGGTGCAATCGCCTGCCAACGCAACCCGGCGTGGTTGCTAACCGTACGCCTGCGGAAATAGAAGAGATTGTCAAAATGGTTCGTTTGAATCTCTATAACCGGAACCTGTTTTACGGTGCCCAAGCCATTTTGTGGGAACTCGAAGATCTCGGTGTTATCCCTTTGCCATCACAGCGCACAATCAATCGCATTCTGAGTCGGAATAATTTAACTCACCGCAGGACCGGCAGATACGAACCGAAAGGAACACCTTACCCAAAACTTCCGGCACTACTGCCGAATCAAACGCATCAAATGGATCTGGTTGGACCTTGCTATCTTGCCGGACCGATCCGTTTCTACGGACTCAACGTGATTGATGCGGCAACCGCTCGCTGCGGACTGCACTCAGCGCTATCCAAATCCGGCCAGGACGTTATGGACGGAACGTGGGACATTTGGACGCGACTGGGAATTCCGGACAACCTTCAGGTAGACAACGCCATGTCTTTCCTCGGCAGTCCGAAACATCCTCGGGCCATTAGTCAGTTCATTCGTCTCTGCTTGCATCATGATGTCGAACCCTGGTTTATTCCCATGTCAGAACCGTGGCGCAACGGAATGATCGAGCAGTTCAATGATCACTACCAGCAGAAGTTTCTCCGCAAGGTGATCATGGCAACAATCGATGAGTTGCGATCCGGGACCCAGACCTTTGAGTACCGGCATAACAGTCGATACCGCTACAGCAAACTTGGCGGTAAAACACCGCTCAAGGCATTGGTAGCCGCCAAAGCGAAACTAAGATTCCCAAACCAGAAGGATAAGACACAACATCGGCTGAAGAAACCGGAAAGCGGGCGTTACCACTTTGTTCGCCTGATCCGCAGTGACCTCAGACTCAATATCTTCGGCGAACTGTTTCATGCTCCTCCTGAAGTTAAACTAGAATACGTAGTGGCTACTATCGATGTCAAAGAGCAAAAAATAAAACTCTTTCTGGATAAAACACAGGTTGATGAATTTGATTACAAGTTACGATAAAACATAAGAGTGTCCACGATGTCCTGGCACTAAAAAGTGTCTTCGATGTGGTGGCACTCAACACTTAAGGACTTAAGGACAGCTGCAAGGGGTTGGGGACTGTGAGGGGTGAAGCAGCTGCCCCCCCAATCACTTTCAACTTTCAACTTTCAACTTTCAACTTTAAACTTGCCCCTTGAACCTACAATAATCCCCCACCAAACAATAGTTTACTTTACCCTCGAAATAGAATATAGTACTTTGTTGCTGACAAAGCATTATCCGTTGCACAACAAGAGAACGCTTCATCAACCCGCGCAATCCTCTTTGTACAGGATCACGCGGTTTTTTTTTGGCTATATCCGGCGGCATTACTCTCGCGCGACTCCCCGACTCATTTCACGTACCCGTTCACCGGGGCGGTTGCCAAAGAACCAAAACCGCCTGACTGTAACCGTTCAGTAGTGGTGCAGATTTGGACAAGCGCACCGGCGCCGCGTACCTCGTGTACGTAAGCCGGGCCGATCGTCCGAAGATGTGCTGCTGCTGAACGGTTACCATTTCACCTCTTAGAGAAAAAACAACTATGAATGACTTTGCGAAACTTGGCATTAACGGCGATCTCCTGAAAGGGCTGACCGACCTCGGATTCACCGAACCGACCCCCGTTCAGGCCCGGGTAATCCCCCTGGTGCTGGAGCGGCCGATCGATC
>JAWOIQ010000007.1:0-5147 GCA_046484585.1 Desulfurivibrionaceae bacterium
TCTGTTCAATCCTCCCTTGAGGAGGGCACTTCCTGCGGGGCGCATCGGGTGCCCCGCAGGGCGGCGGGGTGAGTCGATGCGACCTGGGGGAAAACGATTATTTTACGTAACAACAAACGAATAAAACAAAATTTCCCGCTAAGTCGTCACGGATTCAGGTTAAGGTCATTCAGGAAATATCCTTCGACAGGGCTCAGGGCGACCGGATTTGCCGGTATGGCGATCATCTGAAAACCGATCCTCCTGAACCCGGTGAAGTTACCGGTCCGCGGCGGCCATCGCCTGGTCCAGATCGGCGATTATATCTTCGATATGTTCGAGGCCGACGGAAAGCCGGACGAAATCGATCGGCACGCCGGCCGCCTCCTGCTCCTCCGGGGTAAGCTGGGAATGGGTGGTGGAGGCGGGGTGGATCGCCAAACTTTTGGCGTCGCCGATATTTGCCAGGTGGCTGAAAAGTTTGAGGTTGTTGATAAACGACTTGCCCGCTTCGAGGCCGCCCCTGATCCCGAAACCGACCAGGGCGCCGTAGCCATGTAGAAGGTACTTTTTCGCGAGTTCGTGGGTGGGGTGGTCGGCAAGGCCGGGGTAGACCACCCAGTTCACCCTGTCGTGATTTTCAAGATGCCTGGCGACCGCCCGGGCGTTTTCGCAGTGGCGCTCCATGCGCAGATGCAGGGTCTCCAGTCCCTGGATGATCTGGAAGCTGTTGAACGGCGAGAGGCAGGCCCCCATGTCGCGGAGAAGGATGGTCCTCGCCCTGATTATATAGGCAGCGTTACTGACCGCCTGGCTCCAGACCACTCCGCCGTAAGAAGGGTCCGGCTCGGTGAACATCGGGAATTTACCGGAAGCGGGCCAGTCGAAGTTGCCGCTGTCGATGATGATCCCGCCGATACTGGTACCGTGGCCTCCGCAGAACTTGGTCAGGGAATGGACCGAGATGTCAGCCCCGTAGTCGAAGGGCCGGCACAGGAAGGGGGTGGCGACGGTGTTGTCGACGATCAGGGGGATCCCGGCCCGGTGGGCGATGGCGGCGATTTTTTCGATATCGGGCGTATCGAGCCGGGGGTTGCCGATGGTTTCGATAAAGATGCACCTGGTCCGCTCGTCGATTGCCGCCGCGAACTGCTCCGGCTTGGCGGCATCGACGAAGGTGGTGTCGATGCCGTACTGGGGCAGAGTATGGAGAAAGAGGTTATAGGTGCCGCCGTACAGGCTCGCCGAGGAAACGATCCTGTCGCCGGCCCGGCAGATATTCATGATCGCATAGGTGATCGCCGAAGAGCCCGAGCTGGTCGCCAGGGCGCCGACCCCGCCCTCCAGGTACATCATCCTCTTCTCCAGGACATCGGTGGTCGGGTTCATGATCCGGGTGTAGATGTTGCCGGTCGCCTCGGGTCCGAAATCCTCGGGATGAAGCCCCTCCAGGTCGAGATTGAGGCGGGGTGCCCACACTTCCGGTTTCAGGGCGAAAAGCTGGGCGGCGTCTTCGGTGTCGTTGAACACGTAGCTGGTGGTCTGGTAGATCGGCACGGCCCGACTGCGCGTGGTTGGATCGGGGGTGTGGCCGGCATGCAGGGCGAGGGTTTCCGGTTTCCAGTTCATTTGTTGTCCTCCGTTTTGTTTCTGCTGAGTATTTAGAAAATCAAGGCTCCTGGTATTCGGCCGTTTATCGGTTTGACGCCAACTTTCCCACGCTAACTGTAGCAGAAAATCGACTCTTATCCCTTGAAAAAATAATTGATCAATTGATCGGTGGCAATGGCAATCAGGGAGAAGCAGGAGATGATCAGGTAGTTGATGTTTTCAGGTGAGCGCTTGATCGATTGGAGAAGATAGGTCAGGGCTTCGCGCTCTTCAGCCGATAACCCGGTGGCGGAATTAATCCTGGCGATCAGCTGGTGGTCATGGATGGCGTGCTTGCGTTTCTGGGTTATCTCGTAGCGGTGCCAGAAGAACAGGAAATTACCAAGGACTGCGAAATACCAGACTGCTCTGACCCAGTCGGGGCGGATGTGGTCGATAACGATCAAGGCGCGAAAGGCGATGGCGGTGGAAAGGCCAAGGAACATGGCGCCGTAGATCTTAAAGCGGGAGGCTATCCGGGGCTTTTCGTGGTGGGTTTCTTTAAACATTCCGGGATACTCTTTCTGGTTAAGGGCAAGGAACGGGTCGGCAGAGACGGTTCGTTCCCGACAAATTTATCCTGTTGCACACCGAGTTGCCTTCCAGCAGTCCCTAATCATTATCTATCAATCGACCCGGCTTGACGACCATTGACCCGAATTTACGGTTTAACCGGTCCACCGCCATACTCAGTTCCTTCTTTTTTTCCCGGCTCCGGCCGACTCCGAACAAGTCCGGCTGGCGGCTGTCCCGGGCGCTGTCAAGATTGGAGATGCTTATGCCAAGAAGTCTGATCGGAGTCCGGCCTGCTCCGGTTTTCGCTAGCAGTTCCAGGCTGTGCCGGTAGATTTCCATGCTGTCGGCGGTTGCTTGGAGCAGAGTCTTCGACCGGCTATTGGTAGTGAAATCATTGAATTTTACCTTGAGGGAAACCGTCTTTCCCTCCTGTTCATGGCGGCGGAGCCGGGCCCCGACCCGACCGGCCAGATCGAGCAGTTGTTTTTTGATCATCTTCAGGTCCCTGAGATCCTCGCGGAAGGTGTCTTCGTGACCGACGGACTTCGCCTCGCGCTCCGGAGTCACCGGCCGCTTATCGAGGCCGCGGGCCGCGTAATAGAGATGAACTCCGTGCTTGCCGTATTTGCTGGCCAGAAGTTCGAGGGGCAGGCTGGTCAGGTCACCAATGGTCCCGACGCTGAGCATTCGGAGGGATTTGATGGTGGTCTTGCCGACGCCCCAGAGCCTGTCGATCGGCAGATCAGCCAGAAATTCCTTTTCCCGGCCCGGGTCGACTACGGTCAGCCCGTCGGGTTTGTGCAGATCCGAGGCGATCTTGGCCAGAAGTTTCGAGGAGGCGACCCCGGCGGAGGCGGTTAAGCCGGTTTCGGTTTTGATCGTTCCCCGGATAACCGCGGCGATATCCGGACCGCTGCCGAAAAGCCGAGCGGACCCGGTTACGTCGAGGAAGGCTTCGTCAAGGGAGATCGGCTCAACCAGCGGGGTGAAACGGTGGAAGATCGCCATGATCCTTTCCGAGATTTCCCGATAGCGCCCCATGCGGACCGGCATGAAAACCGCATGCGGACAAAGACCGCGGGCGGTGCTGGTCGGCATCGCCGAATGGATTCCGAACTTTCTGGCTTCATAGGAAGCGGCCGAAACTACCGAACGGTTTGACAAGCCGCCAACAACCACGGGTTTGCCGCGCAGGTCAGGATTGTCCATGAGCTCCACCGACGCGTAGAAGGCGTCCATATCGGTATGGATTATGGTTCTTGGTTTATCGGCGGTTTTACCCATGGTTTCAAGATAGCTTTTCCCCGGCTCCTTGCCAACTTGTTTTCGGATCATCACCAAGGCCGGCGGTCAGGTAAGGAGCCCCTTATTGACTTGCCTGGGAGGACGGGTTCCATATAACATGGGAGTTGAACTCCCCTTATCCCGAGTCCAAAGAAGGCTGTTTGGGCGGTTTGCCTGTTCTTGACCGGGAATTGCCCCGACGTCTTTCAGGGCGTTCGATAACGGTTCATCTGCGGTGTTGGCAACTCTGGCCGGTTCTCGAACGCCCCGGCTGATAAAGCTGAGTTGAGCAGCTTGTCTGCTCGTATGAAACTTATGCCCTGTGGGAATAAAGTCAAATTCCCCACGAAGCGGTTGATGATTCGGGTAAAACTCTAATTTCAAGGTCGCGGAGGAGAAGACAAGTGATGGATTTTTTATTGAAGTTCATGGTCCGGATCCGATTGTTGATCGTGTTTACATTTTTTACAGGCATCATAGCAAGTCCCTCGCTGCAGGCTCAAGAAAATGGCAGGGATTTTAAAATCTGGCTTGACGAACTGAAAAAGGAGGCCCTTGCCGAGGGAGTTTCCGCGTCGATAATCGAGAAAGCTCTGGCCGGAGTCAAGCCCCGGGAGGAGATAATCAAGCGGGACCAAAACCAACCGGAGTTCCAATTGTCCCTGGCCTCTTACCTCGAGCGCATTGTCTCCGAGCCCCGGGTGGCCAGGGGGCGCCGGATGCTGGTCGAGCATCGGCAACTTCTCGATGAGATCGGCAGGGTTTATCGAGTCCAGCCCCGTTTTCTGGTGGCCCTGTGGGGCATCGAGTCCGATTATGGCAGAGTCCTGGGCGGCTTTCCTGTCATCGAGTCCCTGGTGACCCTGGCCTATGACCCCAGACGCGGCAAGTATTTCCGCAGGGAGCTCTTGCACGCCCTGCATATTGTGGGCGAAGGGCTGGCCTCCCTTGATGATCTCAACGGATCCTGGGCAGGGGCCGTCGGCGGCCTGCAGTTTATGCCTTCCATATATCGCAAATACGCGGTCGATTATAATGACGACGGAACCGTCGATATCTGGGGTGATCCGGCCGATATGTTTGCCACCGGCGCCAATTACCTGGCCGCGTCCGGCTGGCGGGATGACCAGACCTGGGGCCGGGAAGTTTACTTGCCTGCCGATTTTGATATGGATCTGGCCGGTCATGACACCAGACTCACTCTCGCCGCTTGGCAGAAACTAGGGGTGCGCCGTCTTTACGGGAGGCGCGATCTGCCCGGGCGGGAGATGGAGGCTTCGCTTCTTATTCCCGACCGGGACAGCGGCCGGTCCTTTCTGGTCTATGCCAATTTCCGGATAATCCTGAAATGGAACCGGTCGGATTTATTTGCCATCTCAGTGGGGACCTTGGCGGACCGGATTAAAATAGATGAATCCCCTTAGCGGACAAAAAAGAGTTGCACCCCTCCGGATAATCACGGAGATGGCGGCTAATTGTTTTTTGTGGTTGCCCTGTCACTTCAGAATATAGATAATAATCTGAGGGAGCGGAAATTAACCAGCCAACCATCAAACATACTTGGACTTATTGATGACCGAGAAAAAAGAGAGGAAGGAGAGATCCGTGGAAGCGGAAATGATTAACGAGGGTGACGGCCAGAGCCTGGCCCTGCCCAACCAGATCATGCCCTCGCATGTCTATCTTTTCCCGGTGAATAACCGGCCCTTTTTCCCCAG
>JAWOIQ010000060.1:0-22580 GCA_046484585.1 Desulfurivibrionaceae bacterium
GACCGTCCTTTTCAAATCTTTATAAACACTGATGGCCTGGTTGATCTGCTGTTTGGTGCCACGGCTTTTAAAAAGTTCGTCCGCTTCGGCATCCAGGGCTTCCAGAATTTTCTTGAGCGAGGATATCCCGGCCCCGGCGGCAAAAAGAGCTTGCCCCATTTCCCCTTTCTGAGCGAGGATATCCTCTCCGCCCTGGACCAGGACCTGATGATCTATTCCGTATAGGGATTTAAAAAGGTCTAATTCAATGCCATGTAAAAAAGCGGCGAGTCTGCCTGGATCCATTGGATTCCCCTCGGAATCGAGGAGATCCGCCTTGCGTTTCTTGCGGCGGGAAAAGACAAGTTCCTGACCATCACTGCCCTGGAGGACGCCGGCGACCAGGAGCTGGTCGCTGGCATACTGGAAATTATCGGAAGTCCGTTCATCAAAGCCATACAACAGGGCCTTGAGTGCCCGGAGCGAACTGCTTTTCCCCGCTTCATTGGGACCGAAAATAATGTGCAGGCCCGGCTTTCGGGAAGCAAAGTCCAGGCTTCGCTCCGCGAAAGGTCCGAAAGCCTTCAAGTCAAGGCGGATAAGCTTCATGCCCCATCCCCGTGTTGAAGGAGCTTGGCGATCAGAAGCTCCCTGATCTCTTCCCGCAACTCCATCAAATCATCCGGTTGACTTGTAAAGAGAAACTCATCCTTCAAAAGCTCCGCCGGCAACTTGCTTTTGAGGCTGGAAAGGTCCGGCACTAAACTTGAGAGCTCTTCTTCATTAAAGTCCAGGGCCTCGACAGCCTTCAAAAGTCCCGAAAAAGGAGAGTCTTCATCGATAAGGGCCTGCAGGCTGGTTTTCCCGGTGGTCCTGAACTTCACTTTTTCCAGCCAGACTTCTCCCAGACTTGCGGCAATACCTCGAAACTCTTCACTCCAATGAAATGAACGGGCATGCAATTCCGAATGCAGGGAACAGCTGCCCAGCAAACGCAACCTGAGGGCCAGGGTCTTGCCGTCAGCCCCCCCCTGGGCTTTTTCCATGGCGGAACGAACTCTGGCATGGACATCGCCGCTGGTCGTGCATTCGGTCAGATCGACATCGCAGATCGCCCAGCGCAGCACATCCAGTTCCCGCTCTTCAACTCCGCTGATCCTGCCATCCTCAACGGTCACCAGGGTGGCGCTCTTGGCCCCCGTTTCCTTGATATGCCGCCCCTGGACATTGCCGGGGAACACGACCCAGGGATCCGCGCAAACGATTTCCCGCTGATGGACATGGCCCAGGGCCCAGTAATCATAGCCCTTGGCTTTCAGTTCAGCCGCGGTACAGGGGGCATAATTTTCATGCCCTGCCCTGCCGTTCAGGGAGGTATGGAGCAGACCGATATTAAAATAACCGGAATCATACGAGGGATATTGCGAAGCAAGATTTTCCGTTACAGCCCGGGAAGAGTAGCTCCGCCCATGGATGATAACGCCAAGATCATCCAGTTTGACGGATTGGGTTTTCTTATCGGAAAAGTGGGTAACATTAGCCGGCAGGGGCATGGCCCTGGTGATCTGGCTGGCGGCATCGTGGTTCCCGGAGACCATAAAGACCTTTATCCCGGCTTTATCAAGCTGCCCTACCCTGCCGGCAAAGAAGAGACCGGTATTATAGTCCTTCCACTCACCGTCATACAAATCCCCACTAATCAGGACAAAATCCACCTCTTCCTCGACCGCCAGAGCGATCAGATTATCAAAAGCACGTCGAGTCGCGCTCCGGATCTCGGCAACCGGCGCATCCTCATGGACTTCGAGACCTTTCAGGGGACTGTCAAGATGTATGTCTGCCGTATGGAGAAATTTGAACATAGACCTCAAACCATCAAACTTTTTAAGAATTTATTGAGTAATCTAACCTAAGTACGGACAATCAACAATGATGGCGTCGCAAAAAGTACGATCTACTGCGTGGCGTATTTTTGCTGCTTCGGCATACCACATGTATAGACTCAGTCACAAAAATACACCACTACAGGTCGTATAGTCCGGGTTCATATGGAAAGCGCCCTGAAAGGCCCGCATCCGGTGCTCCAGAAACACACTCGCCGCATTTTTTACCGCAAGGTGAGTGGACTTTCGGCGGGCTTTAAAGCATTATCTAATTAAAAGCCTTAGGATAACAGCAAATACAGGTCCGCCCCGTCCCAGGCCTTTTTGCGAACTTCTGAATCCGTGACGGCTTAGTGGGGAATTTTGTTTATACCCTGTGGGTACAAAAATAGGATGGCTAGGCATAAAATTGAAAAGAGTTGTCATTTCGAACGCATGTGAGAAATCTTACTCTTTAACCCATTGGAACTATTAAGATTTCTCTCTTTGGCCGAAATGACATTATTGCAATCGCGACTTTTTGCGCCGCCACCAGTCTCGATGGGGATGGATAATCAAAAAATCGTCAGATCCAAGGCGCGCGAATTTCGAGGAATGAAGCGTACTTCAGTACGCTGTAATGACGAGACAATTTGCAGCAACGCGGGAGTTGGCGATTTTTGCGACGCCATCAAATCTGAATGGTGAATAAAATGGATCTAAAGACCCTTTACAAGCCGAAGACGATGGCCGTTATCGGAGTGTCCCTGTCCAACGACCGGCATCCGGCCAATGTGATCTTTAATAAGAATCTCTTGCGCTATCCCGTGCGGGTCTTCGGGGTCAATCCCAAGGGCGGACAGCTCCAGGGACAACGGGTTTTTGCTTCCCTGGGCGAGATCGATGCGAAGATCGACCTTGCCATTATCGCCGTGCGAGCCGAATTTGCGGTCAAGGTCCTTCGCGAATGCATCGATTCCGGGGTCGGCGGGGCGGTGGTGATTTCCGGCGGTTTCGCGGAAACCGGCCATACGGAAATGCAGGATGAATTGCGCGACCTCGCTAAAGAAGCGGATTTCCCGTTTATCGGCCCTAACTGTCTGGGGATCTATGCGCCCCACCGGGTCGATACCTTTTTTCTGCCCAGTGAACGGATGGTTCACCCCGGTCGCGGCAATGTCGCCTTTGTCAGCCAGAGCGGCGGCATTCTGGTTGATCTGCTCATCAAATTCTTTGAAGAAGGCATCGGCCTTTCAAGCGCCACCAGCATCGGCAACAAGGCCCTGATCCGGGAAGAGGAGATGCTTCGTTATCTCGCTTCCGATCCGGCCACCGGGGTGATCGCCTTTTACGTGGAAGGCTTTGGCGCCGATGAAGGCCGCCGGTTTGTAAAGGCGGCGGAGCAATGCCCGAAACCGGTGGTGATCATGAAGGCGGGCAGGACCGCGAACGGCAGCCGGGCGGTATCGAGCCATACCGCGTCCATGGCCGGAGACTACAAGGTCTTTTCCGATGTCATGGCCCAACACGGCATCGCCGAGGCCAGAAACGAGCAGGAGCTCCTCTCGTTCTGCGAATCGTTGAGCTTTTATCCGAATAAAACCGCGTCCCGGATAGGCATCATCACCAGCAGCGGCGGACACGGCGCCATGGCCGTGGACAGCTGCCAGTCCTACGGCCTCGAGGTGGCGGCTTTTTCGGAAGAGGAGCAGGGCAGGCTCAGGGAAGTGCTTTCGGACAACGTCAGGGATATTGCCACCATCAGTAATCCGGTGGACCTGACCGGAAGCGCCCTGGAGGAGGATTTCGTGAACAGTGCCTCGGTTCTCGCCGATATGGATTCCATCGATTGCCTGCTCATCCTGCTTCTCCCCTATCTGCCGGGAATCTCCTCCGACCTCGGCGCCCGCCTCAGCCAGGTTCACAGGGGTTCGGGAAAACCATTGATCGCCTACGTGCCCCATGTCGAAAAATACCGGATGCTGTTCGAAGGCTTCGAGGTGAACCGGGTGCCAGTATCGTCCTCCATCGAAGGGGCAGTGCTGATGGTCGAGGCTTTACACAGGAGGCAGCCATGTTAAATGAAATTGTCGAGATAATCGAAGCGGCCCGGCCCCAAGGCTGGGTGATGGAGCCTGAAGCCAAGCGGATTCTGGCCCTTGGCGGCATCGATGTGCCGCGATATCGCTGGGCGAAAAGCGTTGACGAAGCGGCTGCATTCTGCCGCGACAATGGTTACCCGGTCGCGGTTAAGGTGGTTTCGCCCTCCGTGGTCCATAAGTCAGACGCCGGAGGCGTCGCGGTGGGTATCAGGAATGAAGAGAGCTTGATTTCCGTCTACGAACGGTTCAGCCGGCTGCCGGATTTTGCCGGCGTGGTGGTCGAGGAGATGGTCAAGGGCGTTGAACTGATTATCGGCGCCAAGATGGATTATCAATTCGGCCCGGTGATCCTTCTCGGCATGGGCGGCACCGGAACCGAGATTTACCAGGATGTAACAATCCGGCTGGCCCCCCTTGGCGAAGCCGATGTCTGCGCCATGTTCAACCGGCTGAAGGGGCGCCGCCTCCTGGAAGGATATCGAAACGCCGAAGCCGTTAACATGGACAAACTGAGCCGCACCCTTCTCGCCTTCTCCGCGCTGGTCATGGATATGGCCGACCATTTTGAATCAATCGACCTCAATCCCGTGATGTGCGGGAAAGAGAGATGCGTGGCCGCGGATGCCAGGATAATCCTGAAAAAATAGGGGCTTATCGGTCTAACGGGGTACCAGGTCAACTCGGATTAACCCAGCCGCTTCTTGAGATCGGCAAAAGGGTTGTAGGTTACATCCGTTTTTTGGGTGGGTGATGAGTCGCCGGTGCTCTGCCATTCCGCTTCCAGGGAGCGGGAGTGTTCATTGTCATGGCAGTAGATGCATAACAGTTCCCAGTTGCTGCCGTCGGGCGGGTTATTCTTGTAATTATGGTCTTTGTGATGAACCGTCAGTTCGGAAAGCTTTTTACCGGCAAACTCCCGGCCGCACTTGGCGCAGACCCAGGGATGGATCTTCAGGGCCTTATTGCGGTATTCTTCGTTTTTCATATTTTTTCCTTGAGAGGCTTGAAATCGCCGGAATGTTGCGAACTTTGGCCGGCCGCTTCTTTCTAAGTCATCCCGAATAAATTCTCCAGCCGCTTAATACAAAATACCACAGAAACAAGAAATCCGCCTTGCCAGGATGATTTCCAGGAGCGGATTTAACCTTTTGCCCCCGGTTGCCGTCGATGAAAAATTTCCGAGGGGGCAACGGCATAAAAGACCGGGGGTAAGGGTAATCGGCTCAAAGCCAATCTCAAACCAGTTCACTTCACTGGACCTGGTCCGGCTCGGCGATAAGATGGACATCCCGCTGGGGAAATGGAATGGTCAGACCGGCCTGTTCGATCTCCTCCTTGACCCGTTTGTTCAGATCCCATAAGGTCTGCCAGTAATCGCCCGTGGTGGCCCAGCCCCGGAGCTGCAGATTGACCGAACTGTCCGCCAGGGCTGTCACCATGGTCTGGGGCGGCGGCTCTTGAAGGAATCTCGACTCGCTTTCCATGATTTTTCGCAAGACCTCCAGGCCGGCGTCGATCGAGTCGCCATAGGAAATACCGACCACCACATCCAGGCGTCGTTTGCCGTTGCGGCTGAAATTCTTGATGGAATTGCTCCAGACTCCCCCGTTGGGAACGGCGACATAGATGCCATCGAAGGTTTCCAGGATGGTGGTGAACAGGCCGATCTCCTTAACCGTTCCCATGTCGGAGCCGAATTCAACGAAGTCTCCGGAGCGAAACGGCCGCAGAACCAGCAGCATGATGCCGGCGGCGATATTGCTCAAAGTGTCTTTCAGGGCGAAACCGACGGCCAGACCGGCGGCGCCGAGCAGAGCGATGATACTTGCCGTATTCACCCCGAAAATATCAAGGATTATCACCGCCCCGACAATATAGACTAAAGACATCGCCGTCACGGAGATAACGGGTAAAACAGTTTCATCAAGCCGCTGCCGACGTTCATTGGCCCGAAGGATCATCCGCCGAACCGCCCTGGCGATAATGGCGCTGGCGATAAAAACGATAATAACCAAAAGAACATTATAAGCGATACTCAAGATAACCTGGGAATGGCTGGTCCAATAGTTTGCCGCAAATTCCAGCATGTCTCCCTCCTTTGCCGTCCGGCGCTAAATATTGTTGGGCGAAAACTCCGATTTATCGCGTCGTGGAGCATTTTCGCTCCTTCGTCATCACCCCAAAAAACATCACTCTTTCCATATCAAACATTCTGCTTAGCCATGTTCGTGTAGTACTCCTTCGGCACATCAACAAAAGCAGTCCCGGGGTCATATAAACAGCTTAATCCTTATAAAGGGAGAATTATAAGTGATTTTTTATCATTATTTATTGCTAATATGAAAGGGACCCCAGCCCCCTTTGCCCAATCCGAGGTAGAATATCCCATGGTCAAAATCAACGCATTTGAAAGACACGCCGCGGAATATGAGGGATGGTTTGATGATTATCACTACGTTTACGAATCTGAACTTGAAGCACTTAAGTTGTTGCTGCCGGAAGGCGGTTCGGGCCTGGAAATCGGGATGGGCACCGGACGTTTTGCTTTGCCCCTGGGGATAGAGTTCGGGGTGGAACCGGCCAAAGCCATGGCTGATCGGGCCCGGGCAAAAAAACTGCAAGTCGTAAGGGGTGTTGGAGAGGCGCTGCCTTTCGCAAATGCCGGGTTTGATAAGGTTTTGTTCGTAACCTCGGTCTGTTTTCTGGATTCAGTTGACCGGGCTTTCCAAGAGGCTTTTCGGGTAGTGCGGACCGGGGGGGCGCTTTTGGTCGGTTTTATTGATAAAGACAGTTTCCTGGCCAGAAAGTATGAAAAGAGGAAAAAAGAAAGCCTGTATTATCGAGAGGCCAATTTTCATTCGGTGAAAGAAATCCTGGGCTACCTTGAAAAAGCGGGGTTTCGAGATTTCAAAGTGGTTGAAACTATATTCAGGCCCCTGGATGAAATCACCGCCAGGGAGCCAATCAAGGAAGGATATGGAGAAGGGGCGTTTGTCGTTGCCCGGGCGATTAAATGAGCTAATCGGACAGAGGTTTCTCCCGATAAATCTTGATGACGCAATAACCTGAATCGTTATCGGGCGCCCCGAAGCCGGGCGGCAATCCCGGCCTGGAGGCGGTAAAATCATCGAAAAACAAAAAAGATATTCAATGGAAGAAAAATCCAACCACCTGTCGGAAAATATCAGGGCTAGATCTTCTGGGTTACCCCGAAAACCTCCCGGTAAAGAATCCCGCTGACCATGAAAAACATCGGGATAGTCCAGATCAGACCCAATCCCATGGGAATCGCGCTTATAAAACAGATGATCGACATCACGATATAGAGCCCGAAAACCTTGAACCAGTGCTGTTGGACGCCTTTACGCGAGGCCTCCATGGCCTGCCACGGACTCATCTCCTTATCGATGATCAAGGGAATGACCAGAGTATAGGCAACGCTCAGATAAATCCCCGGGATGACCAGAAGGAAAAAACCGACAAATGTTAAAATCGAGGTCAGAATATAGGCGATAACAATGGGCAGCATGACACGAAAACAGCTGAAGGCCAGCTTGTAATTTATCGGCAGACCAACCGACCTGCGGATCGCCAGGAGGAGCAGACCGGCAATAAATGGATAACCGGCAACTGAAATTGTCAAACGGGCGGCCCCTTCCAAGCCGGCGGCAAGGGGGCCTCTGCCGATTATTGCTGAAATCGAGGCGACACCAATACTGAAAGCGATGGCCGCCAGAAAAGCCAGCAAAATAGCCGCCCAGACCGGCCCCTTGGTGCCGGAAGTTCTGGCCCAGGCCTCGCCGATAATTCCCATAATTCTGAAATCGTAATCAGGGCCGGCCCCGGCAACCCTTGGTGAATAAGACTCCCCCTCTTCGCCAACCGGAGTCGCCGCGATCATGGAATCATCGTCAAAGTCAAGTTCGGCGGAGAATTCCCCGGGCTTTTCAAAATAAATTTTCTCGCCGCATTTCGGACAGGCGACACTCAGTTTTTTTCCCGGGGGAATTTTTTCATCGGCAATCCGCCCAACCTGCTTCTGACATTTTTCGCAAAAGATGTCCATGCTGTCCCCCGCTGAACCACGATTTATTTAGTGTCTGTCCAGAAATGAGGATTTTTGTCCGAGAACTAGAAGCAAGGATGTCGGAAAAGCGCAGCGTACTCGGGTACGTGAGCACTTTCCAGACTCTGCGGCGACGAAGTTATCGGGCAAAAAGACCATTTATGGACAGGCACTATCTAACAGAGCCTCTTACCTTAACAACTTAACCTTTCAAGTTAATAAAATCCTATCTAATCCATTTTCCCGGAATAAAACATAACTTTTATCTTCAGCATGTTAATATCCGAAAAAGTGCCGCGGCATCTTATTGCCGCCGGCTGTCAATCACCGGCAACATTTCTTGAATTTTTTGCCGCTGCCGCACGGGCACGGCTCGTTGCGGCCGACTTTATCCGAAACGGCCTGGGGCGGCTTGACGATGTCGCCGTCGACATAGAACCACTGCCCTTCCTCCTTGACAAATTCGGCCCTCTCGTGCAGACCGAGAATCCCGTCTTTGACCCGATAACTGGCGACGAATTCAACAATGCCCTCATCGTCGCCCTCCCCGCCCGCCTCGGTCTCAATAATTTCGAGACCGCACCACTTGACGGCCTGACCGTCATCAAACTCTTCCTTGGAGGGCCGGGTCGATTGATGGCAGGTTTTAAGGACATAGGAATAATCCTCGAAGACATAGGCGCTGTAACGCGATCTCATCAGGGCCTCGGCGGTCGGAGGCAGTTGCTCTCCGGCCAAAAACGGACCGCAGCATTCTTCAAGTTTTCTTTGTGAATTACAGGGACAAACGCTCATCTTCAAATACCTCGTTTATTATAGGGCTGAATTAATAAATTCGCAAAAAGTCATGGTATATCAAGGAGTTGTCAACGCGACACCCCAAAGAGTTCTGTTCAATCCTCCATTGAGGAGGGCACTTCCTGCGGACGCAGATGTGGCGTTATCGGGCGCTCACGGATTCAGGTCGTTTTTATCTTCCCTGACCAGCTGCCAGTTGAATTTAAGCAGATAGCGTCTGGCCAGATAGACACCCAGAGCGGTCACTCCCGCCGCGCCGCCGATATAACTCATCAGCCTGTAGAAGCGGTCGACCCCGTATTCATCGGTGACATAGCCGCCGGTGGCGGTGGCGATCGAACCGACCCCGAAGATCAGGAAAAAATTAATCCCGAAGCCCATGCCGTGGGAGGCCTTCCTGGTGTACTTGGCGACCAGATAATTCTGGGCCGGCTGCCAGGCGTAATAGACCAGACTGAACAGACAGCTGAACAGCAGCAGTTTGGCGTCGACCAGGGTGCTGATCAGATAGAGGGCCGGGGCGACTATCGCAAAAACATAGAACGGCAGCAATTCCGGCTTTTTAATCTTGTCGTTGATATAGCCCCCGAACCAGGCTCCGATCAGGCCGAGTGAAAGTATCGCGGTAGTGACAACGCCTGCCATATAGACCGGTTCGTCATGGATATTGATGAAGTAAACCTCGCGTTGAAACAGGGTCGGGAAAAATGTCAGCGAACCTCTGAAAATGAAACCGGAAAGAACGCTGCCGAGATAGAGGAGCAACAGGGAAACCGGGACCATGACCAGAGCAAAGGATTTTCCGGACGCGGCCCCGTCGACGGCCGGCGCTGCCGGAGTTTCATCACCTTCGGAAATGGTCGGCAGGGAAGCCGCCCTTTTAAACAATTTACGCCAGTTCAGATCGGCCTCATCTTCAAGTTTGGTCATATGAATAACCACGGCAAAAACAAGGCCGAGCAGGCCGTAGATGATATAGGCGGCCCGCCAGGTCCCGAAGAACTTGACGCCGTAACTTGCCACCAGCGGGGTCATGAAAAGTCCGACATTACCCATGACGCCGTGAAGCCCTAAAGCCTTGCCGCGCCTGGTATTTACCCTTCTGGCGATCAGCGACAACCCGGCCGGATGATGGATGCTTGCGAAAATGCCCAGCATGGCATAGGTAACGGCAAATGCCGCCGCGCCGGGGGTCAGGCCGACCAGGATCGAGGAAACCGCCATGCCGCCGACCCCGATGGTCAGCATCCGCTTGGAGCCGAACTTATCGGAGAGGTAGCCGGCCGGGAACGAGCCGAGACCGTAGAGGAAATAGCCGATATTGGCGATGATGCCGATCTCGGTGAAGCTCAGGGAGTGCTCGGCGGTAATGACGATCAGCACCGCCGGCAACAGAGTCATGTAACCGTGGGTGATGAAATGGGAGAAACTGGCCAGCCAGGTCAGCTTGCGTTCTTGGGGCTGCAAGGTTATTCGGCCTCCCAGGTGACGGGTTTTTCCAGAAGGGGCTCGATTCTGACCTCGCCGAGGGCGGCGTCTTCCTGACGGTCGAAGATCAATTCGTCGATCCTGTCGCGATTCCGGGTGCCGAACCAGTTGTTGGGCGCTTCGACCGCAAAATCCTGGGCCTCGGCCATGGCGATATTGTAATCGCGGTTGTTGTAGATATTATTGAATTCGAAAACCACGCCCTGGGACTGATAGAGATAAATGCCCTTCTTGTTGCCGGTAATCTCGTTAAAAGTGACCCGGGCCTTGTTGTTCTCCTTGGGCCAGATCCCGAAAAATTTATTGTCGATGATCTCGTTATGGGTGATCTCGGCGTCGGAGTTGCGGAAACCGATGCCGCCCTTGTTGTTGGCGAACAGGTTATCGTTGATGGTCAACCGGGAACGCTTTCCGAACCAGGGCGCCCCTGGGGTTTCCTCCTCGGCCTTAAAACTGACCCCCACCCCGTTCCGGATAAACTGGCTATGGGCGATCCGCACCTCTGAACCGTGGGCGTGGACGCCGTTATAACCATTGATGATCCGGGCATGCTCGATAATATTGCCGTCGCTGCCCAGAAAGTTGATGGCGCCCCAGTCGGCCGGCCGGGCATCGACTTCGGCCGACCTGAAAACTATGGGCTCTTTCGGGGTCCCTATGGCCAGGAGTCTGCCCCGAATGATCAATTCCGCCTGGGGATAATAAGGCGAGTCGATATCGAACATGTTCTGATCGCTTTTCTCGTCGATCCGCTTGAACTTGACGGTGGTGCCGGGCCTGATGGTAAGGGTTACGTCTTCGGGGATATAGATATCACCCTTGACGATAACCTCGCCGCTCCAGACCGTGTCGTCCTGGAGGGTGCTCATCTTGAGTTCCAGCGTCGGTTGGCGATTGCAGGCCACCGGCAATAACAGGAAGAGCGCCAGGGCCGTCGTAATAATGAATTTGATGAATTTGATCCTTTCCATTCTTATGCTCTCGAAACGGCTGATTATTAAAATTGTCTCCGCGGAAGTGAAAAAACCTTGAAACAGCAGAGTCCGCGAGGTGCGACGACAGGATTTCCCACTTCGGGAAAAAAAGCAAGCCCCTTTATAGAAGAATTCCCAAAAAATCGCCAGCTCCCGGTGGTAAATTATCCGGTCATTGCAGCGGAACTTTTCCAGGCCATCCCGGAATTCCGTGGCGAACTCATCGAAGTTAAGCGGTTTCGGGAAAAACAGATCGGGAGGGAATCGGCTCAATCGAGCCCGGCCTGATATTCGGGGGCAATCCCGTATCCCCGGCGACGATTGAGAACCCCCACCGCGAGCATTATGGCCAGCCCGGCCAGAACGGCGATCTGGCCGCCGATCGGGGTTCCCGCCGGGGTTCCAGCCAGATCCCAGCTCTGGGCGAGGGCCGCGCCGACCAGCATGCCGAGCACCGCCGCGCCGGCATCGTTGTCACCCTGGGCGGAGGCGATCAGCTGCCTGAACGGACATCCCCTGATCAGCACCGAACCGAGACCGACCATCAGCATGCCCAGGAAAGCCCAGCCGTAACTGGCGTTGGAACTGGGCTGACCGTGGAGACCGAGATTAAACTGACCGGACAGGAGGCTTGCGACCAGGGCGAAAGCAAAAAAGGAGCAGAGACTGATCAAGAGGCCGGTGGAACGGGGGCAATTAAGGACTTCGCGCGGTCCCCACAGGAAAATGCGGGCAATGCCGCCGGTGATACAGAACCGGGTAAACTGGGCCAGGGCGCCGATCAGCAGACCGATCCCCAGGGAGAGCATAATCGGGGCACGCAAGGCGCCGGAGCCCTTGGTACTTTTATAGACGAAGGAGGGATCGACGAAGATCAGGACCAGCAGAAACATCATGAACAGGGGGATAATCAGGCTGTTCGATTTCGGCTGGGATGACGGAATTCCGAGCCGGAAGCCGTTTTCGATAAAACCGAGACCCAGATAGATCCCGGAGATCAGTCCGGCCAGCCCGACCAGGGCGCCGATATCGCCGGAGGTTATGCGCAGGACCATCTTGATCGGACAGCCGATAAAGATAGTGCAGCCGACAATCAGAAAAAACCCGATCACGAAACGAAGCAGCGGCGAACTGCCGCCGGAAGGGACAAATTCGCGGCGGGCCAGGGCCATGAAAAAGGCGCCCAGGACAAGACCGATGATTTCCGGGCGCAGATACTGCATGCGGATATTGTCGTGGAGGCCCATGGCCCCGGCGATATTCTCCATGAAACAGGAGACGCAGAGCCCGGTATTGGCCGGATTGCCGTAGTAGGAAAGAATCAGGGAGCCAACGCCAAGGACCGCGCCCATCAGGATAAACCAGCCTTTATACCGCAAGGGCATAAGTTTCGTTTGAGCAGACGAGCTGCTCAACTCAGCTTTATACATGTTTCAGACCCTCCTACCCGCAACTGCCCGCCACCCGGCGCAGCATGTAATAATAAATTTCCAGATGATCTTCAGGCTCCGGATCTTCCGATCTTTTTTCCGAGTCTCCACCAATCGCCAGGCGGGCCTCTTCGAGAATATTCTTGATCTGTTTGCCCCGGAAGAGTTCCGCTTTTTTATCGAGAAAATCGGGGTTGAGATCGACTCCCTTGCGATATTCAAGCATGGCCGCAACCGGTTGCTGATTTCTGACATACATATCTCCCAGCAACATGTAGGGCCTGCCGTCGTAGGGATAATCCTCGATCATCGAGCTGATCAGCTCCCGGGCCTTGGAGAGATTGCCACCGTTTAAAAGGGTATTGGCGACTTTAAGCTTGTTGTCGAATTCGGGACTGATAATCACCACCGCCTGCCGGGAAAGGCTATTGCCGCCGGCCGATTGATCCCGCCCGGCATGGCTGACAAGAAGCAGCGAACCGGCAAGGGCAATAACGGCCACGGCGATGATCACCAGCTTATCGAAGCGATCGAGATTTTTCAGGGAAAACCGCTCTTCACCGGAATGACCTGCCATGCCGATCCGGCATGAGTCCAGAGTATGTTTATGGTCCTCGGTAGTCACTTTCAATAATTCCGCATAATTAAATGGAAGGCTCGCGGGTGAGGAGCGAGGAGTGAGGGGATAATAACGGGTCCATCGCAAACGTTCCCTTGCCTGCCTCTCCCCCCTGTCTCCCT
Source organism: Desulfurivibrionaceae bacterium (assembly GCA_046484585.1). GTDB lineage: Bacteria > Desulfobacterota > Desulfobulbia > Desulfobulbales > JAGXFP01 > JAGXFP01. The sequence goes on from JAWOIQ010000060.1 coordinate 13,441, forward strand.
CCCCTTACCCTAACCCTTATTAAGCATAACCTGAATCAGTTCCCTGGGACGAGCAGGTCAAACCCCTCCGTATCTTCCGTGAATTCCACTTCCCGCAAATCAATATCGGCACTTTCCGGCGGGAAATCCCGGGCGGCGCCGATAAAAAGTTTTCCCCTGGGCAGAAAAAGAACGTAGCGGCCGTCCCTCTCGGTCCAGATCGAAAAATAATGGGGCATTCCGCTGAACTTACGGTGGGGATCGGCCAGTCCGTAGGCCATCCCGAGGGGCCGGCCGCTATCGTCTAAAACCCGGCCGCTGATCCTGATCACGGAATCGCTGCGTTTTTGCGCGGCGCGGGCCGCTTCCCGGAGGTCCATCACGGTGAAATCCTTGATAACCTCCTTCTTCCCGGCGGAATCGATCTCGAACGGATCCCCGGAATGTTTATCGTCCTTGCCCAAAGGTCCGAATTTAGCGGCGCTGATCCGCTTGATCGCCATGGTCCTGTAATGGCCGGCAGGGAGTTCGACCCGGTAATAGCCATCGTTGCCGGTGCGGTTCGAAATAAAATCGGCGGGCCGCTTGACGTTGGCCGAGTCGAAGACATAAACCTCGGCGCCGCTGACCGGTTCATTGGCGGTATCGACGATCCGGCCCCTGAAAACAAAATTCTCCCCGGCCCGGAGCACAGCCGCGTCGGCGAAGAGGAAGAGGAGCACCGCCAATATCGCACTCAGACGCGTGACGGTCATTGGCTTTCTTCCTCCGTTTGAGGAGCGGGGAGATCGATTCTTAATTCCAGGGGAGCGCCAAGAAACGGTTCAAATCCGACCATGCCGATATAAGATTCCCGGCGGCCGTCGAAGATCTTCCCGCCGGGGTTGCCGCTTCCCCACCAGTTATTGGGGGCCTCGACATCCTCCTTATTGAAATCGCCGAGCCGCAGGTGGTAACGCTCGCTGTTCCTGAAATTATTGCGCTGGATCTTCACCCCGCTGCCCCCCTCGCGAATAAAGACCGCGATCTCGTTATCATGGAACTCGTTTTCGAAGATCTCCATATTGCCGCGAAAGGCGCGGACTCCGATGCGGTTGCCGGCAAACAGCGAGCCGCTCAACTTTACCGGGCCGCTCCGGAACCTGATCCCCAGGTTGTTATTCAGAAAGCGGCAGCCCCTGATCTCCATGGGGACAAAATGGATATGGAGACCGTAGTCGGCATAGCTGAAATCACAGTTGAGCAATACGCTGCCGGCTGCCCTTTCCAGCTGGATACCGAGCCAGTCCGAAGCTTTGTCGCCGGAAACCGCGGTAAAAACAATTCTTTTATCGACCGTACCCACCGCTTTCAGGGCGCCGTTGACCAGCAGGCCGGATTGCGGCCCGGCAAAACCGACAACCGTGCCCGGCCTGGCGGTCAGGGTGGCCCCTTTATCAACGGTGAGCAGGTCGTCGACCCGGATCTCCCCGGCCCAGACGGAATCGTTTTTGATCCGGGCCAGAGGCCAGGCAAAAGGCAACGCCGCCGCCCGCCTTTCATCATAAACGACCCTGCCCAGCTCCGGCTCATCATTGACGTCGTAGATCTCTTTATCGAGATCGCCGTCGCCCCACCAGTTACCGGTGGCATCGATATCGCCTGACCCTTCCAGTCCCATGGCATAGAGCCGGTTATCGACGATATTGTTATCGGTAATCACCCCGTCGAAAGAGATGATCCCCAGGCCCCGTTCCCCGTTGGCATTGATCAGGTTGCCCATGATGGCGGCCCGGCTGTTCATGATGCTGATGCCGTTTCGGGAATTGGCCTGGATGGCGTTGCCGGAAATCTCGATATGATCGCTGTTTCTGACCAGCATTCCCGACTCGAGATTGCCGCTTATCACATTGCCGGCGAAACTGCCGTAGACGGAGTCCGAAACCAGAAGCCCCATCCGGTTGCCGGCGAACAGGTTCCGCTCAAGCAGGGAAGCGCCTTCCCTGATCCTCAAGCCCTCTCCGCTATTGTCGGCGAAAACGTTACCGGCGGCCTTGAGATTAAGCCGGAAGAAATTGGCGCCGTTTAAATTCGCGAACACCTCGTTATTATTGAAAATCACTTCCGAATCACGGGTCTGAAGTCCGCTCTTGTTTTCATAAAAGCGGCTGTCGGTGATCGAGACCAGCGATTCCTGGAACTGGGCGCCCCGGTAATTATTCCGGAGAATGGTCTTGTTGATCGCGACATTGGCAAAATGAAAGTGCAGCCCCCGGTAGGCATTTTCGATCCGGCAGTATTCGATAATGTTCTGGGCCAGGTCGCTGCCCAGGATATTGATGGCGTCCCAATCCCCCATCCGGGGCGATTCCGCGGCGGAACGGAAGACAATCGGTTTTTCCGGGGTGCCCTTGGCGACGATCAAGCCCTGGATCTGCAGACCGTTTTCCCCGATCCCGTCACGGTTGGTATCCTTTCTGGTAAATTCGACGATGGTGCCGGGCATGATGACCAGTCTACCCTCGACAGGGAGCCGCAGCTGTCCGTCAATCAGCACCCTGCCCTTCCAGACCGTGTAGTTCGGCAGGGCCTCATCGCCGTAAGTCAATGTAAGAGTGGCCTTGGCGTCTTGATCTTCTGATCCGGCAAGGCTGGTTCCGGCGGCATCCGCCCTGAACAGATCGTTCCGGCTGTTTTCCCTGATCCGGCTCCGTTTGTCGGCAGCGAACCCCGCTCCATTCAGAACCATAACGCCGTAATCGTTTTTCTCGATAACGCTATCGATAAGATCGACTGCCGCATCCCCGCCCTGAACCGCCAGACCATAGCGATTTTTCGCGATGATGGCGTGATTCAGATCACCCCTGCCCGCCAGCACGGTAACGGCTGCCTCGGCCCCGCTTAAATCGGCATGATTGATGGTAACCTGGCCGCCGTCAACGATTATGCCGGCCCAATAATCCTCTCTCTTCCCGGAACTTGAAGATAAAACCACGGGCTGCTCGACGCTTCCGTCGATCAGCAGGCTGCCGCGGACCAGAATTTCGGTCCGGTGGGAGATGTATTCAGGATCGATCTGGGTGGTTTCCGAAGGCAGGATCTTAACGACGGCGCCGGCGGCGATAGTGAGAGTAATCCCGGCCGGAATCAGGATATCTTCGCGGAGTTCGATCACTCCCCGCCAATGGGCATCTTCAGCCAGCACCTTCCCGTAAGCCGGACCCGACAGGAGCAGGGGTAACAACAGGCAGATGATTAACGAGAGGTTTTTTGTCATCTGTTCAGGGAAGAGTTCTTTTATGAATGGTTGATAACCGGTTAATCGACGAATTTTATCTCCACCCTGCGGTTAAGCTCCCGTCCATCCTTGGTATCGTTGGTCGCGACCGGTTGCTCGGGACCGAATCCCTTGATAATCAAGCGCTCTGAATCTATGCCCTTGGCGACCAGATATTCGGCCACGGCTCCAGCTCTTTTCCTGGAGAGTTCCTTATTGTATTCCGGACTGCCGAGACTATCGGTGTGTCCCCGCAGCTCGACTTTGATCTCGGCGCGGTTCTTCAGGAAAGCAAACCAGTTGTCCAGTTCGGCGAATGAACTCTCCGCGAGTTTGTAATGGGCCGGGGCAAAAGTGATATTCTCAAGTTCGGCGCCCTTCTCATACTTGGGAGAGTTTATAGTCCCCTGGATGGAAGCCCGGATCCCTTCCGGATCCGGTACCGTGTACATGAAGATATCGACATTGCCGCTTACCTCGCCGGCTCCGCCGCTGACGGTCAGGGCCTTGCTGCCATTGCCTTCGTTTACCGCTCCCGGCGGCGGACTGCCGGCGCCGAAAATCGACGGTGTCGCCAGACCGCTCTCGGATTCAATCCCGTAGGTTCCAATATGGCTGCCGGGGATGGGCCGGGCTCCGGCCACGGTCTCGCGGGCCATCAGATAAAAGGGCATCCCGGGGGGAAGTTGTATTCGGTAAAAACCGTTTTCATCGGTGCGCTCAGCGATGAACTCGGGCCTGGGGATATTGAGCTGGGATTTAGCCAGAACAACCACACCTCTGACGGGATTGCCGTTCTTGTCACGAACAACCCCTTCAACAATAAATGATTCCTCCAGGGACTTAAACGATTCGGCGGCTTCCGCGTCAAGCCGGCCCAGATCGATTACTTCCTGTTCCTTAACGATCAACACCCCGAGATCGCCCTTTGCCCCTTTGACAAAATAAAATTGCTCATCCTGCCGGGGGGGGCCGGGGGCCGCACCGGGTCTTCTCAGCAGCACTCCGGCATAATAGTTGCCGGCCAGCACCTTGATCATAAACCTGCCTTCCCTGTCGGTGCGGGTAAGGAATTCCGGAACCCGGCGCAACCCGTCGCCGATGGGAGGCAAACCTTTATCCTTATGAAAAAATGAGACCAGGGCATCGGGGGCGGGGTGGCCATCAATATAGATCCGACCGTTGATCGTGCCCATTTTCTTGAGCATAAAATCGGGCGGGGCAGCCTGGGTCGCCGCGGCAACTGCCAGGCCGACAAAAAAGAGGAGTAAAGAACAGCTGATTTTTCTCATAGTCTTTGTTTTTTCTCCTAATTTCCCTGTTTGATAGCTAAGCAAAAAAACCGCAGGCAACACGTTGGATGACTATTTACCCCGGAAGAGGGTATAATTTCAGCTTTCCGGGACATTTTGCATGTTCTTCAGATTTATACAACTTAATAATCATTACTGCAAAATACAAATCGCCAAATAACCATTAGTAACCTGAATCCGTGAACGTCCGATAAAGAATCAGAGCGGGGAGGCACGATCTTGGTCATATTGATGACAAGTTCGCAAAAAGTCCAAAAAAGCGGTCATTTCGAACGAATGTGAAAAATCTTGTTGTTTACACCCACAGGGCACCCCAAGGGTTCTGTTCAATCCTCCCTTGAGGAGGGATTTGCTTCGCGGCACATAAGTTTAGTTTGCACCCTAAAGGGCATAAAAGCAGACAAGCTGCTCACCAGCTTTAACCAGTTCGAACTATTAAGTTTTATCCAGTTGGTCGAAATGAGATTATGGCAATCCCGAGTTTTTGCGAATTGTCATTGATGGTATATCAACAAGTTATCTGCACAGCAGAAGCCCGCTAAACCGGACCAATCAATCCCAAGAGGCCAGGTCCAAAGCCAATTCGGCGGCACGCCGGGACGCGCCTGGACTGCCGAGACCGGCAACAACCCCGGCGAGCTCCTCCTTCATTACTGCCGCGACCCGATGGTCGCCGAGCAGCCTCGCTAACTCGGCGCTTATTTTTTCCGGGGTGGCATCCTCCTGAAGCAATTCGACAACTACCTCGCGCCCGGCAATCAGATTAATCAACGACGCGTAAGCGACTTTGATAAATCTCCGGCCTAGAAAATAGGTCAGGGGTGAAACCCGGTAGGAAACAACCATCGGTACATTAAGAATAGCCAACTCCAGAGTTACGGTACCGGAAGCGGCCATCACCGCGTCACAGGCGGCCATCAGATCGTAGCGCTCGGCCCTGACCAATCTGATATCGAGATCGCTCTCTTCAAGCCCGCAACCGGCCAGATCCTCTTCGGTAAGACTCGGCGCCACCGGCAGCAGAAAGGTCAGCGGCCCCAGTTTGTCCCGCAGCAGGCGGCCCGCCTCAATAAAAACAGGCAGCATGGTCGATACTTCCCGGCGGCGGCTGCCGGGCAGGATGCCGACAATCCTCTGCCCTTCCGGGCGGATATCGTGTTCGGCCAGAAATTGTTCCCGGGGTTTGCCGACCCTTACTTCATCGAGAAGGGGATGCCCGACGAAATCCACTTCCATGCCGCGGCGCCGGTAGAAATCCCTTTCGAAGGGCATGATCACCGCCATCCGGTCAACCAGGCGCTTGATTTTTTTTACCCGGCCGCCGCGCCAGGCCCATACCTGGGGACTCACATAATAAAAGACCGGAATCGAAAGTTTTTTGGCCTTGGCGGCCAGCATCAGGTTAAAGTCGGGAAGATCGATAAGAATCAATACACCGGGACGCTCCGTTTGCAATTTTCGGCCGAGCAGGCGCTGGGCGGCGACAATATCGCGCAAGTGGCCGAACACCTCCGCAAGCCCTACCACGGAAAGCTTCGCCGCGTCATATAATGGTTCCATGCCTTGCCCGATCAAGGCCTCCCCGCCCATGCCGAAGACGGTCAAATCAGGCTGGATGGCTCTCATCGCCTTAATCAGATTGGCGCCATGCATATCGCCGGAAGCCTCGCCGGTCACAATCATCACCTTTTTCTCAGTCATGATCTTTAAACCCGGAAGCGCTATCGACCTTCATTAAATATGATCTCAATGGAAAACTTTTCTCCTGACTCCTGGCTTCTAACTCCTGGCTTCTAACTCCTGGCTTCTGACACCTGGCTTCTGGTTCCTGTCTCCTGGCTTCTGATTTACAGCCCGAGCTGCTCCCGGTGTTTATCCAGATGGCCTCGGATCTGGTCGATAATATCGGTGGCGACTTTCAAGGCCCGCCGCCCTTCCTCGCCGGCGATTTTCGGCCTGGTCCGGTTTCCGACGTTGGCGACAAAATCGCGCAGCTCCATCTCCAGGGCGTCGATCTCCACATAACAGGAATTATGGAAGGTGCGCCGGGGCTGGCCTGCCTCGTCAAACCCCTCCTCCTGGCCGATCACGGTCAACTCCTTCTTGCCGTAATCAACCGAGATGAACGACTTTGGTTGAAAGATCCGCAACCGCCTGATGTTATCCAGGGAAATCCTGCTGACCGTAACATTGGCGGTACAGCCGTTTTCGAAGATCAGCCTGGCATTGGCAATATCGGTGGTCTCGGTCACCACCGGCAGACCGACGGTATGCACGGTTTGCAGAGGCGCCTTGACGATACTTAAAATGATGTCGATGTCATGAATCATCAGATCGAGAACCACATCCACGTCAAGGGCCCGGTTCTTGAAGGTGTGGATCCGGTGCGATTCGATAAAGATCGGCGTGGTCAGATGCTCTTCCATGGCCATGATGGCGGGATTGAACTGTTCGAGATGACCGACCTGGATGATCCGTTTTTCAGCGCGGGCCAGGTCAATGAGTTCATCGGCCTCTTCGACCGTGGTCGTCATCGGTTTTTCCATCATGATATCGACACCGCCATGCAGACAGTCCATACCGATCCGGTGATGGAGACTGGTCGGCGCGACTATGCTGACCGCGTCAACCAGGGGCAGGAGATCATGATAATCGGTGAAAGGTCTGGTCTTGTTGGCGGCGGCCACCTCTTGCACAACCGCCTGGTCCGGATCGGCAACCCCGACCAGCTCAACTTCCTCCATGGCCGCATATTTTTGGGCATGAAATTTGCCGAGGTAACCGGTTCCTACAACCCCTATTCTGATTCTTGACATCTTATTTATGGCTCCAAATTTGATGGCGTCGCAAAAACTGATTTGCCACGTCATTGCGAGGAGCGAAGCGACGAAGCAATCCAGTATTTTCAACTATCTACATGTTTCCGGATTGCTTCGCTGCGCTCGCAATGACTGAATTTGTGACTTTTTGCGAACTTGTCAAATTTAATGGCGTCGCAAAGAGCACCCAAAGGGATATGCAATCCGATCGCCTGGGTAGGGGCGTATTTTAAATCCTTCGACATACCACATGTATGGGCTCAATCACCAAAACAAAACTACCCCCGCGGAGAATTTCTGAAATTACGCAAAAAAAGCGGAAGGAACAACATATTTTTAGTAAATAACATAAACTATGCTCAATCAATGCCGTTCCCAGACGATCAAAAAGGGCGGCAGCCTGCGCCGGTAAAGTTTGTTGCACAATATTATTGTCATGCTAAGATCATTTTTCGCCAATTCGCCGGTGCGGATTGACCGGATAACTTGATCCTTTTACCCCACAAAGATCCGTTACAAGGAGCAATGACCATCCTGGAGGAACCAATGTCCCAAGCTAGAAGCAGCTGGAATACAAATCTTGGTTTTCTGCTGGCCTCGATCGGCTCAGCCATCGGCCTCGGCAATATCTGGCGTTTCAGTTACATGGCCCATGAGCATGGCGGCGGCGCCTTCCTGGTTCCTTACCTGGTGGCCCTGCTGGTCGCCGGCATTCCCATCATGATTCTCGAGTATGGCGTCGGCCATCACCAGAAAGGATCCTCGCCGTTAAGCTTTGTCCGGATCAACCGCCGTTTCGAATGGCTCGGCTGGTGGATGCCGGTGGTGGCCATGTTCGGCATCATGCTCTATTATTCGGTAATTATCGGCTGGTGCGTCAATTATCTGATCCATTCCTTTACCCTGGCCTGGGGTCAGGATACCCAGACATTTTTCTTCAATGATTTCCTACAACTTTCCGATTCGGCCACAACCCTTGGCGGCATCCGGCTGCCCATCCTGTTCGCCACCATGCTGGTCTGGCTGGTCTGCTGGTTCATCTGCTTCCGCGAGATCCATCACGGCATCGAAAAAGCCAGTATGATCTTCATGCCGGTCCTTTTCCTGCTGACCATTATTATGGTGGGCTGGACCCTCTCCCTGGACGGCGCCAGCGAGGCAATCTTCGGTCAGTATCTCCACGCCGACTGGGAGAAGATCAATCTGTTCGCCGCCGACCCTGAGGTGCGCGGCGCCGCCGGCAACGTCTGGGCCGCTGCCTTCGGCCAGATATTTTTCACCCTCTCCCTCGGTTTCGGCATCATGATCACCTATGCCAGCTACCTGCCCGAAAAGACCGATATAGCAAAAAACGCCTTCATTACCTGTTCGGTGAACTGCCTCTATTCCCTGATCGCCGGTTTCGCCGTTTTCGGCATCGTCGGCTTCATGGCCCAGAGCCAGGGAGTCGGCTTCGCTGAGGCCATCAAGGGCGGCCCACAGCTCGCTTTCGTGGTTTACCCGAAGGCGATCTCGCTCCTGCCCGGTTTTAATGTGCTTTTTGGCGTTATCTTCTTTACGATGCTGGGGATCGCTGGGCTTACCTCCGGAGGTTCCCTGGTCGCGGCCCTCCCCTGTTCGCTCACCGACAAATTCGACTGGCCCCGACGCAAGGTGGCAACCGGCATCTGCCTTGCCGGTTTCCTGGGCAGTATTATCTTTACCACCCGGGGCGGCCTTTACATCCTGGACATTGCCGACCATTTCATTACCAATTACGCCCTGGTCCTCGGC
>JAWOIQ010000088.1:0-7178 GCA_046484585.1 Desulfurivibrionaceae bacterium
TCGGCATTACATAGCCTCAGTCGCAAAACACCCCACCCCTGGCACCAATGGTTTCTGCTCAATCCCCACTTAAGAGGGGCGCTTTCCTAAGGGCGAAGATCGCTTATTGTTGAGCCATCCCGAGACTTTTTTGCGAACTTGTCAACTTTTCGACTTGATTATCCTCCTGAACTTTTCTTCTAGGGACGGGCATAAGTTAACTCAGGAGATTTAATTTTGACAAAAAAAAGAGCGGTCCTTCCGGCCCGCTCTTTTTTTTACTTTATGCGTCTTTTGCCAATCAAGGATTGACGCCCATCTCCTTCTCCTTCTCGGCCACCGCCAAGCGGGTCTTGATGGCCGTATCTGGGATAAGGCTCATGGAGTCGATCCCCAGCTCGACCAGGAAGGTGGCGAACTCGGGGAAATCGGAGGGACCCTGACCGCAGATACCGATCTTTTTACCACGACGCTTGGCGGTTTCAATAACCATGCGGATCATATCCTTGACCGCCGGGTCGCGCTCGTCGGCGATCCCGGCAATAATGCCTGAATCGCGATCAAGGCCATAAGTCAACTGGGTAAGATCATTGGAACCGATGGAGAAACCGTCGAAGATATCGGCAAAGGCGTCGGCGGAAATCACGTTACTCGGAATCTCGCACATAACATAAAGTTCCAGACCGTTTTCGCCCTGGACCAGCCCGCAATCCCTCAGAACTTCGATCACCTTCTTGCCCTCCTCGGGAGTCCGGCAGAAAGGCACCATCAGCTTGATATTGGTGAGGCCCATATCGTTTCTGGCCTTCAACAGTCCTTGACATTCGAGTTCGAAAGCCGGCCGGTATTTGGGATCGTAGTAGCGGGAAGCGCCGCGCCAGCCGATCATCGGATTTTCCTCATCAGGCTCGTAAAATGTCCCACCGATCAGATTGGCATATTCGTTACTCTTGAAATCGGAGAGCCGCACGATCACGTCTTTTGGATAGAAGCCGGCGGCGATCCGCCCGACTCCCTCGGCGACCTTGTCGATGAAGAACTGTTTTTTATCGGTATAGGCTCCGGTCTTGGCGTCGATCTTCCTGACAACTTCCCGCTTATCGGGATCATCGGAGTTCTTCAGCTCTTCGTAGTTATAGAGGGCCAGGGGATGGATACCGATATGGGAATTGATGATAAATTCCTCGCGGGCCAGCCCCACCCCGTCATTGGGAATCTGGCATTCGGTAAAGGCTTTCTCCGGAATGGCCAGATTCATCATGATCTTGGTCTTGGTTTTCGGCATGTCACCGAGATCCACCTTATCGATTACAAAATCGAGGAGACCTTCATAGACATAACCGGTCTCACCCTCGGCGGAAGATACGGTGATCTCCTGGCCCTTCTGGATGTCCTTGGAACCGGTGCCGGTCCCGATCACGCAGGGGATCCCAAGTTCACGGGAAATAATCGCCGCATGACAGGTCCTGCCGCCCCGGTTGGTAACAATGGCCGAGGCGATCTTCATGATCGGCTCCCAGTCGGGATCGGTCATGTCGGTAACCAGCACTTCCCCGGCTTTGAAATCATGTATCTCGGAGACATTGTCAATGACCCGGGCGGTACCCTGGCCGATCTTGGCGCCGACGGCCAGCCCTTCGACAATTATCTTGTCGCTTTTTTCTTTGAGCCTGTAGGTTTCCATGCTGCCGGCAACGACCTGCGAGTGAACCGTCTCCGGACGGGCCTGGACGATGAACAGCTCGCCGGTGCCGACCTTATCGCCGTCCCCGTCCTTGGCCCACTCTATATCCATGGCCTTGCCGTAATGGTCTTCGATGATGCAGGCCCATTCGGCAAGCTTCAGGATCTCGTCATCGCTCAAGACATAGGCGGCCTGCTCTTCCGGCGTAGTCGGGATGTTCTTGACCGGCTCTTTTGTATTGGGATCATCATCGTAGATCATCTTGATCTCTTTGGACCCGGTCTTCTTGGAGACTATCGGCCTTTTGCCCTCCTTCAGGGTCGGTTTGAAGACGTAATACTCGTCGGGATTGACCGCGCCCTGAACCACATTCTCGCCAAGGCCCCAGGCTCCGGTCAGAAAAACAGCGTCCTTGAAACCCGATTCCGTATCGATGGAGAATATAACCCCGGATGAGGCCGAGTCGCTCCTGGCCATTTTCTGAACGGTGATCGACAGGTAGACGTCAAACTGGCCGAAACCCTTGTCGTGGCGGTAGGAAATGGCACGATTGGTGAAAAGGGAGGCAAAGCATTTTTTACAGTTTTCGATCAGGGCATCATGGCCGCGGATGTTGAGAAAGGTTTCCTGCTGGCCGGCAAAGGAAGCATCGGGCAGATCCTCGGCGGTGGCCGACGATCTGACCGCCACACTGTGGTTCTCGCCGTATTCTTCCTCCATCTTCTGGTATGCTTCGATGATGGCCCGGCGCAGATCATCGGGAAACTCGGCGTTCCGGATGATATCCCGGGCCTTTTCGCCGCGGGCCTGCAGGTTTCGCAGATCATGGGTATCGAGACCGTCCAGGGCCTCCCTGATCTTGTCGGCGATCCCGGCATCCTTTAAAAGGTGCTTGTAGGCATAAGCGGTAATGGCAAAGCCGTGGGGCACGGCCACCCCCTTGGAAGTGAGATTGCGATACATTTCTCCAAGGGATGCGTTCTTGCCGCCAACAAGGTGGACATCGTCTATGCCGATGTCATCAAACCAGAGGATCAACTCTTCGTCATGCTTTGCCATTTTTTTACTCCTGCTCAAATTGTGTATGATATCTTGATTTTATAAAAATGATTATTTAATTGAATGAATATTCAATCCTTTGACTGCAACCTTTTATAGCTAATCTTACGAACAGGGTCAACCGAAACTTGACAAACTCACAAAAAGTCAAAAATGTGATGGTTAGGCATACGATACTCCCTTGCGGGGTGAAAATCCTAAGATCCCGGGACGCGCGAATTTCGAGGAATGAAACATACTTTTGTACGCTGCAATGAAGAGACAATTTGCGGCAACGCAGGAGTTCGCGATTTTTTGCGACGCCATCAAGCTTTGACAACTTCGCAAAAAGTCATGGGGGATGGCTCAGCAAAAAGTCCTATATACGCCCCGCAGGAAGTGCCCTTGGGGTGCGCCCCGCAGGAAGTGCCCTTGGGGTACGCCCCGCAGGAAGTGGCCCCTCACTGAGACCATCCATGCGTTATGCCGAAGGAGCAAAAATTAGCCACGACCCATTATATCGGAGTTTTTGCGACGCCATCAAGCTTTTACGAGTGCTTTCTAAAGACATCGTCCAAAAAAACAATTTAAATTAACCGCAACCTGTTATATGATTTGCAGACTGAAGGCATTTCCAGGCGCTTCCTTACGAAAAGTTTCCAGAACAGGTTAACCGGAGAATAGCCTATGTCCGAACCAAAAAATTCAATAGAATCGCTTTTTTCAGAATTCGTCATTGCCGATAATCACCGGGACAGCGACTACTTCACTCTGCTCAGAAAGCTTGTCCTGAGTCGCAACAGCAGCTCCACCGACGACGATTACCAGCTCTGGCAGGAAGCCATCGATAAAGCATACAGCCTGCTCGACGATGAGATCCGCACCAATGAAGACAAACCCATCACCGCGGTCAAGTTCGGCACTTCCGGCTGGCGGGGTCTGCTCGGCAAGGATCTTTTCGTCAAGTCGGTGGTCCAGGTGACCATGGCAATCTGCGAACTTTACGACGACAGCGCCCCGGCCGAATTGCGGCAGGCTCTCGGAGTTAAATCCAGGCAGGATGCGCGGAAAAGAGGCGGCATAATCGGCTTCGACAACCGTTTCGGAGGAGAACTGCTGGCCGGCTGCGTGGCCGAAGTCCTTTCCGGCGCCGGATTCCGCGTCCATTACGCCGGAGAGTCGTCGACCGGGGTACTCTCCGCCGCCTTACTTGAACTCAACGCGGCATTTTCAATCAACCTCACCCCGAGTCACAACCCCTTGGAATACGGCGGTTTTAAATTCAACGCCGCCGATGGGGGTCCCGCCGCCAAAGTGATCACCGACCGAATCACCGCCAATGCCGGAAGAATCATCGAAGATGACCGGATGCCGAGCGGCGCGCCACGTCCAGAATTGGTCCAGGAGGTGGATGCCCTGGCCAGCTGGCAGAATTTCGTCCGCAAAGGCGCAAGCAGCCATAAGCTGGATTACGACCGGATCATTGATGATTTTTTCAAGAATGATTCCGTGGCCATCGCCATAGATTCGGTCCACGGCGCCAGCCGGATTCACATCGGCCCGCTTTTTAAGGATCATGAAAGTGGGCGGCTCATCACGATTCGCGACAATATCGACCAGACCTTCGGCGGCATTGCGCCCGAGCCTTCTCCCGCCAACATGAATCTTGTCCGCCAGGCTCTGGCCGAAAGGAGTGAGCCTTTAAAACTGGGGATGGTGATCGATCCCGACGCCGACCGGATCAGATTCACCGACGGACTTGAAGATATCGAAATGAACAAGTTCGGAGCGGCCGCTTATCACTACCTGCACGAACATAAAAAACTTGCCGGCATGGTGGCAAAAAGTGTCGCGACCAGTAATTTCGCCAACGCCATCGCCCGGGGGCTCGGCGAGGAGATATTTGAAAGCCGGGTGGGCTTCAAGGAGTTCAAACCGGTCATTGACCGCGCCCTCGTTTTTTTCGAGGAATCGGACGGTATCTCGATCATCGGCCACACTCCGGAAAAGGACGCTTACATCGGCCTGTTGCTCGCCCTGGACATGACCATCTCCCTGAACATCCCCTTAAGCGTCTACATCAAAAAGCTCGAGGAAAAATTCGGGGCTTTTTATCCGGAGCGGGCCGCCATCGAGGTGGACATCCAGGGCGCGGAGTTGCAAAACGCCCTGGCCAGACTCGAAAAATACCGAAAAGGTTCGAGTATCCTGGTGGGCAACCGGGAACTTACGGTCAGCGAAGTTATCGATATCGACGGCTACAAAATGATCATGGAAGACGGAAGCTGGCTGATGATCAGGCCATCGGGCACCGAACCGAAAGTCCGCTTTTATGTCGAAGCCAGAACGCCGGAGGCCAAAGAGGAGCTCTTCGATGCCGCCCGCCGCCTCCTGGTTGAAGTCGGGATAAGCACATGATCTCCATAAACGCGGCTTCAGACCGCCGAGATCTAATTCAGGAATTTTAAGGTAAACCAGCACTAGGACACGCGGGTTGATAAACAAGTTGACCCGCACGCAAATTTGACGAATCAGCCCGGGCGTGGCTGTAAAAAGCCGGCTGGACAATGGGCTGTGGGTTGATCAGGGGGAAATCTTGATTATGCGAGCTAAGGTTGAAGAAGCCCTGAGCAGGATCAGGCCGACTCTGCGGAAAGACGGCGGAGACGTGGTTTTGATCGATGTGACCGAGAAAGGGGTGGTGAAAGTGCAATTAACCGGGGCGTGTCGCGACTGCCGGATGTCCGATGCCACAACCAGGAGCATCGAAAATTTTTTAAAAAACGAAGTTCCGGAAGTTTCCGCGGTAGAGCCCGTGTGACACTCTGAATCCTTTATTCATGATGGCGTCGCATGCCAACCCCTTGCGGGGTGAAAATCGTCAAATCCAAGGCGCGCGAATTTCGAGAAATGAAACGTACTTCATTACGCTGCAAGGAAGAGACAATTTGCAGCAACGCGGGAGCTGGCGACTTTTTGCGACGCCATCATTTGTGATAGCCAGTGCCGGTCAGGATATTAAAAGCCCGATAAAGCTGCTCAACAATGAGCAGACGGGCCATTTCATGGGTAAATGTCATCTTCGACAGCGAAAGAACCAGATCGGCCCGGGCCAGAACCTGTTCCCCAAGCCCCAATGCTCCCCCAACCACAATAGTTAGATGATTGACACCGCGGTCGCGCCACTGTCCAAGACAAGCCGCCAGTTTTTCGGAACTGTAGTCGCGGCCGCCCGGATCAAGGACGATCAGGAAGGTTTTAGGTTGAAGACGAGCGAGCAGCAACGCCCCCTCTTCCCGTTTAATCATCGAATCGGGCTTAGCGGCCGGCTTGACCTCTTTTAAGATCCGCACCTCAATCTCGGCATGGCGTTTGAGTCTTCCACAAAAGTCTTCTATGCCGGCGGCCAGATAATCATTTTTGGTCTTGCCCGGAAACAGGAACTCGATCCGCATTCTACCGTCCGAAGATGTTTACTTTTTTTCGGCAGCGAGCCGCCGGGCCAGATTACGGCAAAAATCATCGTAAGCCAGGCTCTGGTCAATCCCGGGACAGGAGTCGCGGATGGCGGAAAGATTAGTCTCGTCCCCCATAATACTTGGATGGAGAGGCCACTGGCCACAGCGCCAGGGCCTGCCGGGATGGATCAGGCAGCCCTCCCGATAGAATATGCAGTGCCCGTCGACTATCTTCATCTGGATGACTTTGCCGGTCACCCGCAGATATTTTTCGACAACCTCGGCGGTCGGCAGCCCCAGGTATTCGACCATTCTTGCCAAATCGTCTTCATTAAGGGATACCGTGGTCTCCCCATGACAACAATGGCCGCACATCCTGCAACTGAATATTTCTTTTTCCAACTCTTGCTCCTCAATAACTATCGGAAAACCGTTCATTCGGAAACGGCTCAAGTCCGGTGACTTTTTGCGAATTAACCAATTTATATAAATGATTATGCGACCTGCCACAAACCTTTTTCCACCAAAGTCGTCCCGCCCCGCCACAAAAAAAAAGAGCGAGCGAGCACAGCTCAGCTTTTCGTGACATGGCCGGACAACCGGCGCAAAACCAGTTCAAGCCGAGCCGACCACGTTGCCGAATGTGGCGATATCGATCCCGAGCCGCCGGGCCGCCTCTTCCCACTTCCTGTGATCAGGGGTATTAAAAATCACATCCTCGTCGCCCGGCAAGGCCAGCCAGCCGTCATCAGCCAACTCATTTTCGAGCTGGCCCGGCCCCCAGCCGGCATAGCCGAGGGCAAAAATATAGCGCTCCGGCTGCCGCCCCCCGGAGATCGCCTTGAGAATTTCAACATCGCTTGTCAATCTCAGATTTTCAGTGACCTCCAGATAATTGCAACATTCAAAATCGCTGCTGAACAGAAAGAAGCCCGCTTCCATTTCCATGGGTCCGCCCAGATAAACAGACGGCAGAGTCCTTTCCGGCACCTCAATCCCAAGCCCTTCCATGACTTCAG
>JAWOIQ010000147.1:0-9540 GCA_046484585.1 Desulfurivibrionaceae bacterium
TGGGATCGCCCTTGCTTGAGGACTTCCGGCCGCAACAGCCCCATGATTTCCGTCAGGACGCCGTATTCCGGGCCAATCAGCTCTTCAACCCGGTGCCTGAGCTTACGGGCCAGGGCGGGACTGGCGCCGGCCGTCGAGACCGCGATGGTCAAATCGTTGCGCCGAACCACGGCCGGCAGGATGAAGTTGCAGCGGGGCGGCACATCGGCCACATTGATAAGCTGATTGTTTTTTTCGGCCTCGCGGAAAACCTCGGCCTGGACCCGTTCCTCGTCGGTGGCGGCGATCACCAGAAAGGCTTCGGCCAGATCGCCTTGCCGATAAGGGCGCTGCCGCCATTCAATTCGCCCGGTTTGGGCCAACTGCCGCAGTTCGTCGTCAAGCTCCGGGCTGATCAGCCGGATCCTGCCGCCGCAGGCCAGCAGGGCGGCCACCTTGCGCGCGGCCACCTTGCCTCCGCCGATCACCACGCAGCGCCGCTCGTTGATATCGAGATTTATCGGAAAATATTTCATGGGGTTTTCAAAAGATCTTTAAGTATCTGAGCTGCCGAACCGATTAGTGAAGGCATCTTCTTAGCATATCCATCGTATCTTCACAATATCGCCACTTTTTTTTAATTTTGCCATTGAGTTGACAGATATCCGGATCAAGATATAATTTGAAGGCAATCAAAGAAACTTAACCCTTTTTTAATTTGAGAGTGAAGCCATGACCGGCGGCGAGATTTCCGTTTCGACTTCGAAGCGGATGGAGTTTATCGACATTACCGACCGGATCAGGGAAGCGCTCGCCGCTTCCGGCAAGAGCGACGGCCTATGTTTCGTCTTCAATCCCCATACCACCGCGGGACTGACCATTAACGAAGGGGCGGACCCGGCGGTCCGGGCCGATATCCTGGCCGTTTTTAAGCAGATTGTTCCCATGGACTATCCATACAAACATCTGGAAGGCAACTCCCCGGCCCATATCATGGCATCGCTGATGGGCAGTTCGCTTACGGTTATTGTCGAAAAGGGGCGTTTGAGGCTGGGAACCTGGCAGAAGCTCTATTTTTGCGAGTTCGACGGTCCCCGCACCCGCAAACTCCTCTGGCGGCTGACCTAGCCTTTCTCTTGCGCCCCAATTCAGACTAGCGATTCCCGACTAAATAAATACCCTTACATTCGGAAAGGCAGGCTATGACGGAACAGAAAAATTCGAAGGCGGTCTCCGGGCCGACAGCCGACATGGTCTTCGGCTTTGACCGCTCCACCGATGAAACTTCGCTGACCGTTTTTTTGGAACGGATCGCCAGTCAGCCTCTCCTGGAAACCCTGATTTGCCGTCTCGAAGACCATGAAATCGAGGAGCTCGTCGATCTTTTTACGGGGTTAATGAAAAAGCATCTGAGTAAAAAAGAGTATCACCGCCTCTTTCTGGGCGATGCGGACTAGCGCCGTCCCGAAGTCGCCTTTTTGCTCTGTCTCAGCTTCTTGGCCAAACAAAAAACATCCATTTACGGACAGCCAAAACCAGCATTTTTAAGTCATTTCAAACCATAATGCCTTTTGATTTTAAGGCTCGAAACGAGTAAGCCCCAGGGGAAAACAAAGTGATCAAGGACCTTCGCGACTTTATCGCCATTCTGCGCAAGAACGGCGAGCTCATTGAAATCGATGCCGAGGTTGATCCCTATCTGGAGATCGCCGAAATTCATCGCCGCGTCATCAGCATGGGCGGCCCTGCCCTTCTCTTTACCAACGTCAAGGGCAGCCGCTTTCCGGTGGTAACCAATCTTTTCGGCTCAAGCCGCCGACTGGAACTGGCCTTCGGGCGCCGCCCCCTCGACTATGTTGCGGACCTGGTCAAGGCAGCGGAGGAATTAACCCCTACCTTGAAAAAGCTCTGGTCGATGAAAGGTATTCTGGCCCAGACCGCGAAAATCGGCACCACAACCGTAAGAAAGGCCCCGATTCTTGAAGAGTGCATGATCCCGCCGCGCCTCGGCGAGTTGCCGATGCTTACCTCATGGCAAACCGACGGCGGCCCCTTCGTCACCCTGCCCCTGGTCTACACCGAGCACCCCGGCGGCCGGGGTCACAATCTCGGCATGTACCGGATTCAGCGATATGACGACGCCACCACCGGCATCCACTGGCAGATTCACAAGGGCGGCGGCTTTCACTACCACGAAGCGGAACAAAGAGGCGAAAACCTGCCCCTCTCCCTGTTTATCGGCGGACCGCCGGCCCTGATGCTGGCGGCCATCGCCCCCCTGCCCGAAAACATCCCGGAACTGATGATCGCCTCACTGCTGATGGGCGGCAAATTCCCTCTGGCCAAGGATCCCCTGGGTGGCCACCAACTTCCCGCCTTTGCCGAGTTTGTCGCCAAGGGCTATGTCCCTCCCCATAAGCGCCGCCCGGAAGGGCCCTTTGGCGACCATTACGGCTACAATTCCCTCAAACACGACTATCCGGTTTTCCATGTCGAACGTCTCTATCATCGCCGCGACGCGATCTATCCCGCCACCGTGGTCGGCCGGCCCCGGCAGGAGGATTTCTATATAGGCGATTTTCTCCAGGACCTGCTCTCACCCCTTTTCCCCCTGGTGATGAGCGGGGTCAAGCAGTTAAAAACTTACGGCGAAACCGGTTTTCACTGCCTGGCCGCGGCCAGGGTGACCAACCGCTATCCCCGGGAGGCCTTTGCCAGCGGTTTGCGGATTCTCGGGGAAGGGCAGCTTTCCCTCAGTAAATTTTTAATCCTTACCGACGGCGACATCGACGTCAGCGATTTCAAGAAGCTCTGGGTCCATGTCCTGGAACGGGTTGACTGGCAAGGGGATCTTTTCGTCTTCGCCAATGTTTCCCAGGACACCCTGGATTACACCGGCCCCTCGGTAAACAAGGGTTCGAAGGCTATGCTGATGGGCCTCGGCGAGCAGCCCAGACGAACACTGCCCCGCGATTTTAGCGGCCAGCTTATCCCGGGCTGCTCGAACCCCCATGTCTATCTGCCCGGCACCCTGGTGGTTCAGGGCAGCGGTTATCAGCTTGACCCGGATCTTCCCAAAAAAATCGCCGCCCATGAACCCCTGGCCGATTGGCCCGTGGTCTTGCTGGTCGACGACACCCGGGCCGCGACCGAAAGCCTCCAGGAGTTTCTCTGGTCTTTCTTTACCAGGTTCGAACCGGCCGCCGATATCCATGCGGCCGCCACCACCCTTACCCGTTTCCACCCCGGCCTGACCCCGCCCATCGTCTTTGATTGCCGGATGAAGCCCTGGTATCCCCGGATACTTGAGGTCGACGAATCAACTCGAACCAAAGTAGACGAAAAGATCGGCCGGATCCTGCCGGCCCGCTGGATCCCCTGATTAGAGTCTCTTTAAAAAAAATCAATAGATTTTATAGCGAATAAACCTATATGGAAGAACGACTGCAAAAAATCCTGGCCGCCGCCGGCATTTGTTCCCGCCGCCAGGCCGAGCGCTTAATTTTGGCAGGCAGGGTCAAGGTCGGCGGCCGGGTCGTTACCGAGCTTGGCACCAAAGTCGACCCGAATCGGCAGACGATCCACTTTGACGACAAACCGCTGAGCCGACCGGAACCGGCCTACTACCTCCTCAACAAGCCCCGCGGTTACGTGACCACCATGAACGATCCCCAGGGAAGGCCGATCGTCACCTCGCTGCTGAAAGGGGTTAAGGAGCGGGTCTTTCCGGTGGGCCGGCTCGATATCGATACCGAAGGCGCCTTGCTGCTGACCAACGACGGCGATTTAACCCAGCGGATTCTTCATCCCAGTAATGAGATCAAGAGAACCTACGAGGCGACCGTCGTGGGTCAGCCTTCCCGCCAAAAGCTTGCCGAACTGGCCGGCGGCATAGTCCTCGAAGGAAGGAAAACCTGGCCGGCTAAACTTCGCATTCTTAAAAAAAATTCCGCTGCTACGACTATTGAGGTGGTAATACATGAGGGAAGAAAGCGCCAGGTTCGCCTGATGTTCGCCGCCATCGGCCACCCGGTCCGGGAGCTGCGGCGCATCGCCTATGGAAAGCTGTTTTTGGCTGAGCTGCCGGTGGGGAAATTCCGAAAATTAAGCGCCGCCGACCTGAAAAAGATATTTAAATAAAAAAGTCTTTACATTCGAATAGTTACAGTATATCTGTTGTTTTTGAATAAAATTTCTTCTTGATAGATTTTAAATTTTTTCAGTTACTTACGAAGTTCCCTTGAGCAATATCACTGGACCTGGGCGCATCCTAAAACGTTCAAAGCCAAGATGCGTGGCGGCATAGTGTTGCCATCCACGTCTCTTAGCCAATGATGCAGATTTTTAAAAAATTCACAGGGTAAAAAGGTAGGGGAAAATGAACAAGTCGCAGCTGATCGAAGCTTTGGCCCAGGACGTGAACATCCCGGTCCGCGAGGCCAGCCCCATAACCGATACTATTCTCGAGACCCTGGTTGACGCGCTGGCCGGCGGCGAAAATATCGAAATCCGCGGCTTCGGAAGTTTCGTGGTCAAGGAATACGACGCCTATACCGGCCGCAATCCTAAAACCGGGGTCAGCATCAAAGTACCTCCCAAAAAGCTGCCCTTCTTCAAAGTCGGCAAGGATTTAAAGGAAAAGATCAACGAGGAAGCAGCCGCCGCTTCCCAGGACCTCGCCAAGAAGTAAGCCTTCCGGGGCTGCGCCTTATTCCGGTGCGGCTTCAAGTCCCGTAACCGTTCACCTGGGGCGGTCGCCAAAGTACCCAAAACCGCCGGATTGTAACCGTTCAGCAGTGGTGCAGATTTGGACAAGCGGACCGGCGCCGCGTACCTCGTGTACATAAAAGCCAGGCCGATCGTCCGAAGATGCGGTGCTGCTGAACGGTTACCAAGTCTCGACAATCTCTCCAACCAGATCATAGGGATGGGCCTCGGTGATTTCCACCTCAACCAGCTCACCGGGCCTGCTGTTTCCGGCAGTGATGTAAACGCAGCCGTCAATCTCCGGGGCCTGGAAACGAGTGCGTCCCTCCAGAAGCAGATCGCTTTCCCGGCTCACCCCTTCCATGAGAACGGGCTGGATGGTACCCACCAGCCCCCGGTTAAGCTCCAGGGAGATCTCGGCCTGTAAGGCCATCAGGCGTTCCTTCCGCGCCTCCTTGACCTCTTCCCCGCACTGTTCCGGAAGTTTTGCGGCTTCGCATCCCTCTTCGTTGCAATAAGTAAAGATCCCAACGTGATTCAACCTCTGCTCCGCGATGAATTCGGCCAGCTCCTCAACATCCCCCTCGCTCTCCCCAGGGAAACCGACCATGAAGGTTGTGCGGATCGCCGCGTGGGGCAGCTGAGCTCTGATCGAAGCCAGCAGCCTCTCGACGCTCTTGCGATCATAGGGCCGGTTCATCGCCTTGAGGATCCGATTGCTGATATGCTGCAAAGGAATATCGAAATAGGGCAGGATCCGCTCGTTGGCCGCAACCAGCTCAAGAATTGCCCGATCCAGACGCATCGGATAAAGATAGAGCATCCTGAGCCAGGGGAT
The DNA here is from genome assembly GCA_046484585.1 of Desulfurivibrionaceae bacterium. Lineage (GTDB taxonomy): Bacteria > Desulfobacterota > Desulfobulbia > Desulfobulbales > JAGXFP01 > JAGXFP01. The sequence goes on from JAWOIQ010000147.1 coordinate 5,525, forward strand.
TTCGGTCTTATCCAGGAGCGCCGTAAGCAGATCGGCCAGCCCCTCCCGGTCCGCACCGAGATCGCGCCCGTAAGCGGTGAGATCCTGGGCGATCAGGGTCAACTCCTTGACTCCGCCCTGTTCGAGCCGCAGGGCCTCTTTGATCAGATCATCGAGGGGTCGGCTGCGCAAGGGGCCGCGCAGACTGGGAATCAGACAGTATGAACAACGATTAGAGCAGCCCTCGGTCGCCTTGAGGTAAGCCCGGAACGGCGGGGTTGAAATAAGCCGCGGCGAAGCAGAGCTCATCAGATAGTCGGGCTCGGTCAGATCGAGACTGACAGCTTTCGAGGCGGTGAGCTTTTCCAGGGCGGCCACCACAGTTTCGATCTGGTCGACCCCCAGAAAGAGATCGACCTCCGGCAGCTCCCGGCGCAGTTTGGCGCCGTAACGCTGAACCATGCAACCGGTAACGAGCAGCTTGGTGGCCGGCTTAACCTTTTTGGCCTGGGCCAGATCAAGGATTGCCTCGATGCCCTCTTCCACGGCGGGCTGGATGAACCCGCAGGTATTAACCACCAGAACATCGGCCTGGGCCGGATCCTCGACCAGCAGATATCCCGCTTCCCGGAGACAGCCGCTCATCACCTCGGAATCCACCAGGTTCTTGGGACAGCCCAGACTTTGAATAAATACTTTATTGACCATGATCATCGCCGCCTTTAACTATTGTCTTATCCAGCAAAGCGGCGAGAATCCGCCGGTTTTTGGCTGAAAACGTTTTACCTTTAAAGCCCGCCTGCCAGCTCTTGTGCCAGAGTTCATCGGAGACCAGAAAGAGTGCCGCCAAATCGATCCGCCGATAGCTTGCCACTGTAGCCAGGGCGCTAAACTCCATATCCACCCCGAGAATCGATTTTGCGGCATAGCTGACCACCTTAGCCCGCGTTTCCCGATAAGGCGCGTCAGTGGTCCATATAGGGCCTTCCTGGCTGGCAAGACCCTCGGAGCACAAATAACGGTTTAGCTCGCCGCGCAGGGATTCACTGCTGGCGGCTTTTCCTTGAATGGGGTAGTGGCTGGAGGTGCCTTCCTCGGAAAATCCCCAGGTGGGCAGGAGAAGATCGCCCGTACGCAGGGCCGGATTCAACGAGCCGCACCATCCGTAAACGATAACCTTCCTGGCGCCAAGGGCAACGAGCTTCTCCAGGGTCATTACCGCCATGGGCGCGCCGACCGCCGGACCGGCCACGAAAACCCCCTCCGAGCCTGAATTCCCGGAAATAACCTGAAGAGTGCTGTTGAACAGAAAATAGCGGCTGGCGCCCATTTTTTCGGCCCGGCCACCAAGATATCGCGCATCGCCAGGATTTACGCAGAACAGACCGATGGCGGGCAACAGCGGCTCACCCTTCTCTCTTCGGGGGCTTATGATTGTTTCTTCAGCCATAGAAAATGGATTTTACCCGCCTGGAAGCCGTTGTAAAGCAATAAACAGTTATTCCCAAGAAGCGGGGCTCTGGCCGGGGGCCTGATAGCAAGAAACGGACAAAACGGACTTTTTGGGAAGGTCATCATTAACCTGAATCCGTTCGAGAACGATGCAGATGCAAGGCGGCAATCAATGTTGATGATACTAATGGTATATCGATGAGTTGCCAACGCGGCACGCCAAGAGCACTTCCTGCGGGGCGCAGAGGTTGCCGTTATCGGGCGTCCCGCCGTGCGGGGGGTGAATCGAGGCGACCCGGTAAATAAACGATTATTTTACGCAACAACAAACGAATAAAGCTGAGTTGAGCAGCTTGTCTGCTCGTACGAAAACTTATGCCTTGTGGGTAATAAAACGAAATCCCCCACCAAGCCGTCACGGATTAAGGAATATAAAAAGGCCGCAGGGTTTGCCCCTGCGGCCTAAAAAACAAAAACTATGAATCCGGTTTTAGCCAAGCAGCGGGTTGGCGAACAGCAGGATCAAAGAGATAACCAGACCATAAATGGTCAGGGACTCGATCAGAGCCAAACCGATGATCATGGTAACGGTGATCTTTCCGGAAGCTTCCGGATTACGGGCGATACCGGAACAGGCGCCGCCGATACCGGTACCCATACCGATGCCGCAACCGAGGGCGGCAACGCCGACGGACAAGGCGGCTGCCAGACAGATCAGGGCGAGATTGGCATCGGTGCCGATGGCGGCTTCGCCATTGGCAGCCATGGCTACGGAACTTACAGCCAGTACCGTCATCACCGTGAGTGCACTTACGACTAATTTTTTCATGACAGAGATCTCCTTAACTTAAGTTTATGTTTGGCCTTCTTTCTTACAAGAACTTTACAATCGAATTTAATGGGCGTGTTCCATCGAAGCAGAGAAGTACAGAATCGACAGGAGCACGAAAACCAGGGCCTGGACGATGGAGACGAAGACCCCCAGCACAAGAATCGGCAGCGGCGCGAAATAGGCGCCGGCCAGGATGAAGAGAATGCCGAGCAGGGTCTCCTTGGCCATAATGTTACCGAAGAGTCGAATGGACAGAGAGAGAATTCGGGCCAGATGGCTGATGATCTCGATCGGGGCGATCAGGGGGGTCAACCACCAGACCGGTCCCAGGAAATGCTTGTAGTAGTTGAGACCATGAAACTTGAAGCCGAGGATATGTGTCGTAAAGAAAACGATCAGGGTGCACCCCAGGGTGATATTGAGATTCGAGGTAGGAGACATGAAGCCGGGCATCAGTCCGATCATGTTGGCCACCAGAATATAAAAGGCGAAGGTGGCCAGCATCGGAAACATCATCCGGGCGCCCTCCTTGCCCATATTCTCGGCCATGAAACCCTCCATGCCGCTGATCACCGCTTCCCAGAAATTCTGGGCCTTGCCGGGGACCATCTCGACCTTACCGATGGTCAGTTTGGGCATGATGATCAGAAAGGCCATCACCAACCAGGTGTAGGTCATGTGGGGGGAGACCAGTTTGGCCAGAAGTGAATCCCCAACCAGGCCGTGGGGCACCGGCAGGTGCAGGGCCTCAAGTAAAACTGAAATGAATAATATCGGATGTTCCATCTTTTTTATGATGCCTCCTTGATATTTAACTCTTTGCGGACGCCGAGGATCGCCACCGCCGTGATACTGACAAAAACGGTGGAAAGGCCGATCAGCAGGCCCGGGATCGGTAAGGCGCCGTATCTGATAATCAAAAACAGCAGGACCGCCATCAGAGATAAGCGGCTATAATATTTAATGAAAAACCTGCTTTTGACCGCGGTCAGTTCCCCCCGAAGCAGTCCGAGCAAGTCTCTTTTCAAGAGCCAGAAGCTCCCATTGGCAAGGAGGCCGCCGACTAACAAGGACTTTCCTGCCGGAGCCCCTAGGCCGAGCCAACCGGCTGCCACCATAAGGGCCAACAGACCCCAGCTGGAGAGCTGTACCACTCCGAGCAGCTTTAGTTCATCCTGAATCCGTGACGGCTTCGTGGATAATTTCACCTGCCAGCTCTCCTGTTCGACAGACACGGCCTTTTGAATGCTCTGTTTGTTCCACTTCACGACATTGACGAAAACCAGAACGCAGAGCGCGGCGACGATAAGAATGACGACCAGACCTTTGGCCAATTTTCCCATACGGATCACCCATCACTTTTTGAGGAAGCGAAAACGAAGCGGGCCGGATTGCCGCGCGGCGATTGTCGCGGCGGCGCCGCACCACTGCCAGGGGGTATCTGGAAGTGATTTCAAAACACTATCCAAAGCCGGATATCCGGGTTGCAGACCTCTTCAAGAGACTCGCACGCTCCTCTGCGCGCTGCGCTTTTTCGTCGGCCCACGCCTTGCGCTTCTCCGCGATCCGGGGTTTTGAAATCCAGGGTTTTGAAACCAACTCTAATAAGAGCCGCGATCGAATGTCAATAGGCTGACCGAAAATCGATCGATCAACACCCTGGGATCACCAAACCGGGTGCGCCGCAAAAAATCAAGCGCTACAATCGACAAGCGCCGCACCCGGTTTGGTGATCCCAGGGTGTTGATCGATC
>JAWOIQ010000004.1:0-5577 GCA_046484585.1 Desulfurivibrionaceae bacterium
CGATTTCAAGGTAAATATTTTCGGTACCGATCTTGACGAGGACGCGATCGCCAAGGCCCGAAGCGGCCGCTACCCCGAATCAATCGCCGCCGATGTAAGCGCCGAGCGGCTGAAGAAGTTCTTTACCAGCCATAAAAACCACTACCAGATCAATAAAAACATCCGCGCCATGGTGGTCTTTGCTCCGCAAAACATGATCAAGGACCCGCCTTTCACCAAACTCGATCTCCTCTCCTGCCGAAACGTTCTGATCTACTTCGCCCCGCCCCTCCAGAAAAAAATAATCCCCCTCTTCCATTACAGCTTGAAGCCGGAGGGCATCCTCTTCCTCGGCTCTTCTGAAAACATCGGCCAGTTCACCGATCTTTTCAGACCGCTGGATAGAAAATTGAAGATTTTCAAACGGTTATCCGATCAACAATCGCCCCGGCAGCTTCCGGACTTCGCCAAAGCCGGCCTGCCCCTTGAAGCCCGGGAAAAGACTCGCCCGGAAACAGTCAATCCACCCAGGGATGTAGACACAATGCAGATACTGAAAGCGATTATATCCCAAGGCAATATGCCGGTCTCTGTCGTGGTTGACGATGCCGCCGACATCGTTTACATCCATGGCCGCACCGGCCGTTTCCTGGAGCTGGCCGAGGGCGAGGTCAGCAACAATCTCCTGGAGATGGCAAAGCCCGGCCTTAAAACCGAGCTGAGCAAGGCCCTCCGCCTGGTCAGCACCGACCGGCAGCAAAGCCATGTCAAGGGTCTGCGGGTCATGGAGAACGGCGGCAGTGTCACGGTCAATCTCACCGTCAAGCCGTTGCCCGTTTCACAGGCAGGCTATCGGGGCATGTCGCTAATCATGTTTGAAGAAGTTTCTCCCGACAATGGCGGCAAAACCGGCAAGCATGAGGCGTCCGGGCAGGAGAAGAGCGATCAGGTCAAGAGTCTCGAGGAAGAGCTCCACTACACCAGGGAAAACCTGCAGGCCACCATCGAAGAGCTGGAAACCTCGAACGAGGAGCTGGAATCCACCAATGAAGAATTGCAGTCCATTAACGAGGAGCTGCAAAGCACCAACGAGGAGCTGGAAACCTCCAAGGAGGAACTGCAATCCCTTAACGAGGAATCGGTCACGCTCAACACTGAACTGCAAACCAGAATCGAACAGCTGACCTCGACCAATACCCTGCTGGAAACTGCCGAAATCGCCACCATCTTCCTGGACAACAATCTCAGGATCAGGCGGTTCACTTCGAAAGTGAAGGATATCTTCCCACTGACCCCTGCCGATAAAGGCCGTCCGATCAACAATTTCGCCTCGAACCTCCAGGATTGCGACCTGCACCAATACACCGAAAAGGTCTTGAACGATCTCCAGGAAATTGAAACCGAAATCCGGGACAAGGAAGGGAAAATATACCGGATGCGGGGTAGGCCCTTTCGCACCACCAATAATGTGATCGACGGGGTGGTGATCACCTTTGTGGACATCACCAACCTGAAAAAGCTGCTGGACAAGGAAAAACGCCTGGCCGCCGTGGTCAGGGAATCCAACGACGCCATTACCCTCCAGGATCTTGAGGGTAATATCATTGCCTGGAACAAGGGTGCCGAGAAGATGTTCGGCTATTCAGAGAGCGAGGCCCTGAAAAAAAATATCCTGGATATCGTGCCGCCGGGTCGACATAATGAAATCAGAGAGCTGATCGCAAAACAGAAAAGCGCGGAAAATCCCGCCGTTAAAGATCACATGACAGAGCGGCTAAGCAAGACCGGCGAAATCGTTCAGGTCTGGCTCACGGCCACCACTATTTTCGACGACAACCATCGGCCGGAATTCATCGCCACCACGGAGAGAAATCTGGACATGTTTAACCGGGAATATTTACAGCAACTGACAAAAGGAGGCGACCTTGACAAAGGATAATCAGAAGCCTCACGACAAGTTTGCCGAACTGCGCAAACGGGCCGGGGACTGGATAAACCGGGGAGAAGAAGAAGTGTCATCCCCGCAGCTCTCACTGAATGAGGGCCGCGAACTGCTCCAGGAGCTTAACACCTATCAGATCGAGCTTGAACTCCAGAACGAAGACCTGCGCCAGACCCAGGCTGAACTCGATAATGCCCGCCGCAAATATACCGACCTCTATGACTTTGCGCCGATCAGTTACCTGACCCTGAACGAGAAAGGGATGATCAGCGAAGCCAACCTGACCGCCTCCGAGCTGCTGGGAGTGCCGAGGGCCAGGCTGCTGAACCGTCCCCTCTCCGCCTTTATCGTCGATGACGATCAGAACATTTACTTCCAGTGCCGCAAAAAACTTCTCCGGAGCGGGGAAAAGCAGACAGGTGAAGTCAGGATCCGCCGCAGCAACGGCACGATTCTTCCCGTTCTGATGGAAGGCGTGATCAATGCCAGGCTGGACGGTGATTCCGGTCAGTTCCGGGTGATAATAATGAACATCTCCCGGCGCAAGGAGCTTGAAGCCGAGCTGTTTGAGTTCCGGAAAATGGAGGCCATCGGCAGCCTGGCCGCCGGCATCGCCCACGACTTCAACAACATTCTGACCTCGTGCCTCGGTTACGCAGAGATGGCCATGGAAGAGGTCGGGGAGAACAGCAAGGCAAGGCAAGACATAGAGCAGGTCATCACGGCCGCGCACCGGGCCACCGAATTGGTAAAAAGGATTCACACCTTCAGCCGCCAGGGCATAGAAGCGAAAAAGCCCCTGGCGCCGGCGCCGGTCGTCAAAGAGGCCTTGCAACTCCTGCGCGCCTCCCTGCCGGCAACGGTCGAGATCGTAGAAGAGATTGACGATAACAGCGGTTTAATCATCGCCGCCCCGAACATGATCCATCAGATCATGATCAATCTCGGCACCAACGCGTTCCACGCCATGGAAGGCGAAAAAGGAATTTTATCGATTAAAACGGCCCGAGTGAAGCTGAGGGAGAATGATCTGCCCGCCGCCCCGGAATTACGGCCCGGAAACTATATGGAACTGACGGTCAAGGATACTGGGCACGGGATGGATCGGGCCACCGTCGAACGGATCTTCGATCCTTATTTCACCACCAAGAAAGTCGATAAGGGCAGCGGGATGGGAATGTCGCTGATCCACGGCATAGTCAAGGATTGCGGAGGATTCCTCAAAATCGAGAGCGCGCCGGATCGGGGAACCTCGGTCAGCATATATTTTCCGATCGTCGGGGAAACCGAAGAGCGGGAAGTCGAAAAAGGGAACGTCCCCATAGAGCTTCCGTCAACCGGGAATGAGCATATCCTCCTGGTTGACGACGAAAAAAACATCGCCAGGATATTTAAGCAGATCCTGGAGCAGTTCGGCTATAAAGTCACGGCGCATTTCAGCAGCATCGAGACCCTTGAAACTTTTCGGGCCGCGCCGGACAGTTTCGATCTGGTTCTTACCGATCAGAGAATGCCCTGGCAGAGCGGTATGGAACTGGCCGCTAGAATACGGGAAATCAGGCCGGATATGCCGATTGTCCTCTGCACCGGATACAGTTCATCGATTGACGAGAAAGAGGCGGAAGAGATCGGAATAAAAAGAATCATCATGAAACCGATCGGCGCCGCCGCCCTGGCAAAGAATATCCGGGAAGTCCTCGACCAGTAATCTCGGCCGGGAAGGCGCGGAGGCCGGGAACAAACGCCAGGCGCGCCCTTATTGATGGCGCCGCAAAAACTCGAGATTGCCATAAATGTCATTTCGACCAACGGGAGAAATCTTAATACTATCAAGATATTAAAGAACAAGATTTCTCACATGCGTTCGAAATGACAACTTTTTTCAACTTTCTGCTTATATTTACCTACCTGGAATCCTGCCGGCCATAGACATCGTCAAACCTGACGATATCGTCCTCGCCCAGATATGGGCCGGTCTGGATCTCGATCAGTTCCAGATCGATAATCCCGGGATTCTCCAGGCGGTGCTTTTCACCGACCGGTATATAGGTAGACTGATTTTCGCTGACGGTTAAAATCTTGTCGCCGATCGTCACCCGGGCGGTGCCGCTTACCACCACCCAGTGCTCGGACCGATGGTGATGCATCTGCAGGGAAAGGCAGGCCCCCGGTTTGACCGTGATCCGCTTGACCTGGAAACGGGCTGCCGAATCAACCCCCTCGTAGGAGCCCCAGGGCCGATAGACCCTGCGGTGCAGGACGGTCTCGCTGCGATCCTCGGCATTTAACCGTTCGACAATGGCCTTGACATCCTGGCTGCGGTTACGCGGCGCCACCACCACCGCGTCCGCGGTCTCGATAACGATGTCATCCCGAAGACCCACCGTGGCCACCAGCCTGTTCTCCGACCTGAGGTAACAGCCGCTGGTATCCGTTACGATCACATCGCCCTTGATGACGTTGCCGTCCCCATCGCTGTCGCTGACCTCGTGGAGGGCGGCCCAGGAACCGACATCGCTCCAGCCGCAGTCGATGGGGATCACCACCGCTTCAGCGGTCTTCTCCATGACCGCGTAATCGATCGAATCGTCCGGGCAGAGGCTGAAGGCGTCCCGGTCCAGCCGGACGAAATCAAGATCGTAGCTCCTTTGTTCGAATGAGGCCCGGCAGGCTGTCATGATCCCGGGGGCATACTTGTCGAGTTCGGCGATCAGAACCGAGGCTTTGAACATGAACATCCCGCTGTTCCAAAGATAATCGCCCGATTCAAGATACTGTTCGGCGGTGGCAAGATCGGGTTTTTCCACGAAACGTTCGACCCGAAAGGCCTGGTCGTTCTCCTCGATAACGGCGCCGCGTTTGATATAGCCGTAGCCGGTCTCGGGGCAATTCGGCACGATTCCGAAGGTGATCAGACCGCCCGTCGCCGCCAGCCGCGCGCCGGCTTCAACCGCTTCAATAAATTTTTCCCGGGCGGTAATGACATGATCGGAGGGCAGAATCAGCAGGACCGGGTCATCGCCGCCGGCCATGGCCTGGAGGGCGGCAACCGCCACGGCGGGAGCGGTATTGCGGCCCGCCGGCTCAAGGATTATCGCCCCGGCCTCGGTCCCGATCCGCTGCAGTTGTTCGCCGACCAGAAAACGATGTTCTTCCTTGCACAAGACAATCGGCGCCTCCGCCCCGGCCATTCCGGCACATCTTGCCACCGTGTTCTGGAACATGGTCTGCTCGGAGGTCAAGGCCAGAAACTGCTTGGGATAAAGCTCCCTGGACAGGGGCCATAATCTGGTGCCGGAACCGCCCGCCATAATCACCGGTATCATCATCACTCTCCTTGCTGTAGGATTACCGCATCCGTGGGCATTAAAAAAATCAGGCCAGAACCACTTTATCAAGCCCGGCCCGCAAACCGGCCGTGGCGTTTCTGGTATCGATCACCAGGCTGGCCTGCCTGACAATCTCGCCGTAATCGTAGGCCGAATGATCGGTGACGATAACCACCGCGTCACAGGCGCCCAACAATTCGGCTGTCAGCTCTTCCGACTCCTGCGTGAAATTATACTTCCGGGTCGGCCGCAGCCGGGGTATCCAGGGATCGTTATAGGAGACCAGGGCCCCCCGCTCGGTCAGCATATCCATAATGGCATAACCCG
>JAWOIQ010000029.1:0-4425 GCA_046484585.1 Desulfurivibrionaceae bacterium
ATCGGCCGGGGCGAGACGGAATTTACGGCTGATCTTGTCTTCGGGGAAAGCCGGCTGGACCTGGCGGGATCGCTTGAAAACCGGGTTTTAGAGGCGCGGGCCGGTACCGAAAGCTTTGCGGTCGGCGAGTTGCAAAAACGGCTGGGCGGCCATGGTTGGGATATCTCCGGCGATATCCGGGCCGAGGCGGAGCTGTTCCTGGATTTTCAGGCGCCGGCGGACCTGGAGGGCGCCTTTACCTTCGCCTTCGTGGATGGCCGGGTAAACGACGTTGAGATCAGCGCGGCCGCGGACGGAAGGATTAAAAACCAGCGCCTCGAAATCCCCCGGGCCGAGGCGGAGATTCCCGGGAGCAGTATGACCCTGACCGAGGTCTCGGTCCCGGTCGAACAGATAATGGCCGCTGAACCGCTGCCGATTATCGAAGGCAGCCAGGCGGAATTTACTGCCGAGATCGCCGACCTCGAAACTATCCTTAAACTATTAGGCCTCGAGGCCCGGACGGTGCCGATGGCTTATCAGGCCGAATCACTGTCACTCCGGGGCGGACTGGCGGGCGGGGCGCTCCATCTTGAGGAGTCCGTCGCCACCGCTGCCGATTTCCGCCTGGCAATCGGCCAGGCCGAGATCGGGATCCCGGCCGTTCTTTCCGCCTGGGGGACGGTGCCGGTCAAACTGAGCGCCACCCTGAAAAGTTCAGATCTGACCGGACTTATCGGACGGTTCGCCGAGATTCCGCTCTCCGGCCGGGCAGCTGCGGGGATCGACATCAAGGGCAAGCTGCTCGAAGTCCATGCCGATATTAAGCTTTCGGGAAATGCCCTTGCATACGGGGAAAAACAACTCGGCTCCCTCGATCTCCTTGGCACTCTTGACTTTCTCCAGGAAGAACCCGGAACAGCCGGTCAGCTTCGCTTTAAGATCACCGAACTTACCCAGGAGAACGAGACCGGGAGCCTGGGCCTTAATTCTCCGGTGTCGGGAAGCTGGCGCCCGGCCGGGGATCTGACCGTAGGGGGCGCTCTTCTGGTCGACGGACAAGGCGTCGTTACCGCAAATTTCGAGATGACCCCGGGGCAGGTTTCAAACTACGAGATATCCGTGGACAACCTCGACAGCGACGGCTGGCTGGGACACTTTGTCGATCAGCGCTTTTTCTTCCAGGGCGCCTATCTGGAGGGTTCTTTCACCCGCCCGCCCCAAGGCCCGAGCCTCGCGCTTACCGGCAGGGTCGCGAAAAGCGGCGCCATCGATATCGCTTTCCCGCTGACCGGAAAATTCGACCTCCGATACTCTCCGAAAGGCTTGGAGATTTCGGAATTCTCCTGGCAATCCCGGGAAAATCTGCTCCAGCTCAGCGGCCATATCCCTTACGATCCACTGGCCGAAGAGCCCTTTCTTGACGGCGAACTGGCCCTGAAGGGCCGGGCCGCCATTCCGGCCCTGGAAAATATCGGCCTCTTCCCTGAATCCTGGGGGATCGGCGGAGGCAGCCTTGCAATGGACCTCGACCTGAATGGCTCATGGGACCAACCCGAGGGGTATGTCATCCTGAAGGCCGAAGAGATCGTGCCGACCGGAAAAGTGGAGGATATTTTCGCCTCTCCGATCAATCTGACCGGCGAACTTCTTGCCCGAAAAGACGGGGTTGTTCTGAAAAGCGCCGTGCTTGATTCGGAGCGTTACTCAGCGCAAGCAACCGGCTCCTACCGGCACAACCTTTCAATCGAGGAGCTTCTGGAAAAACCGCGGAGCGCCCTGGCCGGCGAGGTCAGCCTGGATGGCGCGGTCCGGCTCAAGGACTTGAATTTCCTCAGCCGGAGGCTTAGCTGGCTGCGCCGTCTGGAAGGCGATCTGCGGGGGGAAGTCCATGTCGAAGGCCCGCTGACCGATCCCGGCATAAAGGGCACCCTGTCGCTCCGGGACGGCGAAGCAAGCCATACCCTCAATCTGCCGATGCTCTCGGCGGTCAACCTGCAGGCAGAATTCAATGAACAATCCATAACCATTAACAAGATGGGGGCCGAACTGGGCGGCGCCCCGATCAACCTCGGCGGCAGGATCAGCCGGGAAGAAAACGGACTTGCCTTCGACCTGCACGGCGACGGGAAAAACGTCCTGCTGTTCCGCAACAATTACATGTTGGCCCGCGGAAACGTGGAGCTTGAAGTCAGCGGACCCCTGGAAAAACTTGCAGTCAACGGCTCGGTGGGCCTGACCTACGGCTATTACACCAGGAATATCGATTTTCTCGGCAAGATCGGCTCTACCAGCGCGCCGGTATCGGAAGGAGTCGGCTCACTGTTTTCGTTTCCGGAGCCGCCGCTGAAAAACGCCGTATTCAATATAAGGGTCACAGCCATCGAGCCTTTCAGGATAAGAAACAACCTGATCCGCAGCGCCCTGCGGCCGGAACTTTCCTTAAAAGGCACCGGAGAACTGCCCTATCTGGCCGGGACCATCTATATCGATTCCTCACGGCTCCTGCTCCCTTCCGGTCGACTTCAGATCCAGTCCGGGGTGGTGGTTTTTCTGGAAGAGGACCCCAACCGGCCGCGGCTCGATATCGTCGGCCGCTCGCAGGTTATGGGCTATGACATCAATGTCGTAACCAGCGGCCCCGTCACCGACCCGATCATCACCCTCAGCTCCAGTCCCGCCTTGCCCAATGACGATCTCCTGCTTCTCCTTCTGACCGGCAAACCGCCGCCCGAGGATGCTTCGGGAGAAGAGGTCAGCGGCACCAGAAATGTCATGGTTTATCTGGGCCGGGATTTTCTCGGCAAATGGCTTGAGGATGATTCGGGAACTGGTGACGAATCGCTTCTCGACCGCTTCGAACTTGACCTGGGCCGGAATGTGACCAGAAGCGGTGAGCAGACGATTGAGGCGACTTTCCGCTTGTCGAAAGAACTGGAGGAGGAAGAGGAGGTTTACTATCTGGCGGCCGAAAAGGACAAGTACGATGCCTATAACTATGGACTGAAAGTGGTGTTCCGCTTTGAATAAATCAAATTTAGATTACCTTGCGATTGCCCTGCTCTGCTGCCTGCTCACAGTTCCGGCCCCTCCGGTCGATCACGCCGGGGCGGCTCCCGAAGCCGGACTAACCGAGGCGCTCGAACAGCCGGCCCCATCTCCGGACCCCAAGGAGGTGAAGAGCCATGAGCTGACCGTCACCGGCAACGAATATTTTTCGGAAAAGGAACTGCTGGAATCCGCCGCCGGTGAACTGGAGAGATTCCGGGACCGGGGCTACCGGAAAGCCGATATCGACGATGCCGCCTTCAGGATGAGGCTTGCCTACCTGGAAGAGGGTTTTGCCTTTGTTTCAGTCGATTACACCTATGAGCGGCAGGCAGACCTGGTCAAGGCGGCAATCAAGGTGGAAGAAGGCCCTCGGGTTCTGGTCGATGAGATCAACTTCGTGGGGAACCGCCAGATCGAGACCGATACTTTGCGGGAGTTTTTTTCACGACAGCAAGGCTTTTTTTTCATAGCGGACGAGCCGGTCTTTGAAGAGTCCGAAGTAAAAAGTTTGGTTAGCAGGATTCGCGACTACTACCGGGGTGAAGGGTATAATGACGTCTCGGTGGAGAGCCCCGCTTTTTCCTTTAGCCGTGATCGAAGCGAAGTAGATATCACCATCGAAATCAAGGAAGGACCCAAATATTTTATTGAGGAAGTACAGCTGAGCGGCGACCTGGTTGACGAACTGGCCCCGAAGCTTGAGGAAATCAAAGAGGAATATACCGGCAAGACCTACTTTCCCCGGCGAAAACTGCTGCTGCGGTCGAGCCTGGAGGAGGCCTATGACCGTATCGGCTATGCCGATGCCGATATTGACATCGAGGCCCTGGAGTCGACCGAATCGGGCCGGGTAACCCTGGCGGCTGAAATAGCCAGCGGAGAAAAGGTCAGGATTGCCGATGTTATCATCTCGGGAAACGAAAGCACCAGGGAGTCCTTTATCAGGAACCGGGTACAGTTGCAGCCGGGGGATCTCTACACCAGAGGCAAACGCAGGGAGAGCTTCAGAAAACTTTTCGATTCGGGGCTTTTTGCCAAGGTCGACATCGAGCTTGCCCCGCCGGGCGAGGACGGCGACCGCGATCTTTTAGTAGAGGTTGAGGAACTGCCGTCCATCGAGATCTATGTGGAGCCCGGCTGGGGTTCCTACGAACAGCTGCGGTTCGGGACCGGAATCACCGAGAAGAACCTTTTCGGTACCGGCAGGAGCAGCAGGCTTGACGGCCTGCTTTCGACCAAGGGAGGCAATCTCACCTTGAGCTACACCGATCCCTGGCTGCTGAAAACCAACATTTCCATGACTGTCCCCCTCCATTACGAGCGCAGGGAAGAACCCTCCTACACCTCGGAGGAAACCGGGCTTGGTGTCTATTTTTCAAGAAAATTCGGCAGCAA
>JAWOIQ010000187.1:0-3785 GCA_046484585.1 Desulfurivibrionaceae bacterium
GGCAAGGGCATCGACACTGATAAATATTTCGTGATCTGCTCGAACGTGCTGGGCGGCTGCATGGGCACCACCGGTCCGGCCTCGATCAATCCCGCCACCGGCCGCCCCTACGGCCTCGACTTTCCGGTGATAACCATCGGCGACATGGTCAAGGCCCAGAAAGCGCTGATCGATCATCTCGGCGTCACAAGGCTTCTGGCGGTGATCGGCGGCTCCATCGGCGGCATGCAGGTTGTCGAATGGGCGATCAGCTATCCGGGGATGGTCGCCTCGGCGGTCATGCTGGCCAGCACCATCCGTCACTCCGCCCTGGCCATCGCTTTTAACGAGATCGGCCGCCAGGCCATCATGTCGGACCCCAATTTCAACAAGGGCGACTACTACAACGGCCCCAAGCCCGATCTGGGCCTCGCCCTGGCCAGGATGGTCGGCCATGTCACCTATCTCTCCGACGATGCCATGCGCAGCAAATTCGGCCGGCGCCTCCAGGACCGGGACAGCCTCTCCTTCGATTTCGACGCCAACTTCCAGGTCGAAAGCTACCTGCGCTACCAGGGCTCTAAATTCGTCCAGCGCTTCGACGCCAACACCTTTCTCTACATAACCAAGGCTGCCGACTATTTCGATGTCCGCCAACAGCACGGCCATGATTCCGAAGTCAAGGCTTTTGCCGGGGTGCGGGCAAAGTTCCTGGTGATCTCCTTTACCTCCGACTGGCTTTATCCGACCTATCAATCCCGGGACATGGTAAAGGCCATGAAAAAAAACGCTCTGGATGTCAGTTTTTGCGAAATCGAGTCGAAATGCGGCCATGACGCCTTTCTGCTCCCCAACGAACGGCAGAGCACCCTGATCAACAGATTTCTAAAAAGAATATATGAAGAAGAAAACGATGCGTTATGATCTGCAGGTTATCGCCTCGTGGATCAAACCTGGCAGCAGGGTTCTTGATCTGGGTTGCGGCGAAGGAGAATTGCTCTGCTATCTCAAGAAGGAGAAGCGGATTATCGGCACCGGCATCGAAAGCTCCGAGGTCAAGGTCGAAAAATGTTTCGACAAGGGCCTACAGGTTCTCCAGGGCGATATCACCGAAGAGGTCCAGGATTATCCCGACAACAGCTTCGACTACGTGATCCTGAGCCAGACCTTGCAGCAGGTACTGGCCCCGGAGATGCTGATCCGGGAACTCTTGCGGGTCGGAGAGAAGATCATCGTTTCGTTTCCTAACTTCAGTTACTGGTCGATCCGCCTGCAGATCCTCTTTTTCGGTTATGTCCCCAAAAGCCGGCAGCTGCCCTACGAGTGGTACAACACCCCCAACATCAGAATAATCACCATCAAGGATTTCCGCCGCTTCGTCAAGGAGACCGGTTGCCGGGTCCTAAAGGAGGTCGATATCAATACCCACAGCGATGACCTCCGTGGCAAAATCGTCAACTTCCTGCCCAACCTTAGGGCGACCTACGGGATATTCCTGGTCAGCCGCAAGAACAATTGATGATAACGAGTGCGGGCCGATTCATGATAGTATGACAGGTAACTTTATAAAGATGTGGATTGCCGGCTTGCCTGGCTCCTGAATACTGGCTTCTGGCTCCTGAATTCTAAAAAAAAGGTTTCCAATGCTTCAGAAGGATATCAAAAATCAGCAGTGCGTCGATGAGGCGGAAAACGTCAATCACCTCTATGAAGATATTCCGCCGGTGGTGAAGCAGCTCGTCGCTTCCTGCGCCAAACACGGCTGCTTCGACCACCTGGGCGCCACCCCGATCCCGACCTACGAAAAGGTGGTGGAGATCATCGATCAGGCCCGGCGGGTCCTCTTCCCGGGCTATTTTTCCTCGACCTCAATCAATCCCGCCAACCTGGAGTACTGCCTCGGCCAGGAGACCACCGAACTCTTCGAGAAGCTGGCGGCCCAGATCGTCCTGGCCATCCAACACAACTGCTTTCAGGCCCGGGTGACCTGCACCAGATGCAAGGGCCAGGGCTACAGCAAGGCCAAGGATTTTATCGAAACACTGCCCCGTTTAAGCGAAATGCTCGCCGACGACATCCAGGCCGCCCTGGACGGCGACCCCGCCGCCAAAGGCCCGGATGAAGTAATCTTCAGCTACCCGGGCCTGCGGGCGATCAGCATCTACCGGATGGCCCATGAACTCCATAATCTCGGGGTGCCGGTGCTGCCCAGGATTATGACCGAATACGCCCACAGCGTTACCGGCATCGATATTCACCCGGGCGCTGTCATCGGCAAACGTTTCTTCATCGACCACGGCACCGGTGTGGTGATCGGTGAAACCACGGTGATCGGCGACCGGGTCAGGATCTACCAGGGGGTGACCCTGGGCGCCCTCTCCCTGCCCAGGGACGCCGGGGACCGCTACCGCAATGTCAAACGGCACCCGACCATCGAGGACGATGTGATCATTTACGCCAACACCACCATCCTCGGCGGCGAAACCGTCATCGGGGCAAGGGCCGTGGTCGGCGGCAATATCTGGATGACCGAAAGCGTGCCGGCCGATACCAAAGTGATCCTGAAAAGACCGGAGCTGCTCTATTCCGGCAATAAAAACAAATAAGGAGCTGGAAAAATGACCAAGATCTTCGACAACATCGCCCAGACCGTCGGCGGAACCCCGCTGGTCAGACTGAACACCGTCGCCGCCGATTGCGGCGCGAAGGTTTTTGCCAAGATCGAATCAGGCAATCCCATGTGGTCCGTCAAGGATCGGATCGGCAAGTCGATGATCGAGGCAGGCGAGGCCGAGGGGAGCATCGTCAGCGACACCGTAATTATCGAGCCGACCAGCGGCAACACCGGCATCGCCCTGGCCTTTATCTGCGCCGCCAAGAAATACCGGCTGCTCCTGACCATGCCCGACACTATGAGCATCGAGCGCCGCAAGCTCTTGAAACATCTGGGCGCCGAACTGGTTCTGACACCGGGAGCCGAAGGGATGAAGGGCGCCATTGCCAGGGCCACGGAAATCCACGGGAACACGCCGAACTCCTTCATGCCGAATCAGTTCAACAATCCGGCCAATCCCGAAATCCACCGGCGCACCACCGCCGAAGAGATCTGGCAGGACACCGACGGTGAAGTCGATATCCTGGTGGCCGGAGTCGGCACCGGCGGCACCATCACCGGGGTTGCCGAGGTGATCAAATCCCGCCGCCCATCCTTTCAGGCCATCGCGGTCGAACCGACCGACTCGCCGGTCCTGTCGGGAGGCTCGCCCGGTCCTCATAAGATCCAGGGGATCGGCGCCGGCTTCGTTCCCAAGGTGCTGAATACAAAAATCATCGACGAAATCATCCAGGTCACCAATGACGATGCCATTGAAACCGCCAGGCGGCTCGCCGGGGACGAGGGAATCATGTGTGGCATCTCCTCGGGCGCGGCAGCCTGGGCGGCCCTCAAAGTGGCGGCCCGGGAGATAAACCGCGGCAAAAATCTGGTGGTGGTCATCCCCGATACCGGCGAACGCTATCTCAGCACGGGTCTGTTGCTCGATTAACGGAACCGACTGCAAAGAAAAATCATATTTTCCCCAGGAAACCACCATGGCCAGCATAGTTTCACTCAATATCAGCCCCGCCACCGGTACCGACAAAGAACCGGTCGAATCAGTAACCGTCAAACCGGATCACGGGATGATCGGCGACGCCCATGCCCGGAACTGGCATCGCCAGATCAGCCGCCTCGCCTGGGAAAGCATTGCCCGGATGGCGGAGGAATATCCGCACCTCAAAGCCGGCTCCTTTGCCGAAAATATCAC
>JAWOIQ010000194.1:0-5358 GCA_046484585.1 Desulfurivibrionaceae bacterium
CCCGGGGCCAGATAATCGGCCAGGGGCAGCCCCGTGAAATCCGGGCGGATTTTTTCGGTCTCTATGTGATCTGTTTGCCGGCCTGATATCTTGAGCAGGGGGATTTCTCCCGGTCCGGCGACCAGGTGATCGATCAGCTTATCGAAGGGGTTCCGCCAATCCGGGCTGCTGAGCCAAGAGGTGATCAGGCCGCCGCCGACTGCGATCGGCAGTGTGGGGTGGTGTTTTTTGAGATAACCGATCATCGCGAAAGCGGTCGGGGCCTGGCTGAGGTAATTAATCGAAAAGCCGACCAGGGCAGGCGGGTTTTCCGCCACCAGGCGGTCAAGCCTGGCCGCGAAGTAATCGTAAAAGATGTTCCCGGCCGGATCGTCGGCGGCCCGGAGAAGATCACCGCTCTTTACCGGCGACAGCTTGTGGTCCTGGTAGTTGGCCGGATTTACCGTCAGGTCGTCGCGGCCGGTAGCGCCGAGGACCCGGCTCAGATCGCTGACCGCCCGCTGGTAACGGGCCGGTTCCGCGTATAAAGCGGGATCGCGCAGGGCAGAAAGATTTTCGGCCAGGTGGCGGCGGGCTCGGCGGCTCCAGGTATCGCGGCGGGACGGGTTGTTAGCCAGGAGATCGAGCTGGCCCTCCAGGTTGGCGTCGAGCATGGTGCAGGGAAGACCGTGGCCGCGCAGGGTGCCGGCCAGCAGGGTAAGACCGGCCGGCGGTTCGCAGGCCTTGGCCAGGGGGGGATAAATCAGCAGCACAATTTTCCGCTCCCTTTCATCCTGTTGGTTTGCCGATCAGTTGTTTTAAGTTGTTTATAGATGTCGGAGCCATGTGCCTTCCCTCGCGGCCGGTGAGGAGTAAGGAGTAAAGAGTGAGGAGCAGAAAAAAAGAGCATGTTAAAGCTGAGTTGAGCAGCTTGTCTGCTCAAACGAAACTTATGCCCTGTGGGTATAAAGCTGAGTTGAGCAGCTTGTCTGCTCGTACGAGACTTATGCCATTGCGGTATAAGATTTCTCCCGTTGGTCGAAATGACATTAAGACAATCCCGACTTTTTGCGAACTCATCAAAACTTAGTTGAGCAGCTTGTCTACTTTTATGCCCTTTAGGGGGCAAACGAAACTTATTTCTTGTGGGTGCAAAAGCCTTTTCTCCACACCCCTTACCCCCATAAAAAAAAGGACCGGCAGGGACCGGTCCTTTTTTGGGGCAAATAACCGAATCAACCATTAAAGGTCTTTGGTCCGATGACAGTAAAAACAGCCGGTGGTTGTATCGCCAGTACCGCTGTGGGCTATCGTTGCATTATAATCCCAGCGCAGGGCGTCGGGCCATTGGGAGCCGTGGGCCTTGTGGCAGCTGAGACACATTACCTGGTCGGTGGCGCCGATATTGCTCCTGTTTTGCCACAGTGTACGGGCAAGGGGTAAGCCGGCGCCGTATGTTTGGCCGATTAGACCAGCAAAATCATCTTCGGTGTCAAAGCTCTTGACGTATACGTTGGTCGGATGCCGCAGCCAGGGGATTGTATCTGTTGTCGTGTTTTCACGACGCGAACCCTTATTGTCTTCGCCCAGCATCTCATCCACCCCGCCCGGAGCATGGAATTTATGATGACAGCCCGCGCAAAAGCGCCCTATGGGAAGTTCAGTCGGGCTTTCGTATTCAGTATCAGACTGTCCCCAGTAGATGTTCACCTCGGTCGTTCCCCAGTCGGCGCCTTCCAGAACTCCGTCCTTGTTGCTAACCATCATTTCAAACCCGTCGGTTCCGCCGTGTCCTCCGAGAAAACGGTATGCATTGCCGGGGCCGGTCGCGCCGGGGACCATGGGATCATGATGGCCGGTCCAGAGGTGACAGCCCTGACAGCCGTTTTCACTGGCCCCCGACTCGGGAATTCCCGTAACGGTGATGGCCAGACTCTCATGGCAGCTTCCCGCGCAGCCTTTGCCGGATGAGGTGCCGGGCGCCGGGGATACGGAGTCCGGTGCACTTATGCCCAGAACGTTATGACCGTATCCTTCTTGAGCAGCAGGTTCAACATAGGAGAAATTACCCCCGGCCAGGTCGTCAACCGCATTAACAGCGGCAGCGCCAACAGCGGTATCGCCGATATTCCAGACAATCGGCACCTTGAAACCGGAGGTGGTGCCGCCCATTTGGATGATTCTTGAGGCAGAGGGAGAGGAATGGCAGCCGACGCAGTCGGTTTTCAGAAGATACTGCTGGGCCGAGGTGTCCACACCGGGGCCGGTTCCGGTTAAATTCCCCTCCGCCGTCCAGCCCACGTTTGTGGCGCTGGTGGGGTCGACTATAACCTCGGTGGCGCCGTCCTGGCTGTTGTGCATGGTATGGCAGTTGGCGCAGGGGCCGGCGACCCTGGCGTTAACCAGAGTCGGAAAGGCCAGGATGATTGCGGGTATTAGCAAAAAACGTAGAAGTACGTTCTGGTGGATGCCGGTTATTCGCATGTTTCCCCCCACGCAAATTTTTTGAAAGATGGTATAAATGATATGAATTTTATGAATCCCCTGCGAACCAAGATAACATATCTTCTGTCAGGGTCAACTTTAATTTCGAGTTTCAGGTCTAAATTTGTAAGTTATTTTGACAGAATCTCAAACCAGTTCCGTGAGGGGTGAGGGGTGAGGAGCAGGGGAAAAAGAGCATGTTAAAGCTGATGAACTCGCAATGACTGAATTGTGACTTTTTGCGAACTCAACAAAGCTGATGGAAGAATCGCAAAAAGTCGAAAAAAGCTGTCATTTCGAACGCATGTGAGAAATCTTGTTCTTTAACCCATTGGAACTATTAAAGCCGAGTTGAGCAGCTTGTCTGCTCGTACGAGACTTATGCCCTTGTGGTATAAGATTTATCCCGTTGGTCGAAATGACATTGAGGCAATCCCGACTTTTTGCGAATTCATCAAAGCTGAGTTGAGCAGCTTGTCTGCTCGTACGAAACTTATGCCCTGTAGTAAAAAAGCCTTTCCTCCTCACTCCTCACTCCTCACGCAACGGGCAATCAAGCGACCAGGTCGTCGACCAGGTAGCCTTTGCCGGCCGTTTTCCAGGCGAGAAGTCCGGCGCCTAGATGATAGGCCGCCACCGGGATTATGGCGACTCCGATGCCGCCCGGCACCTGAAAAATCAAGAGGCCGACGGTAAGCAGCCAGCTCACCAGATAGCCGCTCATTTCCATAAGGCCGAGGGGGTAATAGCCCAGATAGATCGAGCCCAGCCCCGGCAGGATCAGTGATCGGACCAGGGCCTCTCTGGGATTTTTAAATGCGGCGCCGCAGTGGGGACAGCCTGCGAGTCCGGCGGGAAGGGGGGTGTGGCAGGAGGGGCAGAGCTGGGGCAGGGAGACCTTGCCGGCCGCTGCCGCCGGGGCTTGTTCAACTCTCGCGGCGATAAAGTCTTTTACCGAGCCGGCGAGATCGCGGCTGACCGTGGTGAAATTCCATTTGCCCGCCGATCCGTGCCTGATAATCAGCGATGACAGAAAAAGACCGCGGCCGATTCCGGCTATTTCGTTATAGGGGATCTGGAAAATGTAGCGGGTTGGACGATCCAGGCGGCGGTTGACGTTGATTAACAGCAGGCGCTTATCGGTGCAGACGATGGCGAAATAGTTTGACAGCATGGTCAATAGGCCGTTGGCGTAAGGAATCTCGAAAGGATGGTAGCTGATCCCCCTGGCAATCCTTAAGACCTTTTCGCCCTCGGCAAGGAGGCCGCCGGTCAGGAGATCGTGCACCGTCGCGACTGTTTTCAGGATACGCCGGTTTTGCCTGGTCCTGAAACCATGCTTTCCCGGCCCGGTCAAAATTTCGCGATAGACGAATTTATCCGGGGAAAGTTTCCGCAGTTCCGGCAAGGCGGTGAAGAGCTCGGCGTCGGCGCCGCTCTCTTCGCTTGCGGAAGGGGGAACCGGCGGCGCGCCGGCGGGGTTCTCCCTTGAAACAGCCGGTGGTTCCAGGTCTTCTTCGTGGTGGTCGGTCAAGAGTATATCGAATTCTTCCGGCGTTGTTTTTTGGGGTTTTTCGGGAATCAAGGTTTCTTCGGAGCTTTCCCCGCTTTCAGCGGTCCCGGCAGGCGGTGCAACCGGGCCGATAATCATTTTGGCTCCGCACTGCTTGCAGTTCGCCGTAAACTTCCGGGCAGGAAGCCGGTCGCTGACCAGTTTGTGTATCTTGCCGCATTCCGGACAGATGATATCCATGGTTTTTTTTAAGTTTTCAGCTTGGGTCATTTTCTTCTATCTCTCAACTTTCCGGGTTAACTTAATTATCCGATAAAATGAGTTGTTTTAGATCGATTATCAAACGAGAAGCCGGAAGCCAGGAGCCAGGGAAAAAGCTTTAAAATCAGCCCTTTTGACTTCCGGATACCGACTCCTGGCTTCTTTACGGTTGAAACAATTTAAAAAGCCGATTCAGGATTCTTACCTGAAATCGGCCTGTAGTCAATATCGATTTGCCGATAAACAACAAGCGCGGCCCGTAACGGGTTCAGGATTATTATTGATCGCTCCTGTCGCGCAGTAACGGTGAGATTATCCGAAACGGCACCTGCAGGGTGTTTTGGACCAGATTCAGCAAGCCTTCACCGATGGCTTCCGGCGGCAGGATGGTAACTTTAGGGTCGCGCAGCTTTCCTTTCAGGCCTACCGGAATCGAGATCACTGCTTCATCGGCGCCGCCGACGATCCTGCCGATCAGGGGTATTTTGGTGATCAGGGCATCCATGGTTTTTAAAGGGGCGACCATAATCGTCAGATCCGTCGACCAGTCACCCATGTTTACCACGCCCTGACCGAAGATATTTAACCCCGCCCCATCTATAAAAGCTTTGTCTACATGGAGGTGGTTGTCCGCCACCCGGCCGTCGATCTCGATTTTCGAATAGGCGAAGCCCTCTCCGGTGTAATCGGGCAGATCCGTACCCGATAAAATATCCCTCAGATTGACAACCCGGAAGACCTTGGAGAGAAAGGAGAGCCGGTGGATATAACCGCCGTTCGAATAGAGATCGGCGTTGCCGCTTTGCCAGCGGTTATCGACGCCTTTCAGATTTACATCGAGATGAATGTCTCCCGTGATCAGGGTGTTTTCAAAACCCAGGCAGGGGATGACATCCTCAAAGAGCGGTGGGGAGGCACTGTCCGTAAAGACATTCAGGTAGGTATCCTCTTTGCTTTCCATCAGGTTCAGGGTGGCCGAGATCTCAAGATTGCATAGTCGCGAATTCCTGAGGTCCAGGGTATAGAGGTCGGCGCCGGAATCGACCGTGACAAAGCCCTGGGCCGGAGACAAAATATAACTGTCGGGAGCCGCTTTTTCATCCGGACCGGCTTCGGGATTT
>JAWOIQ010000064.1:0-4108 GCA_046484585.1 Desulfurivibrionaceae bacterium
TTTTAAGGAAGTTGGGAATGGTCCAAATCGGGAAAATCGCAAATGGTTTCCTGGCAAGTATCAACAAGGTCTTTATGCCGCACAAAAAATAACCCACTATTACCTCCCGAAACTATTTCCGGAAAACCACGAAAAAAGGACCGGCGCATCTGCGCATGTTCTAGGATTTTCCAGCGCACCCGGCACGATTCGAAAACGGTTTTGCGCCTTACTCCCGTAATCCCTTCTCGATCCATCATCCAGGAAATTCCTATCATCTACTTTATCTAATATGTGTGATGTCACCGGAACTTCCTTAAAAAATCGTGCCGGTGCAGGGAACCTCCGCTTACCCCTGGACTTTACTTGTCATGGATGTCCCCGGAATTCGCACAAAAAAGAAAGTCTTTCAACAATAAAATTGTTTCTATTTATTATAAGCTTTCATAATAATATGAATCATCATCGAAAAGTTCCGGATGTCGATTTTTCCTGAAACATACGAATCAGAGTGGCTACAATGGATATGCAAAAGTTGAAGTTTACCCTTCTTACAATCCTTCTCACTCTCCTTCTCGGGGTTCTGGACTGGCTGACCGGCCATAATTTCAACTTTTTCGTCTTCTATTATTTGCCGGTATTTTTTTCTGCATGGCATTTAAGCACGGCCGGCGCGGTCTCTTTCGCTATCCTCTGCTCCATGATCTGGTTCGGGGCCGATGTGCTGAGTGGTCATTCCTATGCTTCATATATTTATGTGGTCTGGAATACCATGATCCGCCTGGTTTCCTTTCTCGCTCTCGGCTGGTCGGTTTCGTCCTTGAAACGCGCCCTGGACAGCGAAAAGGAAATCTCGGAAAAATTACGCAAATCCCTGTCGGAGATAAAGGTGCTGCAATCTTTTCTGCCGATTTGCGCCCAGTGCAAGAAGATCCGCGACGAAAGCGGAAACTGGCAGCAGCTTGAGGAATATATCGGAGAGCATTCCAACACCAAATTTTCCCACAGCTACTGTCCCGAATGTTCTAGGCAGGCAATGGCCGAGGCCGGTCTGCTGAAAGAGGAGCGCCGGCACAAGTAGGTCCGGACGGTTACCGAAGTTCGATGGCGGATCCAATCATCCAGGCTGGGGGCTAAACTGTTACCTTTTTATTCACAATTTTCAAATAAACACTGCGGGAGAAACCCCAAACCTTTCGCTTAGCGCTTTAATTTGTCTGGTATTAAGAGACCGTTTACCTGACAAAACCTCTGACACAACTCCCTGACTTCCATTGCGAACGAAATGAATCAGATTGCGTATCCCAGTGATTGTTATTTCTTGACGTTTTCAGGAAAATTGTTTGAACTGCAAGTGCATGATAAAAAAAGGAAGCCGGCGATTATTAAATATTTGTGGGAGGGTCTTTCATGAAACATGATGCGCGGCGCAGAGTTAAATCCGGGTACCTTGCCACTTCCATTCCAACGATAATCGCTCTGCTTTCAATCTTGGCCATAGCGTTTGGCTGCGGAGAGGGCGGCCCAGAGGAAAACTCAGCTGACCCTGCCCCTGTTTCATCTCTCAGCCTGCTCAAGGCCGACATCGAGCGGGAAAACCCAACCGTGGACGATGCCACTCTGGACGAGCTGGTGGCGGACATGACTTCCTTTGCCCTCTGGATGTACAAGCAGGGCGTCGCGCAGATCGGGACTGACAAGAACTTCCTCATCTCGCCGCTCTCCATCTCCACCGCCTTTGGCATGCTCTGGCCCGGTGCAAAAGGGGAAACCGCGGACGAAATCGCACAGATGCTCCACTTCCGCATGGAGGCCGACCGCTTCCACCCCGCGGCCAACCGCCTGGACCAGGTTTTGGCTTCCCGCAATGATTATGAGCCCTCGGAGGGGGAAGGTGAAGCCCCGGTGCTGGAGACCGTCAACGACCTTTGGGGCCTTAAGGAATACCCTTACGTGGACGGATTTCTCGACCTGCTCGCCCGCCATTATGGCGCGGGCATGTGGCAAGTGGACTTCATTCATGCGCCGGAGGAGGCCCGGCAGGAGATCAACGCCTATATTGCCCAGCAGACCCGCGATCTGATCCCGGAGCTTCTACCGCCGGGATTTATCGAACAATCAACACGACTGGTTCTCACCAATGCCATTTATTTCAAGGGGGCCTGGCGCGCTCCCTTTGACCTGAACAGAACCTCGGATGGGCCATTCACCGCCATCGGTGGAAACACCGCCGACGTTCAGATGATGTCCGATGCTGTTTCCGGCTCCTACGCAGCCCTGGAAGGTGTGGAGGTTGTCGAGCTCTCCTATGTCGGCAATGATTTATCCATGGTGCTGATCCTACCCGCTGAGTCCACCTTTGCCGATTTCGAGGCCGGTCTCGACGCGGCCAGGATCTCCGACATCATGAACGCCCTTGCCCCCAAGGGGGGCTTTCTTGCCATGCCCCGCTTTAAGTTCGACGCAAAGCTGAATCTCCTAAAGATCTTCGAGGACGCCGGCTTCTCCGTTCCTTTCGATCCCCAGTTTGCGGATTTCAGCGGCTTAAGCGAGATCGCGCTTGAGGAGCGGCTGCACGTGAGCGGCGCCTTTCACCGGGCCGCCATTGCCGTGGATGAAGAGGGCACTGAGGCAGCCGCAGCTACCGCCATAGGGGTTGGTGGTGTGACCAGCACTGAGGAGAAAGATGTTTTTAACGTACGCCTCGACCGACCCTTCTTGTTCGTGATCCGCGACCGTCCCACCGGCACGATCCTATTCATGGGAAGAATGGTGGATGCGGCGGCGGCGCAGTCTTAAGTCGGATCTCCCCCTATCCGCCAGCAGCCCAAAAGCAGCTGGAACAGGCCAGCATGTAGGGTGAGCTGAGTTTGTAGGGTGGGCTCCGCCCACCAATTATTCATTCACGACCGATATCTTCATCAAATTTCATTGGCGCGGCTCCCCAATCCTCCGGGTAAATTCCTTTTTTCACATATCGATGAAAAGTTGTATGCGGCCAATCTCGCGGGGCCTTTACCACCCCGTGTTTTACCGGGTTGTAATGGATATAATCGCAAAGTGCCTTATAATCCCGGTCATTACGAATCACATGTTCCCAGAACCGGCGCTGCCAGGTCGTGCCTTCTCTTTTTGCCTTTCGCGACAAGTTCGGTTCCGGGGTATCGAGCCAATCTTTTGCATTTTTTGTGAATCCCTTTTTAATCAACGCCCACCGGATCGAAAAGTTGGTATCACCTCCCGGCAAGCTCCAGATACAATGCATGTGATCGGGCAATAACACCCATGCATCAATCGAGAAAGGATGCGATTCCCGAACATTATAAACAACCTCACGCAAAAGGCGCCGGGATTAATCAAGGCAGAGAAACCGCCGTCGTTGATATGTCACATCCGTGAAGAAATAGGTATTCCCTTCCCGTGCCCGTCGATAATTCGGCATATCACGTTATTCTTCTCGATGATCTTGTAGGGTGGGTTTCACCCACCGATTCATGGCCGGTATCACTTTTCGAATTTCAATGGCCCAGCAAAGCAACCGTTTTAAAGATGTTCATTGGTTTTATTGGTGGGCGGAGCCCACCCTACCAGGCTCTATTTTTAAATTGTCTACTTGACAGGGAAGCTTACGTATTCAAAGGAATTTTAACCCCAGGTTAAAAATAGGCTGTATAGGTTCTCTAATTCAGATGCCCTGATCTCTTCTCAACTGTTTAATCTTATCGACAATCTCGCATTCGATGAAAATACCTTTATTAATCAGCAAATCAATCAAAGCCTGATGAGCATCGAGTTTTCGTTCGATATGGGAATAGTAGAAAAGATATTAGATCAAAGGGGCAATATGCTTTATAGAAATCTTTTCCTGGTGCATACTTGGTGCATAAAACGAAAAAAGCACTCAGCCTTGTTTGGCTAAGTGCTTGATATCGTTGGAGCACCCGGCCCGATTCGAACGGGCGACCGCCTGATTCGTAGTCAGGTACTCTATCCAGCTGAGCTACGGGTGCGATATGGAAGGACACTTAATAACTTATAATCCCCGATTCATCAAGTCCAAATAATTTTCCGCCTCTTTGCCGCTTTTCTCAATCTGCCTCCTGGAGTCGGCGGTTCAGGCCGGCCAGAT
>JAWOIQ010000087.1:0-16131 GCA_046484585.1 Desulfurivibrionaceae bacterium
GTGGGCGTAATGACGTTTCTCGGTCTGATACTCCACGTGGGCGGTGGCGATGGTAATACCGCGCTCTTTTTCCTCGGGCGCCTTGTCGATCTCGTCAAACGCGGTCGCGGAGGCCAGACCCTTGGTGGCAAGCACCCGGGTTATCGCAGAAGTCAAAGTCGTTTTGCCATGATCGATATGACCGATTGTACCGATATTTACATGCGGTTTACTTCTTTCAAATTTTTCTTTTGCCATGATCCTTCCTCTTTATTTCTTAGCGATCTTGACCGAGCTCACACAAAGCCCTTGATCCTCTTAATAATCTTGTCGGCGACTTTCTCCGGCACTCTGTCGTAGGCGGCAAACTGCATACTGAAGTTACCCCTGCCCTGGGTAGCGGAACGGAGGCTGGTCGAATAACCGAACATCTCGGCCAGCGGCACTTGGGCGGTGACAACCTGCACCCCGTCCTGACGAGCATCCATACCGAGAATCTTGGCCCGTTTACTGTTCAAATCACCAACCACGTCACCCAGATTAGCTTCAGGGAGAATGATCTCCAGCTCCATGACCGGTTCCAGCAGAACCGGACCGGCCTGGCTCAGGGCATTGCGAAGAGCCATGGAGGCCGCAACCCCGAAAGCCTGTTCCGAGGAATTCTCCTCGTGATAAGAACCGTCGACCAGGCTTACCCGAAGATCGGTGGTCGGAAACCCGATCATGACTCCGGAATCAAGGCCATCGCTAACTCCACGCTCAATGGCCGGAATAAATTCCGCCGGGATGTTACCTGCCGGAATGCGGTTTTCAAATTCAAACCCCGAGCCTCTTTCGAGCGGGGCTACCTCGAGCCAGACATGCCCGTACTGAGGCTTGCTGCCGGCCTGCTGATCGAATAACCCTTCTGCTCTGCCCTCGCCCTCGATCGTTTCTTTATAGGCGACCTGCGGGTTGCCGACATTGGCGGCGACCTTGAAATCGCGGAGCAGCCGTTCTACGATAACTTCGAGGTGCAATTCACCCATCCCCGAAATTATTGTTTGGCCGGTATCGGAATCCTTCCTCATCCGAAAGGATGGATCCTCAAAGGCAATCTTTGCCAGACTGGCCTGCAGCTTATCTTCGTCGGCCGTACTCTTAGGCTCAATTGCCGTGGAAATCACCGGTTCGGGGAAGATCATGGTTTCCAGCATGATCGTGTCCCCGGGCTGACAGATCGTATCTCCGGTCCCGGTAAACCTGAGGCCAACCAGGCCCGCGATCTCTCCGGCCCCGACCTCCTTGACCTCTTCACGCTTGTTAGCGTGCATTTTGAGGATCCGGCCGATCTTTTCCTGCTTGCGCTTGACCGGATTGTAAACCTTGTCACCGACCTTCAGGACCCCTGAGTAAACCCGAAGATAAGCAAGGTTGTCGACAAAAGGATCACTGGCCAGCTTGAAAACCAGACCGCAAAAATTCTCCTGACGGCTCGCCTTCCTGACCTCGGTCTCGCCCTCGCCGTTGACCCCTTCAATCGGAGGGACATCAACGGGCGCCGGCAGATAATCGACGATGGCGTCAAGTAGAGGCTGCACGCCTTTATTCTTAAAGGCACTGCCGCACAGGACCGGCACTATCCGGTCATTCAGGGTCGCCTGCCTGATCGCATGTCGAATTTCTTCAACGGATATGGGCTGTTCTTCTAAGTATTTTACCATGAGATTCTCATCGAAGTCGGCCAACTTCTCGAGAATCTTCATCCGTGCGGCCGCGGTGCTTGCTATGAATTCTTCAGGGACCGGTTTATCTATGACCTCAAGTCCCTGGTTTATCTCATCGAAGGTGAGCATCCGCTCACCGATGAGATCAATGACTCCGACAAAACCGTCTTCGCTGCCGACGG
Source organism: Desulfurivibrionaceae bacterium (assembly GCA_046484585.1). GTDB lineage: Bacteria > Desulfobacterota > Desulfobulbia > Desulfobulbales > JAGXFP01 > JAGXFP01. The sequence goes on from JAWOIQ010000087.1 coordinate 1,868, forward strand.
GAATCTGCAGAGGAAGCGGATCGGCTCCCAACCGCTCGGAAATCATCTCGACGCAACGCTCGAAATTAGCGCCGCCCCGATCCATTTTATTAACAAAGGCGAGTCGAGGAATGGAATATTTATCAGCCTGACGCCATACCGTCTCTGACTGCGGCTCCACCCCGCCAACGGCGCAAAAGACAGCAATTGCTCCGTCCAAAACCCGCAGAGACCGTTCGACTTCGATGGTGAAATCGACATGCCCGGGGGTATCAATAATATTTATAGTATGCTTTCGCCAGAAACAGGTGGTTGCGGCCGAGGTAATGGTGATTCCGCGCTCCTGCTCCTGCTCCATCCAGTCCATAACCGCATTGCCGTCATGAACCTCGCCGATCTTATGTGACCGGCCGGTGTAAAAAAGAACTCTTTCGGTCGTTGTGGTCTTGCCCGCGTCGATATGGGCCATGATGCCTATATTGCGCAGTCGAGCTAGCGGTGTATCGGAGGCCACGTTCGTTATCAGTCCAATTCAATTCGTTTCTTTCCACCAAACTTCTTCTCCAAGCCCGTTCCGCGGACTTTTATCTCAATAGAGAAAGAGGCTCTCAGGCCAACCAAGCGCTTTTCACTTAGTTCAGTCGCCGGCAACTACCAGCGGTAGTGGGCAAAAGCCTTATTAGCTTCAGCCATCTTATGGGTATCCTCACGTTTCTTGACGGCCGCCCCCCGGTTGTTAAAGGCATCCATCAACTCGCCGGCAAGTTTTTCCGACATCGCCCGTCCCGACCTCTTGCCGGACAAACTGATCAGCCAGCGGATCGCCAGAGCATTACGTCTTTCGGGACGAACTTCGACCGGAACCTGATAGGTCGCGCCGCCGACCCGGCGGGATTTAACCTCCACCCTGGGCCGCACCTTCTCCATGGCTTTTTCGAAAACCGCAAGAGGCTCCTCTTCGGTGATCCGACTGGCGACGATATCCATCGCATCGTAGAATATCCCACGGGCAACGTTTTTCTTACCGCGTTCCATAAGACCATTAATAAATTTCGCAACCAGAACACTGTTGAAACGAGGATCCGGGGTAAGCTGCCGCTTGGCAACTATCTTACGTCTGGGCATCTGCTAACTCCTTATTTGGGACGCTTGGCACCATATTTAGAACGACCTTGACGCCGCTCGGAAACTCCCAAGGTATCAAGGGTGCCCCTGACAATATGATAACGAACACCGGGAAGATCCTTAACCCTGCCACCCCTGATCAAGACAACCGAATGTTCCTGTAGATTATGACCGATACCCGGAATATACGAAGTAACCTCGATTCCGTTGGTGAGCCTGACTCTCGCTACCTTACGGAGAGCGGAGTTGGGTTTTTTCGGTGTGGTCGTGTAAACCCGCACACAGACACCACGCTTCTGGGGAGAACCTTGAAGCGCCGGGGTATTACTCCGCTTGACCGACTTTTTCCGGCCATTCCTTACCAGCTGATTAATGGTTGGCATTTAGTCAAACTCCTGAATTTATCAAACGTTGCTGAATGAAACTCAAACCCAAAAAATGGGGAGATCAAATTATCTTAAAAACAAAGTCTCAGCAAATCCGTGGCCGCAAAAAATCATTCTTGCCAGGGATCCGCAATTGAAGAAGCGGGATAAATAATCTATCCTCCCATGCTTGTCAAGAACAATGTGCGGGGATAAGCAAGCCGGAACAAAAAAGATAACCTGCCTCTTTTATCCCCGTTTTCCGCTACCGCCGGGGTTACTAGCTGGACTTGATTCTGTACCGGGTATGCCCGGTGCCGGCCGGGACCAGACGCCCCATAATAACATTTTCCTTGAGACCGCTCAAGTCATCAACCCTGCCCGCCATGGCGGCATTGGTCAAGACCTTGGTCGTCTCCTGGAACGAAGCGGCGGAAATAAAACTGTCCGTGCTCAGGGACGCCTTGGTTACCCCCAGCAGCAAAGGTTCGGCCACGGCCGGGCGACTGCCGGCCACGATCAGTTTCTCGTTCTCCTCGGCAAAGCGGGACGATTCAACTTGTTCGCCAAGCATGAAGGTACTGTCACCCACCTCAGTAATGGTAACCCGGCGCAGCATCTGCCGGACGATGACCTCGATATGTTTATCGTTGATCTTAACGCCCTGTAATCGATAGACCTCCTGAATCTCATTGACTAGGAAGCGGGCCAGCTCCTTGACCCCGAGAACCCTGAGGATATCATTGGGGTCGGGCGAACCATCCATCAGCGGCTCACCGGCCTTGACATAGTCACCCTCGTGGACGATTATGTGCTTGCCTTTGGGAACCAGATACTCGCGCGCCTCGCCCAACTCAGGGGTGATGACAACCCGTTTCTTGCCCTTAAGATCCTTACCGTAACTTACCTGCCCATCTATCTCGGTAATAACGGCGTGCTCTTTCGGCTTGCGAACTTCGAAGAGCTCGGCAACCCGCGGCAGACCACCGGTAATATCCTTGGTCTTGCTGGTTTCCCGGGATATCTTGCCGATAACCGTACCTGGTTTGATCTTGTCGCCTTCCGCAACCGAAATAACCGTACCGATCGACAAGCTGTAGCGAGCCGGAGAACCGGTTTTAGGCAGCTTCAGGGTCCTGCCCTTTTCGTCTTTCAGGGAAATTCGCGGATTAAATTGTCCAATCCGCGGAGTTATAATGACATGACTCGATCTTCCGGTAACCGCGTCAACCTGCTCCTGCATGGTGACGCCTTCGACAATATCGCCGAACTTGACGATACCGCCTATTTCACTGACAATCGGGGTAGAGAAAGGGTCCCATTCAGCCAGTCTGGTGCCGGGCTCGATCTTGTCACCTTCCGAAACCAGCAGCAAGGCGCCGTAATTCAAGCGGTAACGCTCGCGCTCGCGCCCCTTGCTGCCGACCACGACCACCTCGCCGTTCCTGTTCATGGAGACCAGTTGGCCGGCGGCATTACTGACTGTATGGACATTATTGAATTTGATCTCACCACCATAGTGGGAGACTATCTCCGCCTGCTCAACCGCCCGACTGGCCGTACCGCCGATATGGAAGGTACGCATAGTCAACTGGGTACCGGGCTCGCCGATCGATTGGGCCGCGATGATACCAACAGCCTCCCCCCGATTAACCATATGACCCCGGCCTAGATCGCGGCCGTAGCACATCGCGCAAACGCCCCGCTTGGAACGGCAAGTCAGAACGGACCTGATGCTGACCCGGTCAATACCGGCCTCGTTGATCTCGTCGACCTTATCTTCGGTAATCTGCTCGTTGGCTTCGACAAGCAAGTCTCCGGTGAAAGGATCGATAATATCGTCAAGGGCGACGCGGCCCAGAATCCTGTCGCCGACCGGTTGGATAATCTGGCCGCCCTCCATCAACGGTTCGGCTTCGATCCCGTCCAGAGTTTCGCAATCCTTCTCGACAATAGTCGAATCCTGGGCGACATCAACCAGGCGACGGGTCAGGTAACCGGAGTTGGCGGTCTTCAGAGCCGTATCGGCCAGTCCTTTCCGGGCGCCGTGGGTAGAAATAAAGTATTCGAGAACGCTTAATCCCTCCCGGAAATTCGCCTTGATGGGAGACTCGATGATCTCGCCTGAGGGCTTGGCCATCAGTCCGCGCATCCCGGCGAGCTGCCGGATCTGGTCCTTACTGCCCCTCGCCCCGGAGTCGGCCATGATGAAAATCGAGTTGAAGCTCGGGCTTTCCACCATCTTGTTGTCCTTGTCCCGGGTGTACTGGACGCTCATCTCGCTCATCATTTCCCCGGTAACCTTGTCGGTTGCCCGCGACCAGATATCGACCACGTTGTTGTACTTCTCGCTTTCGGTCAGGACCCCGTTCTGATAACCGTTCTCGACATCCATGACCTCTTTTTCGGCCTTGGCCAGAATATCATCCTTGTTGACCGGAATCATCATGTCGTTGATGGAAATCGAAATCCCCGCCAGGGTCGAATGCTCGTAACCGAGATCCTTAAGACGGTCGGCCAGCAATACGGTGTTCTTGGTGCCGGAATGGCGATAGGTGTAGTCGACCAGTTGAGCCAGTTCCTTTTTGCCGAGCACCTTGTTGACCTTGCTGAAGGGGATGTTTTCCGGCAGCAATTCGCCGACCAGGACGCGGCCGACCGTGGTGTCAACAATCTGGCCGTCGATCCTGACCTTGATCTTGGCCTGCAGATGGACCTCTTTATAATCATAGGCAAGAATCGCCTCGGTCGTCGACGAAAAGATCTTCCCTTCCCCCTTGGCCAACAAGCGGTCCCGGGTCATATAATAAAGGCCAAGGACAATGTCCTGGGAGGGGATAATGATCGGTTCACCATTGGCCGGCGAGAGGATGTTGTTGGTGGACATCATCAAGACCCGGGCCTCCATCTGAGACTCGACCGTCAAGGGAACATGCACCGCCATCTGATCACCGTCGAAGTCGGCATTAAAAGCGGTGCAGACCAGGGGGTGAAGCTGAATCGCCTTACCCTCGATCAGCAGCGGCTCGAAGGCCTGCATGCCGAGACGATGGAGGGTCGGCGCCCGGTTCAGGATAACCGGGTGCTCTTTTACCACCTCGTCAAGAACGTCCCAAACCTCTTTGGTGGCCTTCTCGACCATCTTGCGGGCGCTCTTAATGGTGCTGACATAACCCCTCTGCTCCAGCTTGGAGTAGATGAAGGGCTTAAAGAGCTCAAGGGCCATTTTTTTCGGCAGACCGCATTGATGGAGACGCAGATAGGGACCGACGACGATTACCGACCGGCCGGAATAATCGACCCGTTTGCCAAGCAGATTCTGGCGAAAGCGCCCCTGCTTGCCCTTGAGCATATCACTCAAGGATTTCAAGGGCCGCTTATTGGGTCCGGTAATAACCTTGCCTCGCCGGCCGTTGTCGAAGAGGACGTCCACCGACTCCTGCAGCATGCGTTTTTCGTTACGGATAATGATCTCGGGGGCGTCAAGCTCAAGAAGACGCTTCAAGCGATTGTTGCGATTGATCACCCGCCGATACAGGTCATTAAGATCAGAGGTGGCGAAACGGCCGCCCTCCAGAGGTACCAAAGGCCGCAGATCCGGCGGCAGCACGGGAATAATGTCCAGGATCATCCATTCCGGCCGGTTTCCCGAATCGCGAAAAGCCTCCACGACGTGAAGACGCTTGGCGTATTTCTTGCGTTTGGCCTCTGAACCGGTGCTGCGCATCGCCTCCCGTAGCTCGGTAGACAGCACATTCAGATCCTGACTCTGAAGAAGAACCTTGATCGCCTCGGCGCCGATGCCGACTTTAAACTGGCCGGGATATTCAGCCTGAGCCTGCTGATACTGCTCCTCGTTGAGCAGAGTGCAGGTCGGCAGGGCCGGGGCTTCCGATCTGGTGACGACATAGGAGTCGAAATAGAGAACCTTCTCAAGTTCCTTAAGGGTAAGATCGAGCATGTTGCCAATCTTGCTGGGCAGGCTCTTAAGAAACCAGATATGGGCCACCGGGGCGGCCAGTTCTATATGGCCAAGGCGTTCACGACGAACCTTGGACTGAATAACCTCGACACCGCACTTTTCACAGACCACGCCCCGGTGTTTCATGCGCTTGTACTTGCCGCAATTACACTCGTAATCCTTGACCGGTCCGAAGATCTTGGCGCAAAACAAGCCGTCCCGTTCGGGCTTGAAGGTCCGATAGTTTATAGTTTCCGGTTTCTTTACTTCGCCATTGGACCAGTCACGAATCTTTTCAGGAGAAGCCAAAGATATTCTGACAGATTCAAATTTTACCGGTTTTTTAGCTTTATCGAAAAAACTGAAAAGTTCGTCCACGGTTCACACCTTTCTGTACTCTGTTATTCAGAAAATTACCGACGCCCAAATACTGATTAGTCGTCAAGAAGCTCCATATCCAGACAAAGCCCCTGAAGCTCCTTGATCAGGACGTTGAACGACTCCGGCAGGCCCGCCTCGATAAAATTATCGCCCTTGACAATTTTCTCGTACATCTTGGTCCGGCCGCTGACATCGTCGGACTTGACCGTGAGAAATTCCTGCAAGGTATAGGCTGCACCATAAGCCTCCATGGCCCAAACCTCCATCTCACCCAGGCGCTGGCCGCCGAATTGGGCTTTTCCGCCAAGGGGCTGCTGGGTAACCAGGGAATACGGTCCGGTCGAACGGGCATGAATCTTATTATCAACCAGATGGTGAAGCTTCATTATGTACATGATGCCGACGGTAACCTGATTATCGAATTTCTCGCCGGTTAAACCGTCGTAAAGGGTAGACTGTCCGACTTCGTCGACTCCGGCTTCAACCAGCATACGGCGGATATCCCCCTCATCGGCCCCATCAAAGACCGGGGTGGCCATGTGAATTCCGTCCCCCATGCGGGAGGCAAGCTGGAGAAGCTCGTCGTCGCCGAGTCCGTCGACAAAAGTATCATACTCATCCTTGGAATATATAGCGCTAAGCCTCTCCTTGACAGCTTCGATGTTCTTCTCGTCAGCGAACTTCTGAATCTGTTCCCCCAGCCGTCTGCCTGCCCAGCCAAGATGCACTTCGAGAACCTGACCGACGTTCATCCGAGAAGGTACTCCCAAGGGATTAAGAACAATATCCACCTGGTCGCCATTCTCGAAAAAGGGCAGATCCTCCTCGGGCAGGATCCTGGAGACAACCCCCTTATTACCGTGGCGGCCCGCCATCTTGTCTCCGACCGCGAGCTTGCGCTTGGTGGCAACGTAAACCTTGACCATCTTGATGACGCCTGGAGGCAGGTCATCACCCTTGCGAATCCGGGCAATCCTAGCCTCGTATTTGTCAGCCACCATTTTCTTCTGTTTGTCGTAGCCTTCCAGCAGAGCAGAAATCTGCTCCTCGGCTTCCTTGCGGCCGGGAAACTCGATCCTTCTAATGGTGGAGATCGGCAGATCCTCGATCAACTCCTGCTTGATCACCTTGCCCTTGGCCAGCAACACTTTGTCCTTTCTGACCGAGATATCGGCACCGGCCTTTTTGCCGGCCATGATATCGGCAAGCCTTTTCTTGATCGCCTTTTTCAGGCTGTTCAGCTCATCCTCCATATACTTTTCGAGAATGGCGGCTTCGGCATCGTCAATGGCCTTGGCTCTTTCGTCTTTTTCGACCCCTTTCCGGGAGAAGACCTTGGCATCGATAACCACTCCCTCGATTCCGGGCGGCACCCGCAGGGAGGTATCCTTGACATCACCGGCCTTCTCGCCGAAAATCGCCCGCAACAATTTCTCCTCGGGCGAAAGCTGGGTCTCGCCCTTGGGAGTGACCTTGCCGACCAGAGTGTCGCCCGGTTTGATTTCCGCGCCGATCCGCACCACGCCGCTGTCGTCGAGGTTGCGCATCGCCTCTTCGCCGACATTGGGAATATCCCGGGTAATCTCTTCCTTACCGAGTTTGGTATCCCTGGAGACGGTCTCGAAGACCTCGATGTGCAGGGAGGTAAAGGTGTCGTCCTTGAGAAGCCTCTCGCTTACCAGGATCGAGTCCTCGAAGTTATAACCGCGCCAGGGCATAAAGGCGATCGTCACATTTTTTCCCAGGGCGAGCTCGCCACAGTCGCAGGCCGGGCCGTCGGCAAGCAATTCACCCTCGCTTACCCGCTGATCGGGATAAACCACCGCCTTCTGATTAAAGCAGGTGTTCTGATTGGATTTCTTGTATTTTTCAAGGCGATAAACGCCAATACCGGTCTCAAATCCGTCGGTGCCCGGCTCATCGTAACGGACCACGATACGGTTGGCGTCAACCTCTTCGACCACCCCGTCTCCACCGGCCAACAGACAGACGCCGGAATCCATCGCCACCGTTTTCTCCAGACCGGTACCGACTATCGGCGCCGCCGACCGGAGCAGCGGTACACCCTGACGCTGCATGTTGGAACCCATCAAAGCCCGGTTGGCATCGTCGTTTTCGAGAAAGGGGATCAGCGAAGTAGCAACACTGACGAGCTGGTTGGGCGAAACGTCCATGTGGGTGACATTGTCGGAAAGAAACATGCCGACTTCGCCGGCCTGACGGGCGATCAAGGTGTCCGGGACAATTTTGCCGCTCTTGTTGACCTCGACCTTGGCCGGGGCAATGACACTCACCTCCTCGCCAAGGGCCGACATGTACGCAACATTATTGGTGACCTTGCGGTTTTTCACTTCCCGGTAGGGGGTTTCGACAAAACCATACTCATTGACCCGGGCGAAAGTGGCCAGGGAGACAATGAGACCGATATTCGGCCCCTCCGGGGTTTCAACCGGGCAGATACGACCATAATGAGTCGGATGTACGTCGCGAACCTCGAACCCGGCCCGTTCCCGGGAGAGACCGCCTGGTCCCAGCGCGGAAAGCCGTCGTTTATGGGTCACCTCGGAAAGGGGATTGGTCTGATCCATAAACTGGGAGAGCTGACTGGTTCCGAAAAATTCCTTAATGGCCGCGGTGATCGGCTTGGGATTGACCAGATCGTGAGGCATCATCGCCTCGGTTTCCTGGAGACTCATCCGTTCCCGAATCGCCCGTTCCATTCGAACCAGTCCCATTCGGTACTGGTTTTCAATAAGCTCGCCAACCGTCCGAACCCGGCGGTTGCCGAGGTGGTCGATATCGTCGACTTCACCCTGTCGATCCTTCAAGCGGACCAGTTCCCTGACACTCATCATAATGTCATCCCTGGTCAGGGTCCGGTGGTTGATGTCCGTGTCGACGCCCAGCTTGGCGTTCAACTTGAAACGACCCACCTCGGAAAGGTCGTAGGTGTCGGGATTAAAAAAGAGGTTCTCGAGAAACTGGGAAGCAACTTCCATTGTCGGCGGGCTGCTGGGCCGGAGACGACGATATATCTCAATCAGGGCTTCATCGACATCCTTGGCCTTGTCGAGCAGCATTGTTTTCCGGAAGGAGTCGGTCGTAGTGACGCCGTTGATCGCCAGAGCATTAAGCTTCTTGATCTTCAAAGCGGCAAGATCATCCAGCATCGTTTCGGTCAATTCGGTATTGCACGGCAGAACAACCTCACCGGTTTTCGGATCTACAACATCATGGGCCACAACCTTGCCGATCAAGCGCTCCAGAGGCATGGTGATCTGGGTCACTCCTTCGTCGGCCAGATTTTGGGCCCGGGCCTTGCCGATCTTGAGGCCGGCCTTCAGAAGCACCTCGCCACTTTCGGGATGCAGAATATCAACCGCGGCCCGTTGACCTACCGAGGCCAGGGGATCAAACTGCATTTTAATATTCTTGCCTTTAATCTCCACCTCTTCCAGATCATAGAAGAAACTAAGAAGCTCTTCCGCCGAAGAGCCCAGGGCTTTCAAGAGAGTGGTAACGGGAAACTTGCGGCGCCTGTCGATACGGACATAGAGAATGTCCTTGGCATCGTATTCAAGATCGACCCAGGAGCCCCGCACCGGGATGATCCTGGCCGAATACAAACGCTTGCCGCCCGCATGACTCTTGCCGCCGTCATGGCTGTAAAAAAGACCGGGCGACCTCTGGAGCTGGCTGACAATTACCCGCTCCGTGCCATTTACCACAAAAACGCCGTCCTTGGTCATCAGGGGGATGCTGCCCAGATAGACGGCCTGCTCCTTGATATCACGAATGGTCTTGACGCCGGTGTCGGGATCAATATCGTAAGATACGAGACGGACGGTAATTTTGACCGGGACATCGAAAGTCATGCCCCGCTCGACGCATTCCTCGACGGTGTATTTCGGTTCCCCGAAACTGTAGCTTACAAACTCAAGGGAACAGGTTCCGTTGAAATCCTCTACAGGGAAAACACTTTTAAAGATCGATTGCAAACCGGCGTCATCGCGCTGGTTCGGTTCTTTTTCGAATTGCAGGAATTTCTCGTAAGACATTCGCTGCATCGAAATCAGATGCGGTTTTTTAACAATCTCTTTGGATTTCGCAAAACTCTTCCTGACTCTTCTAATCGTGTTCATTCAGCATCGCCCTCGTCAATTTAACAATGCGGCCCACGGAAAATTCCCGGACAAAATCTGCTGTCAGACCAGACAACAAGACACGGCCAAACCCGGTAATATAAAAACGCAATAAACGCTACGGGGTTCTCCCCGTAGCGTTTTACCATCAAAAACCCGCGGAAGCGGAAGCTTCGCGGTCGAACCGGTGTCAAGCCAGAAGCTTGACACCGGCCCGTCATAATTAACAAGACGACTTACTTAATTTCAACACCGCCGCCGGCGGCCTCGATCTTGGTTTTGATTTCCTCGGCCTCTTCCTTGGTAACGCCTTCCTTGATCGGTTGCGGCGCACCTTCGACCAGCTCCTTGGCTTCTTTGAGGCCCAGAGAAGTTATGGCCCGGACTTCTTTGATTACGCCGATCTTTTTATCGCCGGCCGAGGTAAGAATCACGTCAAATTCAGTCTTCTCCTCGGCAGCGGCAGCGCCTTCACCTCCGCCTGCGGGACCAGCAGCGACCGCGACGGGAGCGGCGGCGGAAACACCGAACTTTTCTTCCAGTTCCTTAACAAGCTCGGAAAGCTCCAAAACAGTCATATTGGAAATAAAATCGATTACGTCTTCTTTAGATACAGCCATGTCAAATTCCTCCTGGAACAATTATATTGAATTCAGTTTATGAATTTTTTACGCTTGACTCTTCTGGTCGGCGATGGCGTTCAATGCGTAAACAAGTTTACTGGGCACACCATTCAACACACGCACAAAGCCGGTGGGGACGCCGTTCATCACAGACAACAACTGGCCCAGCAGAACATCCCTGCCCGGCAGCTTCGAAAGCGCGACCACATCCGCAGCCGACAGAATCTCGCCATCCATGCAGGCTGCACGAATTGCCAGTGCCGGATTGTCCTTGGCAAAATCAACCAGGACCTTGGCTGGCGCCACCGGATCTTCAAAGGACATGGTTACGGCGGTTGTACCTTTGCATGAATCGGTAATGGATTCAAATGCGGTGCCGGCCACGGCCCTTCGTAAAAGGGTGTTCTTGGCTACCCTTATTTCGGCGTTGTTCTTTTTCAGCTCCCGGCGCAGACCTTCCAGCACGGCAACCGTCATTCCCTGATAGTCAGTGACAATGGCAAGCGTTGCTTCGGAAAACTTGCCGGTCAACTCTTCGACCACCGTCGCCTTTTCATCACGATTCAATGTCTATTACCTCCTTTTTCAACTGAGTTTTACAAACAAAACAGTCGAGATCGATTAATGCCAGACAATGTAAGATCTTCAGGAGATAGCTGAAAAGCAACAAGAATAGTTCCAGCCTTTTGATCCGCAGCTCACAACGCTACTAAATGTCCGATCGTCTCGGCAGGTAGCTATCGGGTTGCCGTTTTTCGGCAGCCGCGATACCAATTAAGCCTTAAGGCACCCACGGTCTTCGACTCAAACTGCTTACAAAGCGGCATCGATCTTCTCAACTTCTTATTGCTGCAAAGCGGAGAAAAGCAACACCGCACCCTAACTTTACCACCGAGGAGAACCGGGTGGCAAAAAAATATTATCAAGCGGCGCTTTTTATCGTGGCTCTGGCTTCGGCGGGATCAATTTTGATGCCAGGACCCATGGTGGTGGACAAGCTGATCCCTTTCAGGTAGACGCCCTTTGAAGAAGCGGGCTTCAACTGAATCAGGCGGTCAATAAAGGCATAGACATTCTGCCGGAGCTTGTCGGCCCCGAAAGAGGCACGCCCAACCATGGCATGGACAATCCCTGACTTATCGACCTTAAAATCTACCTTGCCGCCCTTAACTTCCGCGACAACGCGGCCGACGTCAAAAGTTACAGTGCCGAGCTTGGCATTGGGCATAAGGTTACGGGGACCTAGAACTCGGCCGATTTTGCCGACGGTTCCCATCATGTCAGGGGTCGCAATGGTTTTATCAAACTCAAGCCAGCCGCCCTGAATCTTCTCGACAAGTTCATCGCCACCGGCATAATCGGCACCGGCATCCAAGGCTTCCTGGACTTTTTCTCCCTTGGCGAAGACCAGAACACGTTCGGTTTTCCCAGTGCCGTTGGGCAAGACGATACTGCTTCTGATCATCTGGTCGGCATGACGCGGATCAACCCCGAGCCGTACAGCGATATCCAGTGATTCGTCAAATTTTGCGTATTTGGTCTTAAGCGCCAGTTCCAATCCTTCGTCAACACCATACATCTTTGCGGCCTCGACTTCAGCGATCTTCTGCCGATAATTCTTTCCTCTTTTCGTCATGACTGCTACTCCAGTAACTGATAACAGATTATATTATGATCAAAGCCGGTTCAGGCGCTACAAAGAGCCCGAAACTAATCGACAACCGTGATACCGCAGCTCCGTGCCGTACCTTCAACGATCCTGGTGGCCGCCTCGATATCATATGCGTTCAAATCAGGCATCTTAATTTCGGCGATCTCCCTGACCTTGTCCCGTGAGATTTTGGCTACCCTCTCCCGCTTGGGATTACTCGATCCGCTCTTCAGCTTGGCGGCCTTAAGGAGAAGAGTGGAGGCCGGCGGGGTCTTGGTGATAAAAGAAAAAGAGCGATCTGCATAAACGGTAATCACCACCGGGATGATCATATCTCCCTTATCCTGAGTCTTGGCGTTATACGCTTTGCAGAACTCCATGATATTAACACCGTGCTGCCCCAGGGCAGGGCCAATAGGAGGGGAAGGATTCGCCTTGCCCGCCTGAATCTGTAATTTTATATAGCCCTGAATCTTTTTAGCCATCGTCTTCTCCTGTATACAGCTTGTTTATTCTACAATCGTAAAAATGATGCGGCCGCCGCTCAACCCTTGACGACCTGGACAAATTCGAGCTCGACCGGAGTTTCCCTGCCGAATATGGAGACCATTACCTTGACACGCCCCTTTTCGGGGAAAACTTCATCGACAACCCCTTGGAAATTGGCAAAAGGGCCATCAACCACCCGGACTGAATCGCCTATCTCGTACATAACCTTTGGTTTCGGCTTAAGGGCGCCGTCCTTTATACGGCCGATTATCTTCATCGCCTCGTCATCGGACAAGGCCTGGGGATGCAAATCGTCGCCAACGAATCCGGTCACCTTCGGAGTGTCCCTGACTGTATGCCAGGTGTTTTCATTCAGATCGACATTAAGTAAAATGTATCCTGGGAAAAACTTGCGGGAGGAGGTCTTCTTGGTACCCTTGACCATCTCGACAACCTGTTCGGTCGGAACAAGTATCTCGCCAAAATAATCCTCCTGCCCGGCATTTTTCACCCTCTCCTGCAAGGCTGCCTTCACCTGTTCCTCAAAACCGGAATAAGTATGCAGTATGTACCATGATCGAGCCATAATTTCCGTCGTTTAACTCCGCCTGGATTTCAATTCAAAACAAGACTGACAAGCTTGCCGATAACAAGATCAACCGAGCCGAGATATAAAGACATGACCGCCACAAAAACGATAACAACCATGGCCGAGGTCACGGTGTTCTTCTTGTTTGGCCATGCTATCTTACCGAACTCTCTTTTAACCTCACCGGTAAACTCTTTGATTTGCGAAATACTGTATTTCCCGGACGCTGCCCCGGTATTTTTTTCGCTTTTCTTCTTAGTTTGTGCAGAAAGGCTGGTCTTCTTCTCAGTCATAAAATTTCTCTAAAATGGAAATCGAGGTAGCAAGTAAAGTTCAGCAGATAAAAACCACTCTCCGGTGGCCTACCGCATCTGCCAAACACTTCCCTGAAAGCACGCTACACCTTTGGTCTGACTCAGGCGAAGCGGGTTATTGAGGATTTTGATGGCAGGCCAGGAGGGATTCGAACCCCCAGCCCTCGGATTTGGAGTCCGATGCTCTACCAATTAGAGCTACTGGCCTTTATCACAACGCTACTTGGTTTCCTTATGAAGTGTATGGCTTCGACAGAAACGACAAAACTTCTTAAACTCCAGTTTATTGGGAGTCTTGCGTTTGTTCTTGGTCGTAGTGTAATTGCGCTGCTTGCATTCGGTACAGCCCAAAGTAATAATATCTCTCATTGTCCCTGCCAGTATAGCTGGGTGTCAATCCGCACTAACAAAAAAATAGCGAAGCGACAGCCAAAATTTATCTAAACATCGAAAACTACTCGATAATCTTATTGATAACGCCGGCGCCGACGGTCCGTCCACCCTCGCGGATGGCGAAACGAAGACCTTCTTCCATGGCGATCGGAGTGATCAGGGAGCCCTCAATGGTGACATTGTCACCGGGCATCACCATCTCTACACCGGCCTCCAGGTTTACGATTCCGGTCACGTCGGTGGTCCGGAAGT
>JAWOIQ010000115.1:0-5062 GCA_046484585.1 Desulfurivibrionaceae bacterium
TTTTAAGCAGAATCGGTCATCGGTACTATAGACAGATTCTGTATAACAAGCATTTTCCTGACTCTGTATAACAAGCAAAAACCTGAAATATTGTTCTTTGTGGCTCTTCTTTTCACTGGCTGGTGTATGGAGAAACTCATGAACAGTGTCATCTTTTATCCATGTTTACTTTCAACTTTTAATATCTGCTCTCCGTGCTTTACTGACCGATTCACTCCCGTTGTACCTATGCCACCGAATTCCATTCTCGGCGGAATCCCCTTGTCCGATGCAAAACATAACCGGGCTCAACTTCGAATAAATCACAGGCCACAGTTGCTCGAAACAAACATAACCGATTGCGGAGTATTTTAAAATAAATTGTCAGGATTTCCTTGGGGGCGAAGTTTCGATGACACAGGTAGCTCTTTCCCGGGGAGATCCGGGGACAAGGAGTTTCGCAAACCGTATATAGAACTAAGTCATCCCTCCAAACACACAAATCACACTTTGTCTATTTTCCCTTCAACACACCCACCAGCTTAAAATTCGGATCGGCGGCAAAATCTGCCGGGGAGATGAAACCGAGCCTGTTCCACTTGATCTTGATGCCGATTTCGGCATAGCAGCGCTCGACATATTCGGAACAGATAAACTCGTTGTCCCGCCTGATCTTGCGCCTCTGTTGCGGGGTGAAGGAGACCTTGGCCGTCATAATCCTGGCCGCGATCTTTGCTATTTCGTCCTTGTCGTAGGGGTGCCCTAAACACTCGACCGCGTATTGGCCAAGCTGCCTGAGCCTGTCCCGATCGACCAGATCCCCGAACCGTTTATGCCGGATAATCGCCACCCCGCCCTTGTAGGGTGTTTTCCTTTTTTCGTCATAGCCGGTCAGGTATTTCGATAGCCGCACCGTTCTCACCCCGATCGGCTCGACGCTTTCCAGAAGCATGACCCGGTCGATCTCCTCCACCTTGAGGATGAAGCCGGTATGGCTCCAGACACTGTCCGTCGCCCGCTGGATCATGCTCGAAAAGAGGCCGGAGCCGGAACAGATCAGGACATCGCCGTTCCGGACCAGAGCCCTCATTTCCCCGTAGGGAATCACCGGGTCCGAGGGGAACCGGGTCAACGATAATCGGGTCATCTTCTCCTCCGCTATCCGGATCGATAAACCGGCGCCGGTTCAATCGTATATCTTAGGAGCCCCGGCCCCGGTTAACCATCCCTAACGGGTTCGCTCGGCCGAACGCTCATCTTCCGGTCAAAACAAAATTTGTCAGGCAGGGCGAAGATTAATTCCGGCGATAGGCAAAGTCAATGATTTTAAAGGCGAGGGAGGACATTGATAGGAGCTGAGGTCAATTCTTGATGGCGGAGCGAGCGGTCCGGCCCGGGCCTCCGGAGATCGGAGTCCCTTTGCCGCGGGGGCAATTCATCCTGGTGGTCTAAACCGGTCCGCCCTTTCTTTCGCTGATACCCCGGCTCAGCAGCTCGCGGTTATAGCGGGCGATAACGTCGCGTCTCCTGAGCATCCCGACCACCCAGCGATTGTCGGTGGACTCGACCACCGGGATCTCCTCGATGCCCTTCATGTCGAAGAGGGACATGGCGGTGTAGAGATTTTCATCCGGGGTCAGAACCAGGACCTTGCGGGAACAGACCTCGCCGACGGTGGATTCCAGGCGCTGGGTTTCGTCATGGAGGACCCATTTGACGTCCTGCATGGAAATAATCCCGGTCATCCTGCCGGTTTCATCGATGACCGGGAAATAAAAGCCGTGCTCGGCCATCCGGAAGATGGCGAGCAGTTGATTGATATTGGCCTTTTCGCTGATAAAATCGACATCCTCGCTGACCACCGCCCCGACCTTGATCGATTTCATGATTGCCATTTCCATGCCTTCGTGGATATCGATGCCCTCCCGGCTGAAATCGACGGTATCGATGGAGTCGGGGTTGAGCCGGGAGGCGACAACGGTGCCGATAATACTGGTGAGCATGATCGGAATGATGATCAGATAGTTGCCGGTCATCTCGAAGAGCAGGAAAATCGCGGTGACCGGGGCGTGGGTCGAGGCAGCCAGGAAGGCCCCGATCCCCACCGCGGCGTAGGCGCCCGGATTGGCGGTCATGGTCGGCAGCATGCCGTGGGCGACTCCGCCGAAGGCGCCGCCGATAACCGCGCCGATAAAAAGAGCGGGCGCGAACACCCCGCCGGCGCCGCCGGAGCCGAGGGTTATGGCGGTGGCAACGATCTTCATGACAATCAGGGCCAGCATCACGCCGACCAGGCCCTGACCGTCCAGGACCTTTTCGATGTAGTGGTAGCCGTCGCCCATCACCTGCGGAAAGAAGATGCCGAGAGAGCCGATCAGAAAGGCCCCGAGGATCGGTTTCAGCTGGGGATGGAGGTTAAGCCCGGCAAAACGGTCGCGGATCGCGTAAAAGATCCGGATATGGAAGACGGCGATTATACCGATGATGATCCCCATCAGGATATAGAGGGGGATTTCGACCATCGGGTTGATCAGATGATAATCGGGGATCGGAAAGGCGGGTGATTCGCCGTAGTATGCCCGGGAGATAACGGTGGCCATGGCCGAGGAGATCACCAGGGCCGAAAAGGAGGAGATCTCGTAGGTGCCGAGGAGCACGATCTCGGCGGCAAAGAACACCCCGGCGATCGGGGCGTTGAACATGGCCCCCACCCCGCCGGCGCAACCGGCCGCGACATAGACCTTCATCCTGACCCCGGAGACCCTGAAGAACTGGCCGACCTGGGACCCCAGGGCGCCGCCGACCTGGGCAATCGGCCCTTCGACCCCGGCCGAGCCGCCGGTGCCGATGGTAAGGGCGGTGGAGACGATCTTGATGATCACATTGCGGAATTTGATCACCCCGCCTTCCAGGTTGACCTTGCGCAGAAACCTGGTGAAGCCGTAGCCGTTGACCTTGCCGGGAAAAAGCAGGGAGAGGGGGATGAGCAGCACCATGCCGGTCATGGGGATCAGGGGCAGGAGCAGGACATACCAGCCGCCCTGGCTGACCAGGGCCTCGCCGGGAACAAAGATCACCTCATGGACGAATTCGGTAACAGTCCGGAAGACGATATTGGCCAGGCCGGCGGCCAGGCCGATCATCGAGGCGATGATCACCATCAGGGAATTTTCGCCGGGCATGAACTTCTTGAGCCGGCCCAGGAAGGAGAGGTTGAAACTCGTGGTGTCCAGGACCTTGCCGGCCAGCGATATTTTTTCTTTATTACGCAAAATCAGTCAACCAGTGGCCCCGCCTGCTTCACGGGGACGCGACACCCCGCCAGAGCGGCCTGCGTCATAAAATAATCGTCGGTCATCCCGGCAATAAAATCCCTGACCATTGCCGCCGGAGGATTGGCTTCAAGATAATGGCTGTCCATCCGGTCCAGAAACTCGATAAAAATCACCGAACGGCGCCGCTCGGCGCGCAGATCGTCGAGATAGCAGCCGAAAAGGGTCCGGTAACAGTTCCGGATATCGTCAAAGCCCCTTTTTATAACAGAGTTGAGATAGATTCGCTCATAATTGAACTTTTTCAACTTGCCCAGGGTTTCGGCAATATCGGGACTGAAAAAGATCCGATCATCCGAACAGCCGTTTTTAATCAGATCGACCACCAGCCGGTAGACCATGGTGCCGTTGGTATTGCCCAGAACCTCGGTGCATTCCGGCGGCAGCTCCCGGCGGCTGATCAGGTTCAGTTCGATGGCGTCCTCGATATCCCGGCCGATATAGCCGATGGTATCGCAGAACCTGACCAGGCAACCCTCCAGGGTCATCGGCATGGTCTGCTCGATCGGCAGGTTATCGACCCGTTGATCGAGGGCGGCGTCGAACATGGCAAAATCGCGCGCCCTGAAGGGACGCAGCTCTTCACAGTGCACTTCGCCGTCATGGAAGAGAATTCCATCCAGGGTCTGGAGGGTCAGATTCCAGCCCCGCCCCTCCCTTTCGATCCGGTCAAGGTAAAGGGCCGACTGGATATTGTGGTGGAAGGGGGGGAGGCCCTGCTCCTCGCACAATCGGGACAAAAGCTTTTCCCCGTCATGACCGAAAGGGGGATGGCCGATATCATGCCCCAGGGCGATGGCCTCGATCAGGTCCTCATTGAGCCCCATAAAGCGGCCGATGGTTCTGGCAATCTTCGAAACCAGCTGCACATGGAGAACCCGGTGGGTGATATGATCGTTGGCGACCATATAGAAGACCTGGGTTTTATCGATATAGCGGGTGTAGGCCCGGGAATTGAGGATGCGGTCGGTATCCACCGAAAAGGATTGCCGATGCCCGGTCTTTTTTTCCGAATGTCGGCGCAAGGAGGCGCGGCTCCTGGTCGCCAGCGGCGACAGGGTTCTGTCTTCATTGCTGTCGAGCAGTTCCCGCAGCTCAAGAAGGTGTGGATCGTCCTGGAATACCATAAGTTATAAAGTTCCTTGCTCCTCATTTCGCGGACCAAAAGTCGAAAACCCCCGGGGGCTTGCCGGCCGAATTTTTCAGGACCACAATAAATGCGGATTTATGCCCCATTTTTGTCTTTTATGCAAACTCTGCCGAGTGTCGGCGGTCCATCTGGCAACCCGGCGGCTTCAGCCGCGAAATCCAAAAAACCCTCCAGCTTGAAAAATAATCGAGGTTAGCAAGTTTTCCGGCAGTGGTCAACCGCTGCCGGATATCGTGGTCGGGAGGGATTTCCCGAATCCTTTTTCGGCTGTTCATACAGATTACCTTGATCAGCCCGTAATTACCTGTTTATCATTTCTTGAAGGCGTCGGAGGAATTGCCTTGCCGCCTGTCAGGAGATCCGATCACATGCCTTCCGCGCTTTAGGCAACTGGTTGATATACCATCGGTACGTTCAGGATTTTCGCTTCCCTGCATCTGACCCTTTCTCGAACGCTCATGAACACTCGGAAGGATTCAGGAATTTATTTATCTTGGATATCAGTTATAGTATCATGCTCTTACAAGTCCCTGTATCCGTGAAGGCCGCCTTGTGAAAGGCGGCGGGAGCAATTTCTCCACCGATCACCGGAGCATGGATT
>JAWOIQ010000116.1:0-2536 GCA_046484585.1 Desulfurivibrionaceae bacterium
GACTCCTGCAGGTAGCGGAAATACTCACTGATATTGTCGATCTGGTGAAGGTGCATCCTCCTTTCGATCCGGCGGTTAATGGTGTTCTTTTTATAAAGGGAGAAGTCATGGCCTGTTTTAGCCCGCAGCAGGATAAAAATTTTCGGCAGGTAATTTTCTATATTTTTTTCACCATCCGGGGCGCCAATGCCCTTTGTCTTGTCATGGTGACGGACATAGCCCAGGAGTTTTTCGGGCATCCCGGCCGGGGGCAGAACAAAGTCGACCAGGCCGGTGGAAATGGCGCTTTGAGGCATGCCGTCGTATTTTGCCGAATCACTGTCCTGGGCCATGACCATGCCGGCCTCGCCCTTGATGTCCCTGACCCCCAGGGTGCCGTCGGTACCGGTTCCGGAAAGAATGATGCCGATCGCCCTGCTGCCCCGGTCCTGGGCCAGGGAGCGCAGGAAGGTGTCGACCGGCAGATTGATTCCCCGGGGCTTGCTTAATTCCAGGAGTTGCAGGGTGCCGTTGATAATCGCCATTTCCTTGTTGGGAGGGATGACATAAACCCGATTGGCGGCAATCCTGACCCGGTCCGTGACCTGCATGACCTTCAAACCGGTCTTGCGGCCGATCAGTTCGGGCAGGATGCTGGCATGATCAGGGGCGAGATGGGTCACCACCACAAAGGCCATCCCGCAATCCTCCGGGACGGCGCCGAAGAAATCTTCCAGGGCCTGTAAGCCGCCGGCGGAGGCGCCTATCCCGACAATCGGGAATTCGATATCGTTCGGGTCTTCAGCCCGGGTCGATTCGGCTGTTTCCCCGGTTTTTCCCGGCGGACTTTCCGAACTAGAATTTTCCGGAGCAGTTGTCCGATCCGGCTGTTTCCTGCTTTTCGCGGTCATGAAAATCATCCCTGTATCATCAAAAGTTTTATCTCTTTAAGGAGAATAAACTCTGGCAATCGGTTTTTTTTAGAGTTGAGGTTTTACTGATTTACACCGGTTCTGGTTGGCTGACCGTATAGCTGGATGATGTATTAAAAGGATGACTGAAAAGAACTGTAATGTCAAAGGTTTATATGTGAAATATCAAAGTTGAGTCATAACCTGAACCAGGATTCACAAGTGAAGCTCTGCTTGATCTTATGACGGCCACCCAGGTTCAAGCCGGGAGGGTTTGCTTTGCTAAGCTGCCGATATACCGGCTCAATTTAATTGATCGTGCCATTTCCCCCGGCGGGAGAAGTGTTTCAGCTCCGGGAAAATAGGATTCCCATCAGTGATTTCCCGTCAGGTTCTTCAGGGTGAATGGGGATTATATTGTATAAACAGATCAAAAACAGAAAAAACTCTTTGGCCGATTTGATATAACTTAGGTATCGGCATTAGGATGGATTTATGGACAATCAAAAAAACAAGAAAGTCACGATTGAAACCCTGAACGATTTGCTGGAGAGGTTTATCAATCTCTCTTTAAATGATAAGGGTTTCGATTTTAATGCCTGGATCAAAACGGTATCCGAGGAGGTTGAGGGCTTCTGTCACGAACAAATGGAGTGCGGCGCCACCGACTGCCCCGGTTATAAGAATGAATGCGGCAGATGCTGGCTGGTGGCCGGGACTTTATGCGGCGGCAAGGTCCAAGGCAAGTTTGCCGAGAAAATCGAATCGTGTACCGAATGCCGGGTTTTCAAGGATTTCATCGGAGGTGACCCGTACAAAAGGCAACGGGAACTGATTTTTGTGCTGGTGCATAGCCTGCTGCTCAAAACCAGGGAACTCGATGAAGCTCTGGCGGAGATCAAGGCCTTGAGCGGGATGCTGCCGATCTGCGCCAAATGTAAAAACATTCGGGACGATAAAGGCTACTGGAACCAGCTGGAGAGTTATCTGGCCGAGCACTCCGACATCAGGTTTACCCATAGCCTTTGCCACGAATGCGTCAAGGAACTCTACCCGGAGGTTGCCGACAAGTTAGATGAAAAAAAAGACAAGGAGCATATAACCTGAATCCTAATCCGGCCCTTTGGCAAAGATTACCGCCTACCTTACAGGACAGGGAATGCGACAATTTGCCACATTTCCCGACCGCGGGACTCGTGTTAGTTTTATCAACTATCGATAACATGCTTATTAAAGAGGAATCAGTAGTTGATCTAAAAACGCATGAACCAACGGAGGTAGAACATGAAAAATAAAGAAATTCTGGACGAGAAGGGGCTGGTAAGGCGCAAGCTTATGGTCGGCGCCGGAGCCTTGGCCGCCGGTGCGACCTTGTCCCAGTTCAGCGGCTTGCTGAAACCCGCGGCGGCAACCGGCGGAAAAACCGAAAAATGGCCGTGGCCATATAAGAAGCTCGATCCGGCCGAAACCGCCGAAATAGCCTATAATGAATGGTATCGAGTCTTTTGCGGGGCGGCGGTCATCAACAGTGTGTTCAGCCAGTTGCGTGAAAAAGTCGGGGAACCCTATGTCTCTTTTCCTTCCGACGCCTTCGTCTTCCTTGAAGGCGGCCAGGTCGGCTGGGGGACGGTCTGCGGCTCCCCGGC
>JAWOIQ010000125.1:0-5543 GCA_046484585.1 Desulfurivibrionaceae bacterium
AGTGAATAATCGAGAATGAAGTACTTAGCAATTGCGATTAATTTTGTAAATGATTTCTTGAATATTAAATGATCCTGAATCCATGACGGCTATCGGGTCTGTGGAACCCCGGACTCGATCGTTCACGGATTTCTGGTATGATGGTGGCAGGTTGACTTCCTGTTTTCCCTGTTTATCGGCAATTGCTGAGAATTGATGAAATTACCGGGCTGTCGTACTCTTTCAGGCGCCATATCGCGGCCAGTGCCATACTGTTGTCGGCGAGGGCCGGGATGGCTGATTCGGGAATATCGAGATCCCGTAAAGAGACCGGGCTGCCTGCCTCCCTGAACCAGCTTTTTAAGCGTTCGATTCCCTCAAGCGCCGCCCGGTATTGATCCTTTTCTTCCACAGCGAAGACTCTTCGGGACAGTTGGGCGAATTTGGCAGGAGCTTCGGCGGCCCGCCAGTTCATCCATGCCGGCATTACTACCGAGAGTCCGGCGCCGTGGGGTACGTCGTAGAGCGCGCTCAGGGAATGTTCAATCATATGCATCGGGAAGCCGACCATTCCTAAGCCTGCCGCGGTCAGCCCGTTCAGGGCCAGGGTGGCGCACCACATCAGGTCGGCCCTGGCCTGGTAATCATCGGGTCGGGCCAGGACTTTCCGGCAGCTTTCCATGATGTTTATGGTCAAGCCTTCCATAAAGCGATCTTGAACCGGCGTGGCGGGATCGCTGGTGGTAAAGTAGAACTCCAGGAGGTGGGCGATTGCATCAACCGCCCCGTAGGCTGTGTAAGAAGGGGGCACCGTAAAGGTCGCGGTCGGATCGAGGATCGAAACTTCCGGTTTCAGCAGCTGATTGCCAGTGCCGAATTTCTGACTGGTCTCCTCGTTGGTTATCACCATGCCGCCGTTCATTTCAGAACCGGCGGCGGCGAGAGTCAGTACGCAGGTCAGGGGGAGTTTGGATTTCACCCCCTTTTTCCCTTTGAAGAACAACCAGACGTCGTGATTGACTTTAGCTCCGGCGCAGATCGCCTTGGCGCTGTCAATCACGCTGCCGCCGCCGACGGCGACCACCGCCTCGACCTTGTGCTCCTTGGCCAGCCTGATCCCTTCCCGGACATGGCTCAGAACCGGGTTCGATTTTACGCCGGGGTGTTCGATCACCGTCAGCCCCGCCCGGGCAAGCGAGGCGGTAACCTGATCGTAAATACCGTTTTGTTTTATACTGCCCGAACCGTAGACCAGCAGGATCCTGCTGCCGAAAGCCGCGGTTTCCGGGCCGATATTTTTAATGGTATCCCTGCCGAAGATTATTTTGGTCGGAAGATGGAGGACGAAGTTTTGCAAGGTTTTGATTCCTTTAGTTGCGGTTGAAAACGGGTCGGAACTTCGGCTCTTGTCTGACTGTCTCATGGTTTTTGCTAATTCGTCATTGCCGAAGCGCCGCCAGAAGCTCTTTGACCTGATCCTCGACTTCGTCAAGATGTTCGGTTACCGGACGGCCTTTTCTTTCCGCCCGGCTGATATCGAGGTTGTCGGGGAAAAAGGCGATAGGGCTTACGCCGAGACCCTCGGTCAGAAAATCCTCGTCTTCTTTATCTGCTACCTTGTTGCCGACAAAATGAATCGATTTGATCCCGACCTCTTCGGCCAGCCTCTTCACCTTAAGCGCCGTCCTGATGCTCGATTTAGACGGGATTACCACGGTCAGGAGATGGTCGACTCCGGCAACGGTGCCGCGGCCCAGATGCTCGACTCCGGCTTCCATGTCCAGCAGGGCATACTGGGTTGAGGACAGGAGCAGCTTGGTCAACATTCTTTTTAAAACCGTGCTTTCGGCGCAGGCACAGCCCTTGTTGCCGCTTTCAATGGCGCCCAGAACCATGAGCTTAAGGCCGTTGCCTTCGACCATGTAGCGGCTGAGCAGGTCATCGACCTCGGGGTTGATGTTGTAGAAAGGCGAGCCCTCGGTTTTGCCGGATCTCTCCTGCAAGAGGGTTTTCATCTCGGAGATCGGCACGATGGATCCAGGATCCTTGATGCCGATGGTCTGGGCCATGTGAGGGCTGGGATCGGCGTCGATGATCAGCACCTCGTTGCCGTCCCGTTTCAGCTGTTCGGCGACCAGGGCTATGATGGTGGTCTTGCCGACTCCGCCTTTTCCGCTTATCGCGATTTTCATGATATTTCCTTATATGATGGCCGCTCTCGCAAGAAAAAGCGGCGAGACGGACGGGCCGTGTCATTGATTTTTATCGGAATTGGCCGATTTGAGTTTTTGTGGCGCCGTCAGGTTTACCTTATTAAAACTCTGCATTATACAATAACGAAGTTGCAGGTGAGATTCATTAAAAAAGGTCCGGTTTACTTTTTAACTGTTAAGATGTCTAATCGTAACTGATTGACCGGCTGTACTCGTAGGTTTAGCAACTGAAACCCAGCTATCCATGGGTTCGTAATGGCAATTACATTTCCTGTCCATTCCGGCCCTTAATTAATGTAATTATGAATGTACCTGAAGCACAGTTCAGGTAATCGGGGGAGATATGATTAAAACCGGCATCGAACAATTATCCAGTGCCCCTCCCGCCTGGATCAAGGGGAAGAGGCTCGGACTGCTCTGCAATCAGGCCTCTACCGACCGGCAATTCCGTCATAGCCGGGATCTGGTTAACGCGGCCCTGCCGGGACAGCTCACCTGCCTGTTTTCGCCCCAGCACGGCTTTTTTGCCGACAAACAGGACAACATGATCGAGTCCGACCATATGAAGGATCGGGTGACCGGCCTGCCTCTCTACAGCCTCTATGGCGAAACCCGGAAGCCGGACGAGGCAATGTTCGACCAGCTTGACGTGCTGCTCGTCGATCTGCAGGATGTCGGCACCAGGGTCTATACTTTTATCCACACCATGGCCTATTGTCTGGAAGCAGCCGCCGCCTGGGGCAAAAAAGTTGTGATTCTTGACCGGCCCAACCCCCTCGGCGGTGAACTGATCGAAGGCAATCTGGTTGAGCAGGAGTGCTGCTCCTTTGTCGGCCTTTATCCGATCCCCATGCGGCACGGCTTGACCATGGGGGAGCTGGCCCGGCTCTTCAACGAACATTTCGGGATCAATTCCGATCTCGAAATTATCTCCATGACCGGTTGGCGCCGGGTAATGTCCTTCGAAGAGACCGGCCTGCCGTGGGTTTTCCCTTCTCCGAACATGCCTACTCCGGCAACTGCCCTGGTCTATCCGGGCCAGGTGATCTGGGAGGGAACCAACGTCTCGGAGGGGCGCGGCACCTGCCTGCCTTTCGAACTGTTCGGAGCTCCCTGTCTTGCGCACCAGGATTTTTTAAACGAGGTTGACCGCTCCGATCTTGCCGGAGCGGTCTTGCGGCCGGTCGCCTTTGAACCGACCTCCAACAAGCATTGCGGCCGGTTATGCAACGGTTTTCAGCTGCTGGTTACCGATCGCCGGACTTTTCGATCCTATCGCGCTTCCCTCTCCTTGCTCCAAACCTTCCGGAATCTTTACTCGGAACATTTCTCCTATAAGGAGCCGCCCTACGAATATGAATACGAGAAGCTGCCCCTCGATATGATTATCGGCAGCAGGCCGCTTCGCGAGGCTCTGGAGGCGGGTGAAAAAGTCGGGGAACTTGAAAAAAGCTGGCAGGAGGAATTGGCCGGATTCGACCGGCTAAGGCGAAAATTTTTCCTCTATTCCTGAATCCGTATGCATCCGGAAACGGGTTAGCCGCGGTGCCGGCAACTCGTTGATATGCCATCAGGATGAACGACATTGCCGCCTCCCTGCATCCAACCTGTTTTCGAACGCTAAGGGATTCAGGCTATTGAAAAAAATAGCTGAACTATGTAATAGAGAGTTCCCTTAATCATAAAAAAAATAATGACAAAACTTATGATAAAATTTCCCGGCTTCAGAAAACGTAAGCGCGGCGCTTCGGCGGAGATTTCCGAAATTGAGCGGCATGATATCGAACGCCAGCAATTCAGGGAGGTGCTGGAATCGATAGAAGCCACCCGGATCCCGGATCGTCTTAAGATTCTGGATGAATTTCTGAGCGTAGAACTGCATATCACCCTGGCCGATATGCTTGAATTTATCAGGGCCGGCGGCAATTACGACTATGATCTCGAATTTCTGCGTGAAACCATGGAGATGTTCTGCCAGTGCGGGTTTGCCCAGAAAAACGAATTTGAAACCCAGGAAGCGACTTACGAGCACCACCACCTCGGCGAGCATCACGACCACTTTATCTGCATTTCCTGCGGCCTTATCCGGGAATTTCGCAACAGCCGCCTGGAAAGTCTGCAACTGGAGATCGCTTCAGGTTATAATTTTCATCCTCTTCAGCACAAGATGGAAATCTACGGGTTGTGCGATGATTGCCTGGCCAAGCGGGAAAAGAATCCGCCCCTTATTCAGACCGCGGTCGGCGAGAAGGTTCGGGTTGTCGAGGTTCTCGGCAGCAGGCAGTTCCAGGCCAGGATGACCGCGATGGGGCTTAATCCGGGCGCCCTGTTGGAGGTGATCAACAACAACCCGACCGGCCCGTTTATCATTGCCGTCCAGGGCACCCGGCTGGCCCTTGACGCCGACATGGCCCAATCCGTTCTGGTCTCCCATGCCTGCCGTCAGAACGGGGGCAAGGACAACTAGTATCCTGAATCCGTCGGGGGTGCCGGACGCCTGAAGTGCTGCGGCAGGGGCAAGTTATTCGCCGTGACCAGAGGCGGGAAGCAGTAAATCAGGTTGTTTAGGGCAGGTTGCCAAACAACCGCCTGGTTTAATCGTTATATCAATTTATTCAATTTATATTAAATTAGAAGAAAAGGAAGAAGATGCGGAAGACTATTGCAATTTTGGAAGGTGACGGCATCGGCCCGGAAATTATGCGCGAGGCGATCAAGGTTTTGCGGGCTATCGAAACGAAGTACGGCCATCAGTTTACCCTTGATTATGCTCCGTTTGGAGCGGGCGCCTATTTTTCCGAGGGTTCGCCGTTTCCTGAAAAAACCAAAGAGGTTTGTGACCGGGCCGATGTAATTATCAAAGGGCCGGTAGGGCTGGCGGTCGAGAAGATGAACGACATTCCCCAGGAACACCGCCCCGAAGTCGGCGCCATTCTGCCGCTTAGGAAGCGCTATGACACCTATGCCAATTTCCGGCCGGTACGGCTGCCCAAATCCCTGGCCGGCTTTTCCCCCCTCAAGGCGGAAATAATCGGCGAGGGCATCGATATTTTGATGATCAGGGAACTGGTGGGCGGTATCTATTTCGGCAAAAAGATCGAAGGATCCGCCACCGCCCTTGAATATGCCGAAGATGAATGCGTTTATACGGATGAGCAGGTCAGAAGGATCGCGGTTATTGCTTTTGAAGAGGCGAGGAAGCTGGGCACCCGGATGATAAATATCCACAAGCCCAACGTCCTGGCAACTTCCCGTTTTTGGAACGTGGACGTCGAAGATGTCGACAGGCAATACAGTGATGTGCCATACCAGTCGGTACTGGTCGACAACGCCGCCTACCAGCTGGTGATC
>JAWOIQ010000134.1:0-15548 GCA_046484585.1 Desulfurivibrionaceae bacterium
ACCGGACAATATCAACCTCCAGGCCGAGTTCAGTGGCGCAGCGCGCAAGCACCGACGGATCGCCGAGCACTACCGGAGAACAGGCCCGGGGCTCGATATGGCGCTGATAGTAACGAACAATGATCTCCGGACCGATCCCGGCCGGACACCCCATGGTAATGCCAAGCAACCGGCTCATCGACCCTTGCCCCCATTTATTTCGAAGGCGTTTTTGACCAGTTCAATCAGAGGCTCCCCGCTGACCAGCAGGATCGAGACCGCATCAAAGCGGCAAAATTGCTCTGCTCCGCCGTGGGCGGCGAGATATTCAGCGGCGACCTTGCTCAACTGATGCTGCTTGCGAGGATTAATGCTCTCAAGGGGATGACCGAAAGCGGTGGTACTGCGAGTCTTGACTTCGACAAACACCAGGCAGCCCCCTTCCCTGGCCACCAGATCGATCTCGCCCAGATGGCCGCGGTAGTTCTTTTCCAGGATCTTATAGCCCCCCTTTTTCAGAAAACGGCAGGCCAGCTCCTCGCCGCGCCGTCCCAGGGTGAGATGCTTTTCAGTCATTGCCCGAGCCAGTGCTCCCTTACTCCCTTGAAGCCCCGGCGATGGATTTCGCAGGGGCCGTATTTTTCGAGAAGTTGCCGGTGCTCCAGGGTGGGGTAGCCCTTATGCCGGGCAAAGTTGTACCGGGGATATTTTTGATGATAGCTTTTCATCAACCGATCCCGCTCCAGCTTGGCGACAACCGAGGCGGCGGCAATAGAAGCGCTCCGGGACTCCCCCCTGACCAGACTTTTCTGGGGAATAAACAGCGGCACGGGAAATTTACCGTCGACCAGCAGAAAATCGGGTTTGCCGGCCAGGGCGCCAACCGCCCTTTTCATGGCCAGAAGCGACGCCTGGAGGATATTGATCCGATCTATATCCTCAACCGTGCCATGCCCGATGCCGATCTCGGCGCCGTTTTCCAGGAGCAGCCCATGGAGGCGGGCCCGCTCAACGGCGGAGATCTTTTTGGAATCCTTGAAGGGGCTGAAATCGCACCCTGCGGGCAGAATCACGCAGGCCGCCACTACCGGTCCGGCCAACGGGCCACGCCCCGCCTCATCGGTCCCGGCTACACGCCCGATTCCCTGTCGGAAAAGCTCCCGCTCATAAGCAAATGTATCCGTTTCGACAAAATCGGCCGTTTCAAACAGTTTCGCGCATTCCGCCTTTTTCATAAAAAAACCTGAAGCCGTGAGCGTTCGAAAACGGGGCAGATCCAAGGAGGCGATGACATTGATCATCCGGCCATATCAACGAGTGCCGAGACCCCGGCCTCCTGAAAAGCGGCCGGTTGCAAGTCACCCCCAGCCAGCACAAACAGATAAACAGCTAATTACAGCCGGATGTCGGTGTCCTCTGATCGCTATAAAAAAAGCCCCGCCGTCAACTTATAGTCATCAGCGGGGCTCGAAACTTACTTCGGGTCTTTTCCGTCCCTACCGGATAAACAGAGGGGGGAAGAGCGGTCGGCAACCTCGGGATCAGATGATGCCACGCTCCTTGATCCTGGCCGCTTTACCGCGCAGATTGCGAAGATAGAACAGCCGGGAGCGACGCACCTTGCCGCGGCTGTCTACAACGATCTTTTCAATACGGGGATTGTGCAGGGCGAAACACTTCTCGACTCCAACCCCATGGGATACCTTGCGTACCGTAAAGCTTGCGTCCATGGTACCCTTCTTACGCATGATGACCACGCCTTTGAAGATCTGAACCCTCTCCTTGGTGCCCTCAATAATCCGGATATGAACGCTGACCGTGTCGCCAGGCCGAAATTCCGGAATATCGTAACGCATTTGCTCTCTTTCTATCTGTGCCAATACATTCATTGTTCTGTCTCCGTAAAATAATTCCCGTA
This sequence comes from Desulfurivibrionaceae bacterium, assembly GCA_046484585.1. Taxonomy (GTDB): domain Bacteria; phylum Desulfobacterota; class Desulfobulbia; order Desulfobulbales; family JAGXFP01; genus JAGXFP01. The sequence continues at coordinate 1,898 of JAWOIQ010000134.1, forward strand.
AAAGGAAGCCGCTAACCTAACGTATGGAATAAAAAATTTCCACTACTGATTTGTAATTAAGTGTTTTTTTTTAATGCCGACCGATTAATCCGGTATCGACAGATGAGTCCGAAAAACAAGATCAAAGCGCTCCCTTTTCCCTGTGCACTTAAATCTTTTAACTTTCAACTAGCCCTTTAAGGCTCCCCGAGCAGCCGATCCAGAATAATGGCGGCCGCCGATCTTACCGACAGATGGTTGTAGTCACCCGGCCCCTTGAGCGGCGGCAAAAGCCCGTCAACTTCGGCCAGCAACTCCGGCGCCATTCCCCAACCGGTACCGAACAGGAGGAGAATCGGCTCGCCATCAAAAATCCTGGCCCTGACCTCATCATATCCCAGCACACTTTCCGGGTCCGCCGCACTGGTCGCCAGGATGGTGGGCCGCTGCCGCCACTTGGCGGTGACTTCCTCGTGAAGAGCGGCCATATCGTCACAGAGACGGACTATGGAGAGCGCCTCCTTACGATGAACATTGTAGCACGAGCCGTAGCCGGTTTGCCAATGATCAAGAATTTCCCGGACCAGCCGCTGCTGATCGGCAAAGGGGGTTACCAGATAGTATCTGTCGATCCCGTAGGTGCGCCCGAGCCTGGCAATATCATGAAGATCGAGATTGGTTACCGCCGAACCGATGATCTCCCGGTTACGATTGCAGACCGGGTAATGGATCAGGGCGAGATCAACCCGCAATTTTCGTCCCGCCACGTTCTTGATGCGCACCATCCCTTATTCTTCCGCTTCAGCGGAATGATCATCATAGGTGGAGTTAGCGATCCTTTCTATCGCCGCCCAGAGTCCGGCCTTGACCAGAACCTTTTTTTCGGCCGCGGAAAAATCCAGCCGGGCCAGCAGTTCAGGCCGCTTGGCCAGGGTCTGCCGGACCGCTGCCGCCAATCGCCAATCCTTGACCGCGCCATGATCGCCGGACAAGAGCTCCTCGGGCACTTCGAGCCCCCGAAACTCCCTTGGCCTGGTATATTGCGGGTGTTTGAGGATCCCCCGACTGAAAGTATCCCGCTCCGCCGAATCGGCGCAGCCGAGGACTCCCGGTTGCAGCCTGGTCACGACATCGATCAGCACCATGGCGGCAAGCTCGCCGCCGGTCAGAATATAATCGCCGATGGAGATCTCTTCACCCCCATAAAGGCTGACCACCCGTTCGTCTACCCCCTCATAACGACCGCAGACCAAAACCAGATGGTCAACCGCGGCCAACTCCACGGCTTTTGCCTGGGTAAGGGTGCGCCCCTGGGGACTCAGAAAAACAACCCGACCCGGCCCGGCCTCTTCCTCGACCTTGTCGAGCGCGGCCGCAATCGGCTCGGGCTTCATGACCATGCCCTCCCCGCCCCCGAAAGGACGGTCATCGGTCATGGCCTGCTTGTCGATGGTAAAATCCCTGATATTGTGGATAGCCACCTCGATCTTTTCGTCTCTGATCGCTCGGCGGATAATCCCCTCTTGCAGGGGCGAAAGCAGAAGTTCAGGGAAAATTGTGAGGATGTCGAATCGCATGGCGGGCCGGTCCGGCCTTGATCAATCGTTTATTTCAAAGAGACCGGGAACGTCGGCCACGGTCAGGAGACCGGCCGCGAAATCGACATTGCGCAGAAACTCATCGGCCAGCGGTATAAGATATTCACGGCCATCGCCAAGCACCACCAGAACATCGTGACCGCCCGTGGCCAGAAGAGTTTCCACTCGACCGAGCTTGCGCCCTTCCTCGGTTTCAACCCGCAGGCCGATCAGATCGTGCCAGTAATACTTCCCGGCCGGCAATTCCGGCAACAACTCCCGATCGACCCAGACCTCGCTGCCGCGAAGATCATCGGCCGCGGTCCGGTCGCCGATCCCCGCCAGCTGTAAAATCACGAGATCACCCTGGAACCGGCAACGTACGACCTTGAAATCGCGGCGCAACTCCGAATCCGGTGAAACCAAGAGAATTTCCCTGTAGTTCAGGAAATCCTCGGCCGGACCGAAATCGGGCTGCACCTTGACCTCGCCCTTAATGCCGTGGGGCTTGGTAAGCCTGCCCACCCGGACCAGCTGCGCGGAATCGGTTTCGAAATATTGGTCAGTCAAGACTCTACCTGCAACCGGCAAGGATGATCAATCGAGAATCTCCAGCCTGGCCTTGAGGTTGTCTTTACTCGCAGAGGCGGAGAGCAGGGATCTAATCGCCCGGGCCGTACGGCCCTGCTTGCCGATCACCTTGCCCAGATCTTCCTTGGCAACCCGAAGCTCGAACACCGTGGCGTCATCACGCTCCACCTCGTTGACCTGGACGGCATCGGGATCATCAACCAGAGCGGCGGCAATAAAATTTACCAACTCTTTCATGATAATTTACTCGGCCGCCGGAGCCGGATTTCTGGCCAGAAGACTCTTGACGGTATCGGTCGGGATCGCGCCCCGGTCAAGCCAGACTTTAAGTTTGTCATGCTTGATGGCCACTTCGACCGGATCCTTCAAGGGATCATAGGTGCCGACTATCTCCAGGAACTTACCGTCCCGGGGAGCCTCTGAATTGGCTACGACAATACGGTAAAAAGGCCTCTTTTTGCGGCCAAATCTGGCCAAACGTACTTTAACTGCCATTACATCCTCCTCACTTGATTATCTGAACAACCCTTTAGGTTTTTTTCTCTTCTTCTTGCCGACGGGAGCTCCCCCGCCGCCAAAGACGCCTTTGCCCTTCATCTTCTTCATCATCTTGAGCATATCGGCATAACTCTTGATGACCTTGTTTACATCCTGGACCGTGGTGCCGCTGCCCCGGGCGATTCGCTGCCGACGGCTTGAGTTGATTATATCATAACGGCGCCGTTCCTGGACGGTCATCGAATTGATGATCGCCTCGATCCGGCCCAGTTCGCTCTCATCAGGTTTGGGCAGGTTATTGGTCTGCTTCAGCTTGTTCATACCGGGCACCATGGCCATCAACTGGTCAAGGTTGCCCATCTTCTTGATCTGCTGGATCTGTCCCTGAAAGTCTTCCAGGGTGAAGCTATTGCTCCTGATCTTTTTGGCCAGTTTCTCGGCTTTCTTCCTGTCGACGACTTCCTCGGCCTTCTCGATCAGGGAAAGCATATCTCCCATGCCGAGAATCCGGGAGGCCAGGCGGTCCGGATGAAAAACCTCCAGAGCGTCGAGTCCTTCGCCCACACCGACGAACTTGATGGGCCGGCCGGTAACCTTTTTGATCGACAAGGCGCCGCCGCCGCGGGCATCGCCATCCATCTTGGTCAGGACCACTCCCGAGAGGGCAAGATCCTCGTTAAACTTGGCGGCTACGGTGACCGCATCCTGGCCGGTCATGGCGTCAGCCACGAAAAGAATTTCGGCCGGTCTGATCTTGGCCTTGATCCTTTCGAGTTCGCCCATGAGCTCTTCGTCGACGTGGAGACGTCCGGCCGTATCGACGATCAGGGTATCGCAATTTCTCCCCTTGGCCCCTTCCAGCGCCGCCCGGCAGATATCTACCGGATCCTGCCCCGGCTCAGAAGGATGCACCGGCATGGCCAGGTTGCCGCCCAGGATCTTTAACTGCTCGATCGCGGCGGGCCGGTAGACATCGGCGGGAACCAGATAGGGCCGCCGCCCCTGTTTCTGCAGAAAACGGGCGAGCTTCGCCGAGGTGGTCGTTTTACCGGAACCCTGAAGGCCGACCAGCATGATAACGGCCGGTTGGGGGCCTTTGAGGTCAAGGCCCTCGGTGGTTCCCCCCAGCAGTTCGATAAGCTGCTGATGGACGATTTTCACAACCTGTTGGCCAGGGGCCAGACTGGACAAGACCTCGCTGCCAACCGCCTTCTCGGAGACCGTGGCGATAAAATCCTTGACGACCTTGTAGTTGACGTCCGCCTCCAGCAGAGCGAGACGAACCTCATCCATCGCCTCCTTAATATTGCTGTCGGTCAGTTTGCCGTGGCCGCGAAGCTTTTTTAAGGTGGAATTGAGCCGGTCGGATAAGTTTTCGAACATTTCAGTATTCAGCCAATGGAAACGGAAAGCGCGCCCGTTCGGGGCGCGAATCCTTCAAGTATTTAAAGTATTAATTTTTATCGGTTTCGCGAAAAACCGCAAGCCGGACGGCCGGCACCGCTTAACTAATTGATTTACCGTTTGTCAAGCTGGTCTATCCTGGGTTTTTACACTTCCATTACTTTTCACAGGAAAATCCTACAAAGATACTTGGATAAGGGATTCATGTCAAGGGAGATTAACGCTCCCGCCGTCACCGATTTGACGAGGTCAACTCCCTTTCGCACAACTGGACGGCTTCGGGGGTGTCAACCTGTAATATTCGGCACTCGCAGTCGGCCGGAATAATCTTTTTGGCAAGACCGGAGAGGACCTTTTTCGGTCCGACCTCGACAAAGGTCCGCACTCCGAGGGCCAGCAGATTGTTCATGATCTCATACCACCTGACCGTCGAGGCGATCTGCCGCGCCATTATCGAACGGATCACCGCGGGATCGCGCTCTTCGGCCGCCGTCACGTTAAACAGAATCTCGACTTGCGGACTCCCGAAATCAACCTTGGCCATGTATGCCGAAAAATCCTCGACGGCGCCGGCAACCAGATCGCTGTGCCAGGCGCCGCTGACCGGCAAGGGAATCGCCTTGCCGCCCCGCTCGGCGACCAGGGCTGCCGCCTCTTCCAGCGGAGCCGCTTCTCCTGAGATGACAATCTGTTTCTCGGAATTATGGTTTGCCGCGGTGATCACTCCCGTATCATTTATCCGGGCGATGATATCCATAACCTCGGCAATGGTCAGCCCGAGGATAGCCTGCATCACCCCGGGATTGCGATCGGCCTCCCTTTCCATCAGCCTGCCCCGCTCGGTAACCAGACGCAGGGTGTCTTCCGGACTTAACACCCCGGCCCCGCAGAGGGCCGCGTACTCGCCGAGGCTGTGGCCGACGACAAAATCCGGAGTTATTCCCGCATTTTTCAGGGCAGCCAGACAGATCAGGTTCAAGACGGTAATGGCCGGCTGCAAGTGGGCGGTACGAGTCAACTCCTCCATCGGCCCTTCCAGGCATAATTTCTCGACGGGATAGCCGCTGATCTCCCCGGCCATATTCATCAGGGTGCGGGCCTGCTGATCGTTGTCGATAAACTCCCTGCCCATGCCGATAAATTGCGAACCCTGCCCGGGAAAAAGAAATGCGGTCTTGTTGTTCGACATTAAAATTACTCCTTGCTATATCCTGAACCCGGGAAGAGCTACCGGGCAGCTTGCCCTGATTGCCCCAATCAATTTAAATCGGCTGACGTCGTCTGATCCCTTTTGCCGGGCTCCACTAAACCGGCGAGAAGAAACAATACGACTCCCACGCTGATGGCCGAATCAGCCACATTGAAGGCCGGCCAGTGATAATCCTTTATATAGAAATCGAGAAAATCGACGACATGGCCGAAGCGAAGCCGGTCGATAAGATTACCAAGCGCTCCGCCGCCGATCAGTCCGATAGCCGCAATATAAACTCCCCCCTCCAGCCGATACTGCCGGAAAGCCATGGCGAGGACAATCAGGGCGACCAGGGTCACAACCACGAAAAAGAGCTGCCGCCACGGGTTCTGCTCCCCGGCCAGCATTCCAAAAGCCGCCCCGGTATTGACCACGAAAGTCAGATCGAAAAAACCGGGAATAACCTCCACCGACTCATAAAGTTCGAAGGTGGCGAGAACCCACCACTTGGTGAGCTGATCGAGCAGAACCACCACCGCCGCGATCAGAACAGGGCTCCAGGGCGAAGTAGATTTCATAGGCTGTTCACTACCTGAACGCAACGTCCGCAGAGGGTCGGATGCTCCGCGGCGGCGCCGACCGAATCGGCCCTGGTCCAGCACCGCTCGCACTTGCCGCCCGGGGCCGCTCTCACCAGGACGGCGAGTTCGGGAATCTCTTCCGAGGCCACGGCTTCAGGTCCTATTTCATCAACCCGGTGCAGTTCGGAAACAATACAGATCGTCTTCAATGTTTCCCAGTTTTCCGCCATAAAATCGCCAAGTGGCCCGCCAATCCGGATATCCACCTCGGCCTCAAGGGGATGGCCGATCACCTTGTTCTGCCGGGCAAGTTCGAGCACCTTGGTCAACTCTCCCCGGACCCCGATCAACTTCTCCCACTTTTCATCCAGTTCGGGCCGAACCCGGATTTCGTGCCGGGCCGGGAAAGCGGCCAGGGCTGCGTCTTCCTCCCGGTTGGCGGCGGCGGGCAGATGGTCCCAGGCCTCGGTTGCCGTAAAGGTCATAACCGGCGCCATCAGACGCACCAGGGTGTCCGCTAATTCGTAGAGCACGGTCTGAGCGCCCCGCCTGGCCGGAGAATCCGGGGCCGAGGCGTAGAGCCGGTCTTTGATGACATCTAGGTAGAAGGCGCTCATGGTCACCGTGCAGAAATTGAGCAGGCTGTGAAAAATGGCGTGGAATTCGAAAGTATCGTAGGAGTCCCGCACCTTTTTCTTCAGGTTTTCCAACCGGGAGAGGGCCCACCGGTCGATCTCGCCAAGATCCTCGTAGGCAACCCCATCCCGGTCCGGCTCGAAATCATTGATATTGCCGAGCAGGTAGCGCAGGGTATTCCTGATCTTGCGGTAGGCGTCGGAGAGCTGCCGGACGATGTTATCGGAAATTTTGATGTCGTCTCGGTAGTCTTCCGAGGCCACCCAGAGGCGGAGAATCTCGGCGCCGTACTGCTTGATGATCTTATCCGGGGCGATGACGTTGCCGACGCTTTTCGACATCTTCCGGCCATTCTCGTCAACCACGAAACCGTGGGTCAGCACGGCCTTGTATGGCGGACGGTTACGGGTGCCGACCGAGGCCAGGAGCGAACTCTGGAACCAGCCCCGATGCTGGTCGCTGCCTTCGAGATAGAGATCGGCCGGCGAAGAGAGGTCATCGCGGAGCTCTAGAACCGCGGCATGGCTGGTCCCCGAATCGAACCAGACATCGAGGATATCCTCTTCCTTTTCGAAATTATTCGATCCACACTCCCGGCAGGTCGCGCCATCCCCGAGGAAATCACCGAGCGCATGGGAAAACCAGGCATCGGCCCCCTCCTTCAGGAACAACTCGTCGATCCGGCAATTGACCTCGTCGTCGTTGGCGACCGCCCCGCAATCCCGGCAGATGATCGCGGTAATCGGTACGCCCCAAGCCCGCTGCCGGGACAGGCACCAGTCCGGCCTGGTCTCGACCATGCCGTAGATCCGCTCCATGCCCCACTTCGGCACCCAGGTCACCTCGCGGATCGCCTTGAGAGCCCGCTCACGCAAGCCATTTTTCTCCATGGCAATGAACCACTGCTCGGTGGCCCGGAAGATCACCGGCTTCTTGCAGCGCCAGCAATGGGGATAGCTGTGGGAGAGGCTGCTGTGTTTGATCAGATGACCGCTCTGCCGCATATCCTCGCAAATCACCGGGTTGGCCTTTTTATAGAAAAGATCGGCATAGGGACCGGCCTCATTGGTAAAGACCCCGCTGCCGTCCACCGGCGAGAGAATCTCCAGACCGTAATTCAAGCCGGTCAGGTAATCCTCGCGGCCGTGGCCGGGGGCGGTATGGACGCAGCCGGTTCCGGTTTCCAGGGTCACATAGTCGGCCAGAACGATCAGCGAATCCCGGTCCAGAAAGGGATGACGGCACTTGCGCCCTTCCAGCCCCTTGGCCGAAAAGGTGTTCAGGATCTCATAATCGGAAATTTCGAATTCGGCAAAGGCCTTTTCGACCAGAGCCTCGGCCATGACCCAGATCTCGTCGCCGACCCTGACTGCCGCGTAGGTGAAATCGGGATGAAAGGCGACCGCCAGGTTGGCGGGCAGGGTCCAGGGGGTGGTGGTCCAGATCACCGCCGAGACTTGATGATCCCCCGCGCCGGGAATCAGATCCTTTATATCGCCGACCAGGGGGAACTTCACATAGATCGAGTCGGAGGTATGATCGGCGTACTCGACCTCGGCCTCGGCCAGGGCGGTCTTGCAGGAGGGGCACCAGTGCACCGGCTTTTTGCTGCGCAACACCGCCCCGGACATCAGAAACCTGTTAAACTCCCGGGCCGTGGCCGCCTCGTAGGAGTGGTTGATGGTCAGGTAGGGATTATCCCAGTCCCCCAGGACGCCCAGGCGCTTGAACTCTTCCTTCTGGGTCTTGATCCACTTGCCGGCATAGTTGCGGCAGGCTTTCCGGAAAGCAAGCTTGCTGATCTCCTTCTTCTTGGCGCCAAGTTCCTTGTCGACATTAAGCTCGATGGGCAGGCCATGGCAGTCCCAGCCCGGCACAAAGGCACAGTTATAGCCGCTCATCCGCTTGGAGCGCAGGATAATATCCTTCAGGATCTTGTTAAGGGCATGGCCCATATGGAGATGGCCGTTGGCATAGGGCGGGCCGTCGTGAAGGACGTAGGCGGGACGACCGGCGGCCGCTTCCAGCAACTTTTCGTAAAGTTTTTCCTTATCCCACTTCTTCAAGAATTCCGGCTCGCGCTGGGCCAGATTGGCCTTCATCTTGAATTTGGTCTGGGGCAGGTTAAGCGTTGCCCGGTAATCCATCGACATCTCCTGTTTACTTTTTCGATCGGGTGTCACCCTGACAACGGGCGTTTTTCTTAATGTAACATGCCTCTAAAGGCAGCTTCGGCAAGGTATGGCCGCAAATGTCCGGGTAAAATACCAGCTCATCGGCAAGATGCAATACTAAAAAGCGCTGCGCCGGGATAATCAGCCCGCCAGTTCGGCAGGACAAATTAAATTCCCGCCCGAAATTAATATCGGCCACCCATCCCCGCGCTCGTCAATCATCGCTTATTAGTTGCCGAAGAACCATAAACGATGAGCATCGGCCGCGCGCATCGATTGGCGACATCGTCGGCCAGCGAGCCGAAAAGTTTTTTGGGCAGCGAGTACTCCTCCGCCCCGGCCATCAAAAGGAGATCATGCTGGCACGACTCCCCGAGAATGGCTTCCAAAGGGGCCTCGGAAGCCACGGCCAGGCAACGAACAAAGGGCAGGTCGTTAGCAGTGGCCCAGGCGTGTAATCTCTTCTCCTGCTCGGCTGATTCGTCCCTGGAAATATCGGGCGGCAGCAACCGCAGCAGGGTAATCCGGTGCCGTCCCACCTGGGCCAGGGCCCGAAGAGGCGCCATGATGGTTTCAAGATGACGGGAATGAATAATCGGCACCAGAATCCGCTCCGTATGTAAAATGCCGATTAAACAAACCAGAATTACCGGGCAGGGCGCCCTGTTCACCACCTCTTCAAGCACCTTTTTAAACTCCTGGGTGCTGTGCTGTTGCGGATAGCCGAGGACCAGGGCCATGGCATCATGATCGCGGGCGCATTCGACCAGCCCTTCAACCACGCTGTCGGATTCAATGGTTACCGCCTGCAGATGATAGCCCAGGTCCGCCACCTCTTTCCCGGCCATATCAAAGAGCGGATTTATGGTAATAGAATCTTTACCTGGGCAAGGGACAAAACCGGGAGACACGACGTTTACCGCCAGGGGAGCCGCCTTATGATGATGAGCCAGAAGAGTGGCCAGCCGGGCCAAGCCCGTTACCGTTTTGTAGTGGGAGACCCCGAAGATTACCGATCCGGATGGAGGCATGGTTGATTGCAATTTTTCCCATATCCAGGGCGTGAGCTGCACCTCGGCCTCGGCAAAGCTGTCCTCGCTTGTGCTTGAATTATAGACAAACTCCTCCGCGGTCGACTCCCCGGCCTTTTGCAGAGCGAATTTGGTGGAGAGCGGTCCCGCCAACTCGGCCAGAAAAACCCCGGCCAACACAGTCGGAGTTAGAATCGCTCCATAAACGCTAATGGTCGGATCGCTGCTGACCAGAAAAACCAGCCCTATGGCAATGTCCGCTTGCGGAATCAGTGCCAACCCCAGATAATGGCGAATCGCGGGCGGGGCCTGAACGATAAAGCCGCCCAGGGCGGCGCCGCCGATCTTGCCGATAGCGCGCAGAGTAAAAAAGATAAGCCCCAGCCAACCGGCAACGACCAGGGAATCCAGATCAAGATGAGCCCCGGCCAAGGCGAAAAACAGGACGTAGACCGGCGGCTCAATGGAGTTGAATATCCTGAACAACCGGACATCGCGCCGATCACGGTTGACGATGGTAAATCCGACGGCCATGCCGACAAGCAGAGGGGAAAGATCAAGCATTCGGGCCAATTCCCCCCCGAGAAGCAAGAGAGCCAGCCCGCTGATCAGCATCTCCGCGGGTTTGCGCAGGCGATGCATGAGGGCGTCAATCAATAGACCGGCAACGACGCCGATCGTCAGCGACAGAAAAATAACCATCAGGCTATTGATTGCGGCACTCGCGAAAGATCCCGGCGCGGCTCCGGCAAGGCCGCGGGCAATGGCCCGGGCGAAACCGAACAGGATGATAGCCAGGCCATTGTTAATCGCCACGGTCTGGATAAGGGTTGTGGTGAGGGGTCCGACGGATCGTGCTTCCCGCATGATATGCAGGGTCGTACCAGGCGCGGTGGCAATGGCAACCGTGCCAAGCAGCATGATGAGCACGAATGCATCGCCCCCCGGCAGATTCAGACTTTCGGGGCCGATGAAATGATCGAGCAGGAGCAATCCGCAGATCACAAAGGATATGGCCCCGATCATTTCCCCCAGGCTGAAAGCGATAAGGAATCTGACATTTTTCCGCAGCCGCTTGATTTCCAGATGCTCACCAATACCAAGGGCGATCAGCATCAGGGCGATCTGGATAAAGTGGTCCAACTGTTCGGCCATTATCTCCTTGCCGATCAGATTAAAACCGGCCGGTCCGAGCAGAAAACCGGCACAGATATAGCCGGTTACCGAAGGCAGGCGAATAAGCTGGGCCAGCTTGGCCGCGAAAAAGCCCGCGGCGAGGAGAATTGCCAATATGAAAGTTATATTCTGCACCGGAAGATATACCCCTGGAAATTCACCGGCGGCGGATTCATCAACTCCGCCGTTTCCTGAAACGCCCTGAACCCATCCTCTGATTCCGTGGGCGTCCGAAAACAACTCAAACGCCGGGAGGGGACGTCGTTGATCATCCCGATGCTATATCGACGGGCTGCCGCAACGGATTCAAGAACATGGCCAAGGCGGCTTTACCGGATCATCATTTCAGGATGATTGTACCATAACGGTGAGCCGGCACGACCCCGTAAAGGGCTATGAAAATAATACCTGGTCAGAGATGGAAAGAACAACTTCAAGGTTGATGGCGGCAGAGCCTATATCCGATCCTTTAGAACTTATCCAGCCAGCTCCCCACTCCCTGCATGATCATTTCAATCGCCACGGTACCGACATACAGGGCGGTGATCCGGCCGACAATCTCGATATAACGCTGGATCAGCGCCTCTCGACGAGGGCGGACCCGGTCATGGAGAGATTTAAGCAGGACGATGGTGGCAAGGCAGGATATCACGGCCACAATTACCGCAAGGCAGGCCACCAGTGGTGCATGATTCTGGCCGATAACCACGCTGGCGCTGATCGTACCCGGTCCGATCAGGACCGGCATGGCAATGGCGCCGGCGACATGTTCCGACTCTCCCCGCAACATTTCGATGGCATTCGGGCCGTTAAAGACAAACTGGATCCCGATCAGCATGAAGATGATCCCGCCGAAGATCTTAAATGAGGCGAATTCCACCTGCATCAGTCTGGCAAAAACGGCATCCCCCAGAACCGCAAAAACACAGAAAACCACAGTGGCAATCATTCCAGCCCGCAGCAGAACCCGGCGGAATTGGTGCTTTTCGAGCTTCTGAACAACATCGACGAGGTAGACAATGACCAGAAAAGGATTCAACAGGGTGAAAAGCAAAAGGCTCGAACTAATAATATCAGTCATGGATTCCTTATTAATCTCGGGTTCGACGGAAAAACACACCGCTCAACTCTCTTCACTCTCTGCTCAACCAGTCCAACAAGCTGCCCGAGATCATCGAGTTCCGTTCTTCCCCTTTCATCATTATTATATATGCCTAATTAAGTTTGTTTTCCTGATTGGTCAATGTTATTTTCGATGCTTCCCGCAGACAAACCGAACAAAAGAGTTAACTGCTTTTGCAGACCAGAGACAATTCATGATGACCGAGTATTACGAAGACATCGCCCTGCACCAACGCCGCAGGCTGGGTCCGCACCTCCTTACCGAAAAGGATATACGCGATTTTGCCGGGAGTTGGGATCCCCTTCCCCTCCACACCGATCCCGGATATGCCGAAACATCCGGCCAGGGCGTGGTCATCGCGTCGGGTTTTCACCTGCTGGCCATCTGCCAGAAACTGATGATCGAACAGAATCCTATGGCGGTCGTTATCGGCCTCGGCCTGGACGAAGTGCGGTTCCTGGCGCCCGGCCGGCCGGGGGATCGCCTGACCGTGGAGATCGAGGCAATTTCGAAACGGGAGTCGCGATCGAGACCCGGTGCCGGCATCGTCAGCCATTCCCTGCGCCTGTTGAACCAGGATGAGGAAGTGGTGCTCAGCTACAAGGGCACCGGGATGATCGAAAAAAGGAACCGGTGAGAATGGTTTCCATCCTTAACTCCGAGCGAATTCAGGAAAGGGAGCGGAGGCGGGAAGGCAGTCTCCGCCGGCTCACCAGTTTTCCGGTGGCGCGGCCGCGAAAAAGCGGCGGATGGCCATGAACTCGCCGAGATGGTAGGCGTTATGGTCGGCAATCACCAGGATCTCCCGAAGGATATTATAGTCGGGGGCATGGGAGATGGCCGAAAAGAAATCGGTCTCAGGATTGCCAACCATCTCCAGGACCTCATCGAGATCGGCCCTGAACCCGGTCACGGATTCCCGCCAATTCGCTTCGGTCGCCGTGGCCGCCGGGTCCGGCCAGAATTCCGCGTAGGGCGGCGATTCGTAACCGGGATCCTTGATGAAATTCAGCACGTCGAGCTGAGCCCGGCGCATATGCTCCAGCAGTTGCCAGGGCGTATAGTTGAAGTGTTCCGGCCGGGTATTGGCCGCGGCCAGGGGCATCTCGGCCACCACCAGATCGAAGGTCATATGAGCATTGCCCCCGTCCAGCAGGGCCGCCAGTTGTTCCCGCAGGGTTTTTCCGGCCTCTTTGCCGCTAGTCGCTTCAGCCATGGCAAGCCTCCAGTTTCAGAAGATTTGATCCGGTTGCGGGCCTTATGGAACCGCAATTACAGCTAAATCATACCAGAGGCCCGGTTGCGATCGCGAATTTCATCGAACATTAAATTGTTCCGGACCGAAGTTTGATGGCGTCGCAAAAAGTCGAAAAGGGGTTGGCTAAGCAAAAATCGTCAGATCCAAGGCGGGTAAATTTCGAGGAATGAAGCGCGACCCAGTGAAAAACCGATTATATTACGTAACAACTAACGAATAAAACAAAATCCCCCCCTAAGCCGTCACGAATTCAGGATGAACAACCGCGAGACAATCAGGGCAAGAACCGGACCCGCTTTCCGGCGGACGGTGGGACTTTTCAGATCGGTACTGCCGATGCTGGCCGGCATCCTGCTGCTCATCGGCCTGCTCCACCAGTTTTTATCCGACAGTTACCCGAAATGGTTCAGCGGCAATTACCTGCTCGATCC
>JAWOIQ010000179.1:0-6681 GCA_046484585.1 Desulfurivibrionaceae bacterium
TGAAGACCTTTTCGGTGGCCGGATAGACCTTGAGAATTTCCCCGATGATATGGCGATGGGTGATGGGGTCGCCGGGTCGCAGACCGGAACCGATCGAGTCGACACTTTGTAATGACGCGGCGGCGGAGGGCGGAGGAGCGGCGGATCTTCCTTGCCGGGCCAGGCTTTTGGCCCCCTCGGTCAACAGTTTCGACAGCATCCCGGCATCGAGTCCGTGACGTTCACAGGCCATGCCCAGGGTGATCGGCATGGATTTGATTTTCTCCAAGTGGTCCGGATCGGCCAGGGGGGTGAATCCGTTCTTGATCAAGAGTTCGACCAATTCCGGCCATCCGGTGATGATCTCCGCCATCCTGGTTTCCGGGGTGATCTCGATTTCCGGTTCAACGGCGGCGGCAGCTGTTTGCGCTTCTTCCTCTTCGGGAATCAGGACGGTGGCGCCGATATTGATCGCGAACATCGCCACCGCGATGACGTTGATTACCGCGAAGATATGAAAAGCGAGGCCGGGCCGGCCGGGGGCGGCGGCGACCAGTCCGAGCAGGCCGATATTGGCCAGGTAAAAGTGGATCGGCAGCCAGCTCGGGCAGTAGAGCGGTTTGCCGTTGAAGCGCGGCAGGATGAAGTAGCCGACCCCGTAGATCATCATCGCCATGAAACCGAGGAGGTTGAGGTGAACATGGGCGAACCGGGCCCATTCCGCGTAGTTTTCCCCGCCCATCCAGATGCCGAGAACGGCGGCGAGAAAAAAGTAGACAAGCGAGGCAACGACAAAGCCCTTGGTGTAGCGATCCATGTTTCCCTCCAGGCCAGGGATCTGTTAGACGATTGTGCTGATGTGTCATTGTCCCACAGGGGAAGCGGCATCGTCAATATGGATTGTTACGGCCGGACGCCGGCCCGCCGATTCATTCAGGTGTGGTGCATGACGATGCCGTCTAAGCAGATAAGGGATTCATAATCCTGATGTCCGGGTGGAGATCCGCCGGGGTGATATCGAGATGATTTATCCATTCTTCAAGCTCTCGGGAATGATGATTTTCGCGAGGGCTCCGGTGAGAACATACACTGGTCCTGGGCCGGAACCGCCGATGCAGCTTGGCCGGGTTTAAAGTTTCTTTCTGACTTCCGGCTCCTGAATTTTGAATTGTCGTAATCTAATATTTGACAATTGCCGCCGGCGAATGGGATCTTGTTTTAAGAGAACCTTTTAATGGGCCGACCCTGAAAACCGGGGCCGGTTGTTGACTAGTGCCTGTCCATAAATAGTCTTTTTGCCCGATAACTTCGTCGCCGCAGAGTCGGAAAGTGCTCACGTACCCAAGTACGCTGCGCTTTTCCGACATCCTTGCTTCTCGTTCTCGGACAAAAATCCTCATTCCCTGGACAGACACTGACTGATAAAATAATGGAGGTACAGACTATGGCTAAGGCAATCCAGTGGGAAACTGATATGGCTAAGGCCCTCGCCCGGGCCAAGGATGAGAATAAACCGGTCCTGCTCGATTTTTTCAATCCGGAGTGAATTGGCTGTCAACAAATGGATGCAGTTACGTATCCTAATGAGGAAGTAATCGATTTTTGCAATGAATCCTTGATTCCGCTACGGGTCAAGTCCGATGCCAAACCGATCAGCGATGATTTCAATATCAAGTGGACCCCCGCCCTGGTCACCCTGGATTCCGACGGGAAGGAGCATCATCGGACCATCGGTTTTCTGGAGCCCAAGGAAATGATTGCCCGTCTGCTGCTCGGTGAAGGGAAATGCAATTTCGATAAAGATTGTTTTGACGAGGCGCTGGTGGTATTCGAAAAGGTTCTGGCTGAATATCAGGACACCTACGCAGCTCCGGAGGCCGCCTACCTGCGGGGGGTGAGCCGCTATAAGAGCAGCGGCGAGCCGAAGCCGTTGCGGGAAGCCTACGACCAGCTGAAAGAAAGCTTTCCGGACAGCGAATGGACAAAAAGGGCCTATCCCTACAGGCTGTTCGACTGATCAGGATTTTGTCAAAAAAAAGGGGTGCCCGGCCCGAACCGGTGATGCCCTTTTCCGTTTTGATTTCCGGCTGTGTGTGATGATCTCCTTGAGAAAAACCGGACCTGACCCGGTCAGCGCCCGAGCTTTTCCGGGTTGGACCATTTGCCGACCAGAGTCGGCTTGTCTACCGCCAGGGCAAGCCGCTCCCAGAATTCTTCACCGGGGATCTCCTCGGCGCCGAGGCTTTCCAGATGGGCGTTGTGAATCTGGCAGTCGATCAGGTCGAATTCCCAGAGCACCAGCTGTTTGACCAGCGCGGCCATCGCCACCTTGGAGCTGTCGGGGGCCAGGCTGAACATCGATTCGCCGAAGAAGACCGAGCCGAGCGATACCCCGTATAACCCGCCTTGCAACGCATCCCCCTGCCAGCATTCCACCGAATGGGCGTAGCCCAGTTCGTGGAGCTTGCAATACGCCTCGATCATCTCCTCGCCGAGCCAGGTCTGTTCGCCCTTGTTGAGGCGGACTTCGGCGCAGTTATCGATGACTTGACGAAAAGCTTCGTCGAAGGTGACCTTGAAGGTTTCGCGCCGCATGGTTCGGGCCAGGCTGCGGGAGAGATGAAAGTCATCGGGGAAGAGGACCATCCGGGGGGTCGGCGCCCACCAGAGGATCGGTTCCCCAGGTGAGTACCAGGGGAAAATCCCCAGATGATAGGCGAGCAGGAGCCGTTCCGGTTTAAGATCACCGCCGACTGCCAACAGGCCGTCTTCCCGGGCCAATTGGGGGGGCGGAAAGCTGATCGATTCGTCAAGTTGAAACACAGGCATGGTTTGGTCTTGTCCGGTTTAAGTTTAAATATCTCTTTCTGAATCCGTTTGCGGAAGGTCTGAAGGGCGGCGAGGCTAAATTTCAACCCGACCACGGACGTGGAAACCGATATTATTGGCCGATGACGGTAAACCGCCTGCCAGCCCTCATGTATTCAGCTCTTTTGTGAAGCTCCATTTCTAACATTGGGGCCGAGAAAAGTCGATGCAACTATCCACCACCACCGGATCGGCACGGCCGCCGGTGGTTTGCGAAGCGCGGCATGGTTAATAAAGACCGATTCTTGACACTTATCAGTAAAAAAGGTAACTGTTTTCCGTTGGTTGTCATCCGCTTAATAAATATGTTCTGCGACAGTAGACAAACACATTGAAAACCATTCACAAAATATTCATCGCTATAATGGTTGGCATTGCCTGTAGCCTTGCGTTTTATTCCTTTTACGGCATTGTTTGTGCCTTTAGCATAGATCATGAATTTCACAGTTGGATATCCCACTTACCAAAAGAATCTCAGCTTATAGCATTTTTATCTCAATCACTTATTGAAGAATCAATTGCCGCACTGATAATAGTAAGTCTATTTGGGATTCTTTTAGGTTACATAACTAAAGAACGCCCTGTATTTTACGGAACTTTGGCATCAATAAGTTCCGTTATTTTCGAGACTTTTTATGCAAGCTTACTATTTAATAATATCATATTTTGGCGGGCTTCTTTTAACTACATATATGGTTTAATGAGTTTTACCATTTGGCTATTACTACTAATTTTCATGGTGAAAATGGGTATTATTGTCCAAAGAAATTCGATAAGACAAAACATGATCACATGAAACAGTAAAAAGATCGTAGAAACGGTGCATTAACTCAGACGGGAAGAGCGTTTGTGGCCTAAAGGTCTTAGTCCGATGGCCCGCTGGTTATGCTGATTGGTAGGCACGGTCAAAGAAAATCTCACCTCCGCACAAAAGCGCGCCGGAAGAGAGGCCAAAGCTGAATGGCGGAACAAATATATGCGGGTTTTTATTAACGGGAAACAGGTAAGAATAAAGCGACCACCCACAATCGATGGAATGGACCCCGACGAGTTCATTCGGTGTAATGCGGATCCGCTATGGTTAATCCGGAATGAAATGTGGGAATATCTTGACAGGGAAGAAGAAATCCAGGGGAATCACAGATGACGCCAGAAAGCAAAAAAGCGATGCCCGGCGGGGTTCGGGAGCTGTTGCAGTCGATTCCCAAGGTTGACGAATTTCTCGGCCGGCTTGAAGAACGGGGCTACGATATCGGCCAACAGGTCAAGCTCTCGGTGCGCGAGGTGCTGGAACGTTGCCGGGAAGAGATTCTGGCGGGGCACCTCACCGACCCGGAGGATCTGGCTTTCGAAAACCTGGCGGACCGGGTCGAAGAGCGCCTGCACCGCCGCATGGCTCCCAATTTCCGCGGCTTGATTAACGGCACCGGGGTGGTGATCCACACCAATCTGGGCCGCTCGGTCCTGCCCGACGAGGCGATGGCGATGATCGCCCGGGTCGGCGGCGGTTACTCCAATCTGGAGTTCGATCTCGAAACCGGCCGACGGGGCAGCCGCTACAGCCTGGTCGAGGATCTCCTTTGCGAATTGACCGGGGCCGAGGCGGGGCTGGTGGTCAACAACAACGCTGCCGCGGTCCTCCTCTGCCTCGATACCCTGGCCAAGGGGCGCGAGGTCGTGGTCTCCAGGGGCCAGCTTGTCGAGATCGGCGGCTCTTTCCGGATTCCCGATGTGATGGCCCGAAGCGGCGCCCGGCTGGTCGAGGTCGGGGCCACCAACCGCACCCATCTTCGCGATTACGAAGGGGCGATCGGCGAGGAGACCGCTCTGCTCTTAAAGGTCCACACCAGCAACTACCGGATGATCGGTTTTACCTCCGAGGTGCCCCTGGCCGAGATGGTCGAGCTGGCCAGGCGTCACGGGCTGCCGGTCATGGAGGATCTCGGCAGCGGCTGTCTGCTCGATCTTTCCCGCTTCGGCCTGATCAAGGAGCCGACCGTCGGCGAGGTGATCGAAAGCGGGGTCGATGTGGTCACCTTCAGCGGCGACAAGCTGCTCGGCGGCCCCCAGGCCGGGATTATCCTGGGGCGGAGGGAGATTATCGACAAGATCAAGGCCAACCCGATGACCCGGGCTCTCAGGATCGACAAGTTCACCCTGGCCGGGCTGGAGGCGGTCCTGCGCCTCTATTACGACGAGGAGACCGCCCTGGCCAGGATCCCGACCCTGGCGATGCTCAGCATGAGCAAGGATGCGATCGCAGGCAAGGCTCGGCGGCTGGTCAGGCGTCTGAAGAAAGACCTCAGCGGGGAGTGTTCGGTCTCGATCGTCGATACCGGCTCCCGGGTCGGCGGCGGCGCCATGCCGGAGCAGGACCTGCCCAGCAAGGCCGTGGCCCTGCGGCCCGGGGCGATCTCGGTCAACGAGCTTGAGGAGAGGCTCCGCGCAAGCGAAGTGCCGGTCATTGGCCGGATTGAACACGACCTCTTTTTGCTCGATATGCGGACCGTTGCCGATAAAGAGATCCTGCCCCTGGCCGGGATCATCCTCAAGGCGTTCGGGGCGGTTTAATGGCTTCTCCGTTTGACTGGTCGCTGATCTCGCCGAAAAAAAACGATCCCCACCATTTTCGTTATTTCTTCAATGATCTGGCCCGGCGCCATCTTCCCTGCGAACATGCCGAACTCTATCCGGCCGGTGCTGGAGATTTCGGGTCCGAGGAGTTTTCCGAGGAGAGCCGCAAGGCCATGCGCCTGGCGGGAACGAGCGGCAGACCGGTGATCGACAGCCGGCCCGACCGCCTCTTCCTGCCCCTGGCCGACGAGGGCGGCTTGTACGGGATTGCCGTTCTGGAAGGGGGCGATCCGGCCCTTTACCGAAAATACACGACCAAAAAACTCCTCGAACTGGGCGGGGTCGTAACCGCCGACTTCAAGGCCTTGCAGGCCAGGGCGCGCGATCCCCTGACCGGCCTGTTTAATTCGGTGCTCTGGGGCGAGCACCTGGAGAACTGCCTGGGACGCCGGGACGACTTCGTCCTGATCCTCCTGGAGATTTATCCCCGGGCCCGCGACGCGGCCCATGCCCATGCCTATCTGCAAAGAGCGGCGGGAACCCTGGATTCCATCGTCGGCCGCGGGATTGCTCTCTTTCATTTCGGCTCCGGCCTCTTCGGCATGCTCTGGCACGATCTGGACTTCGGCGAGGTGCGCACCCTGGCCGACGTTATCCTTTATCGCCTGCAGCGGGACGGCTTGGACCGGGCCCAGATCGGCCAGGTCCGGGTGGAGGGCGGAAATAATCCCGGTTTCGCCAGGCTGATGGACCAGGCCTGGAAAGCGGTGGTCATGGCCCGGCAAAGGGGGCCGTTTGCCAAGGCCGTCTATCTGAGTGAAGAAGAGCGGCGCCGCCATCCCTTCCGACCCCTTTCCTCGTCGGAGATGAACCGTTTTCGCGACATGTGGCGCGATGAAGAGATCTTCTGCGTTGCCGCCCTCAAGAGCGATCGGGACGGCCGGGATCTCGGTAAACTGCTCGGCGCCCATCTCGACGTCGGCGAACATCTGATCGAGCGGGAAGGCGGCGAGCCTTTTCTCTTTTTCGGGGGTCTCGATCAGGCCCGGACCGCGACCGCTCTTGGCAGATTGCAGGACAAGGTGGCCGGGGAGGGCGGCGGAACTTTTTCGGCCGGACTTGCCGCATTCCCCTGCGCCGCTTTCAAGAGGTCGGCGGTTCCGGTCAACGCCCGCAAGGCCCTGCAGCATACCATTTTTTTCGGACCCGGCACGGTTACCGGGTTCGATGCGGTGTCCCTTAACATCAGCGGCGATGTCT
>JAWOIQ010000010.1:0-12018 GCA_046484585.1 Desulfurivibrionaceae bacterium
AGAAATCTACACTATTGAGAGGGGCTAATTTATTATGATGTCAGCAAGTAAGCGTGACGTTTGAAATAACTGCTAGCCGATTTGCTGCCTTTGAAAACGCAATCTCTTTCAAGTACCGTTTATTAACTTGATCCACTTAATATCCATTAAGCTTCATTTGATCTCTAACTTTTTCTCTTCTGGTGGCTACTAAATCAATCACCATTTTATATTCAAGTTCTTCTGAAGAGAGCATCCACCTGTAATCGGTATCATCATCCTTTGTTTTAAAAGTGTTCCAAGTCCTTTCTTCTTCGGTTAAATACGTGTTTTTATGTTTTTCATTTTCTAGAGAAGCTAGCCAATTAGTGTATAAGTCGAAAAGCTCCTTGTCCCATTTGTATATTTCATATGAACTGCGTGGTATCAATTTGTTCTCTACGCCAAAGTCTTTGAAAATCTTAATGTAGTGATCATATTTAATGGGCCCTATTTCGTCAACCAGTTCAACTTTATACGAACTTCGCAAATCATTTACTGATTTGTATTCACCCGATGCATTTTTGTATTTATTTAGTATTCTTATTGCATTAACCATTGATTTTTCTTTGCTAGTTATAATGTCACTTACTTTCTCTATTGCTTGAACAGATTTATATGATTCTAGATAAATTCTATCGAAATGTTTTTCTGAATCTTTTTGTAATTGATTCAATGATTTTTCTGTCATAATATTAAGTTCAGATATCGCACTCTTTGTACTCTTATGTATTTCCCCCAATCCTAAATTGGTTGAAGCAATAATCTCTCTTTTTATTTGGCCGAGCTCTTTTTTTGTAGAAACATTCAACCTAATAAGCGAATCTTCTGTTGAGTTTTCCACCTCTGATTTAAGGATTTTAAGGCTAGCATCATTTTCTTTCAATGTAGTCTGTGTAGATCTTATAATTTCTCTTTTTAGTTCTCCCAACGTCATGTCTGTACTAGCTTTGACTTCTTCTGCTATTTGGTTAAGCTTGACTTTATACTCTTTGGAAGTTCGATCGCTTAAATTCTGAATAAATAAATTCATAAAAGTACTTACTACAATCGTTACTAGTGTTACAATTAATGTCCAGCGAATTGACCGTTTTGATTCAGTTTTTGCACTTACTTCTAGGCTTTTTTGGGGTTCTTCAAATAGTTCTTTGATAACCTCTTTATAGATATCTTGCTGAAGATTCTTTGCTGTTTCATATTTTGCAACAGCCTCTTTCTCTTTATTTTTTGCTTCAAGAGCTTTTATTTCAGATTCTTTGTTGTGCTGTTTTGCAATAGATAGTTGTCTGGATGTTTCTTTTATAGACGTTTCGAAATATTCAAAGATTTCAGCTATTTCATTGAAAGATAAGGAACCGGAATCTGCCTTGAATTTCTCTATTTTGCTTTCAAAATCTGACTTACTCATCCCCCCCCCCCCCCCCCTCTATTAACAACATCACCCAACTAAGGTTGTTAGTCAGTATGCTAACTTTATTTTTTTCCAGAATATTTCACACCTTCTATCTAATTAGCAATAGGCGAAAAAACTGTTGTTTTAAAGTTCAATATTTAGTTTGTTGCCCACCAATTTCTCTCTGAGGGGATATTTTTAGGAATGACGTATGATTTCGCATAAAATTATCTGATTACCATTGTCTTTCAGCCAGTACAGAGAGGAATAGGTCTAACAGACTATTAACAGTTCCCCTCCTAGGTACGCTATTAGAAATATGATTTTGTAGGACCTGCCTATCTGCTTAGTTTACAGGCTTTTGTGGCATAGCCTTGTTTACTGGCTGAAACTTAATAATAATCATATTAAATTTTTTTCACATCATAGGTTTCTTTACCGTGCGGACGCCATTAAGGATTTTTCAAAAGATGCTTCTTTATGGGAGTCGGAATAATGGGTATAAAGCTGAAGATAACAACCATACATCATAAACTAGACGATATTTAAGATAGTTACTGATTATCTTCAGTTTTGTAGTTCAGGGGCACCTTACTTGATTTACCTTTTGGTCGGTTTTACTGACCATAACTATACACCTAACCTTCAAGTCCATCAACTTGGAATAATAAGCTCCCGACTTCCGGCACCGCGACCAGCGACGCCGCAGGGGTAGGGGACTGCTATTGTCTTGATGATGAAACCCGCGAAGGTAAGTAGTTCAACAGCTTTGATCCAAATTGGCGGAGCAAATTTAAATTTCTGCTTTCTAATCGGCCTTTCTTTATCCTCTAAAGCATTTTATAGTAGGTAAATGTTCGGTCTGATTCTCATATCGATTGTTACCATCTTCCACCTGTATGTTTTCTGGCGGGTCGGTTCCGTTTCTTTCATTAAAGATCGCATTCCCCTGAAGACATTGGCGGCAGGGGGGATTATCCTCTGGTCGCTTTTCTTTCTGGGTCGTGTTTACGGCCACACCGGCGGCGGACCGATTGCTGCCGGTCTCGAATTTATCGGCATGACCTGGATGGCAACTCTTTTCCTGCTGTTTACGACATTCCTGGTTGCCGATCTTTTCACCGGATTTGGGTTTTTCCTGAGGAGCCGGGTTCCCAGGATTCGCGGGGCGGCCCTGGTTGCCGGCCTGATCTTGGCTTTATTCGGCATGATCCAGGGGATGCGACCGCCCTTGGTAACGGATCATCAGGTGGCTTTACCCGGTTTGCCGTCTGAGTTGGCCGGCTTGAAAATGGTGGTTGTTTCCGATCTCCATCTCGGTTCCCAGCTCGGTGGAAAATGGTTGAGCGGCATAGTTGGCCGGGTGTTAAAAGAAAAACCGGATCTGATCCTGCTGGTTGGCGACATATATGAAGGTCACGAACGCCCTTCAGGTGAAATACTGTCTGCGATGCGGAAGCTGAATGCGCCTCTCGGAGTTTGGGCGGTGCTCGGTAATCATGAATTTTATGGCGGGCCGGAAGTTATCGATGCGCTTATCGATGATTCCGGACTGACGGTTCTGAGAAATTCACATGTGGAAATAAGACCCGGCCTGGTCCTTGCCGGGGTTGAAAGCGGAGGCCGCCATCGTCTTCCGGAGAACGGTGCGGAAACGCTCGGGCAGGCGCTGCCTTTAAATTCCCCGGAACCCGTTATTCTTCTCAGCCACAAACCATGGCAGGTGGAAGAAGCGGCTGCGCTTGGTGCGGACCTGATGATCTCCGGACATACCCACAACGGCCAGATCTGGCCATTCGGCTATCTTGTCAAGCGCATGTTCCCTTACCTCGCCGGGCGATATCGGGTGAATGGCATGACTTTGCTTGTAGGCCGGGGCACGGGTACCTGGGGGCCGCGGATGCGTCTATGGCTGCCGGGAGAAATACTGAAGGTTATACTGGTCCGCGAATAATTGGTCTGTCCCGTTTTTATGTTCGTCTTCGGGGCGAGTGAATAGATGACGCAACAAAAAAGGGTTCCCGAAACTATCGGAAACCCTTGTTCTTTCGTGGGGTGAGTGATGGGATTTGAACCCACGGCCTCCTGGGCCACAACCAGGTGCTCTAACCAACTGAGCTACACCCACCATGCACAGCTGTACGGCACGGAACTATTTACTAGATAGATTGCCTTTTGGCAAGGTCAAATTGGCAAGGGTGAACTTGTCTCAGCTATCGTTGTTTTCCCTGCCGCAATGCTTGCAGATTTTGGCTTGGGCCTTGACGATCTCGGCGCAGTGGACGCATTCCCGCCGGTTATGATTTTTGAGGATTCCGTTGATGGCCAAATCGGCCAGCTGGCCGATTTCTGTATGGTGGAACTTATGGGCGCGGATCGGATCAATGCATTCCAGATCGTTAAGCTCGGTCAGCAGCTTGCAGGCCCGATGCCGGCTTTTCAGGTCGGCCTTCTCGTCGGTAAGCAGGCAGAGGACCGGTTCGAGGTTTTTTTCGGCCACGCAGGTGTCGAGCTTGGCCCGCGCTTCCTTCTCCTTCTGATAGCGGACGTTGGTCTCCATCATTTTATCCTGATCTACGATACTGCCGGTAAAGGCATCCTTGCTGCCGACCATCATCGGCCCCCCTTTTTTCTCGTTGGGGAGCAGCATGTAACGGCAGGAAGCGGCATGGCCGTATTGTTCCTCAAACTCCTGCCAGCTCTTTTGAAATATCGGGCAGTCGTCGTTCAGGCAGACGAAAAATACTTCCGCCCCCCAGCCGAGACCGTCTCCGACATGGTAGGGTGGGGTGTGACAGCAGGCGAGCTGTTCCTTGCAGTGCGGGCAATCATGCTTCTGCCTGGCGATTTCAAAACTGCGGTCATCCACAAACATCTTCAAACTACCTCCGATAATATGTTGGGGATCACGAAAACCGACGGAACCGCAGCGCTCCGCGCGTAATCGCGGGTTGATGCGGCACCTTTTACGGCAAACGAGATCGTGGTAAATAAACTTGAATAGAAGGGAAAGAAAATAATGCATAATGTTAAAGTGGTCAATGGGCGCGGAAAATATAAGTGGTAAGCAAAAACACGATTATTCAAGTGATTGCTCGCGGGTTCTTGCTGGATATAATCGCGTCATCTATCCCGACAGAGGCTGGCCGGTGTCGCGTTGTCTTTTCACTCATACGGCATGTCTGTAACCGAAATTCACATGGGAAAGCCCTTGGCCCGGCATTCCCGATAAAAGCAGCTCGGGTTCCCGGCTTTTTGTGGAAGGCCCGGATCTTTACTTATTATTAAGATAGGAAATCCATGGCCGAACAGTTAGATTGACAACGTCGCCAGATCACAAAAAAGATGATGGCCTTCGTTGGTCTGTAGTTGCCCGGGATTTTGAAAACTGTTTGACTTTTATGGCTGCTGTCAGTAAAGATTCTTGTTTCTCGATGTCGGGAGAGCTGAAGTTTTTGGATAAGGCATGTTAACTAACTAATTTGATTGAGATTATGGAAAATAAAAACAAGTCGAGATACGCCGAGGCGGGGGTCGATATTGACCGGGGCAATGATTTTGTAAGGAATATCAAGCCGCTGGTGTCGGCTACCTTCAATCGCGGCGTCCTTACCGATATAGGCGGTTTCGGCGGCCTGTTCGCCCTGGGCCGTGATCGCTATCAGGATCCCGTGCTGGTTTCTTCAACCGACGGGGTTGGAACCAAGCTCGCCGTCGCCCAACTGTGCGGCAAGCACGATACGATCGGGATCGATCTGGTGGCCATGTGCGTTAATGACGTGGTGGTTTCCGGAGCCAAGCCCCTTTTCTTTCTTGATTATTTTTCCATAGGCAAGCTTGATAACGATTTGGCTGTTGATGTCGTCAAGGGGATTGCCGAGGGGTGCCTGATTTCCAAATGTTCCCTGATCGGCGGCGAGACCGCCGAGATGCCCGGGCTCTATGATGAAGGCGAATATGATCTGGCCGGCTTTGTGGTCGGTATCGCCGAGCGGGACGATATTATCGACGGTACGGATATCAGGGTCGGTCAAAAGATTATCGGACTGGCGGCAAGCGGAGTGCACAGCAACGGTTACTCCCTGGCCCGCAAGATCTTCTTTGAAGAGCACGGGCACGGAGTCGACACCTACCTGGATGATCTGGGCTGCACGGTGGGCGAGGAGCTTCTCAGACCGACCCGGATCTATGTGGAGCCGCTGTTGAATATTATCAAGAATTTCAAGGTGCACGGCCTGGTTCATATCACCGGCGGCGGCTTTTTCGATAACATTCCCCGCATCCTGCCCCAGGGCTGCCAGGTCAAAATTGAAAGCGGCAGCTGGGCAATCCCTCCGGTTTTCAGCTACATGTGCAATAAAGGTAATGTTTCGCCCGAAGAGATGTTCCGTACCTTTAACTGCGGGATCGGCATGGTTGCCTTTGTCGATGCGGAGCAGGCCGACGATATCTGTTTTCAGCTTGCCGCCCTCGGCGAGACTTCTTTTGTGATCGGCGAGGTAGTTGCCAAAAAAGGAGAAGGGCCGGAGGTCGACATAGATTGTAAGGCCAATTTCTAAACCTCTTCAAATATGATCGCGACAGCTATTCGCAAATGGCTTGGGCGAATAAAAAAAAAGGCGGCCGATTATGTCAATGCGGACCGCCTTTTTTTGTATTAATTATTTTCCTCACTCCTGACTCCTCACCCCTTACCTCTCTTACCTCTCACTCCTCACTCCGCTCCCCCCCGCAGTCCGCCGTGCCCCCTTGCAGTTTATACAGGGCATGGGGGAGAACCTCGATAACCGCCAGCAGATTTTCGGTGGCGGCTTTTTCGCTGCCGGGCAGGTTTATGATCAGGCTTTTTTTTCTGGTTCCAGCCAGACCTCGGGAGAGCAAGGCATTAATGGTTTTGCCGATATTGGCCAGCCGCATCGTTTCGCTGATCCCCGGGATTTCCAGATCAAGTAATGGCCGGGTCGCTTCCGGGGTGACGTCTCTCGGGCTCAGGCCGGTGCCGCCGGTGGTGATGATCAGGTCGATGCCGCGATGATCCGCCCAGTCGATCAAGACCCGCTGGATGGCGGTGATTTCGTCCGGGACCAATCCCTTCTCTCCAATCCGGAAGCCGTGGTCGGCAAGAAGTTCACATAAGGCGGGCCCGCTGGTGTCGCGTCTCTGCCCCTGGGAGCTCCGATCGCTTACGGTGAGAACCGCGCATTGATAGGGGGTATGGTTTTCGTTCACGGTTATTCGTTTTCGGCCCTGGCCTGCTCGATGATTTTATCCGCCATATTGGCAGGGATTTCCTCGTAGTGGGAAAACTCGGCCTTGAAAGAACCGCGGCCGGCGGTGATCGAGTTCAGATCGGGGGCGTACCTGAGGATCTCGGCCATGGGGGTCTGGGCGGTTATGACTTCGAGCTTTCCTTCGGACTCCATTCCCATTACCCGGCCTCGTCTGCCGTTAAGGTCGCCGATCACATCCCCGACATATTCCTTGGGGACCTTGATGGTCATGTCCATTACCGGTTCCAGCAATACCGGGTTTGCCTCCTGGGCGCCTTTTTTGAAGGCCATGGAGCCGGAGATCTTGAAGGCCATTTCCGAGGAATCGACGGCATGGAAGGAGCCGTCGACCAGGGCAACCTTGATGTCCACCATCGGATACCCGGCTAAAACTCCTTTCTCCATCGCTTCGAGCACCCCTTTTTCAACGGCGGGAATGTAGGTTTTGGGAATAACCCCGCCGACGATCTTGTCTTCGAACTCAAAGCCGCCGCCCCTCGGCAGGGGGGAGAGTTCGATCCAGCTGTCGGCGTATTGACCGTGCCCGCCGGTCTGTTTCTTGTGTTTGCCCTGAACCCGCGCCTTGCCCTTGATCGTTTCCTTATAAGGCACTTTAGGCGCTTCAAGTTTCATTTCCACCCCGAATTTACGCTTGATCCGCTCGCCGATCATTTCAAGATGGATCTGGCCAACCCCCGAAATCAGGGTTTGTCTGGTTTGCGGGTCCCGGTCGATTTTGAGGGTGGGGTCTTCCTCCAGCATCTTGGTAAGGGAGGCGTGGAGTTTTTCCTCATCTTTTTTGTTTTCGGTGGTAACCGCGTAGGAAATGCTTGGTTCGACCGGAGTCAGTTCCTCGTAGACGATCGGGGCGTCGGCAGTGCAGAGCGTGTCGCCGGTGGCGGTCTCCTTCAGCTTGGCGATGGCGACGATCATGCCCGGTCCGGCACTGTCGACCTGGATCTGCTTTTTCCCTTCCATGGTCAGGATGTGGCCGAATTTTTCGACGATATCCTTGCTTGAGTTGTAGAAGCTTTCGCCGCTCAGGGTGCCCGAAACCACTTTGAAGATAGTCAGCCGGCCGGCATAAGGGTCGGCCATGGTTTTAAAAACCCTGGCCGAAAAAGGGGCATCCGGTGAAGGTTCGCGCTCGATGAGATCGCCGCTTTTCGGGTCGGTGCCCATCTGGGCCGGACGCTCGGCGGGTGAGGCCAGAAAGCCCTCCATCAGGTCAAGGATCAGGCTTGTTCCGGCATTGGCGGTGGCGGCGGTGATCGTCACCGGTGAGATTTTCCTGTTTTTGACCGCTTTCCGCAGGCCGCTGCGCAGATCTTCGTCGGTGAGCTCCCCCTCTTCCAGAAACTTTTCGATCAATTCGTCATCGGTTTCGGCCACTTGCTCCATAAGAGCGTCCCGGTACAGGGCCAGATCGTCGGCCATCTCCGCCGGTACTTCGATTTCCTTGACCGCGCCCTTGTCGCCGTCAAATGCATAGGCCTTGCGGTGGAGAACGTCGACCATGCCCTTGAAGTTCTCTTCGGCCCCGATCGGGAAATGGAGGATCACCGGATTAAAGGGGAGTTCATTTTTGATCGCGGTGAAAGTCTTATCGAAATCGGCCCGCTCCCGGTCCATCTTATTGATCACGATTATGCAGGACAGCTTCCGGTTGTCGACCAGCTCGGCGATTTTTTCGGTCTGGCTCTTCAGGTCCTGGTTCGCTTCGACCAGAAAGAGAGCGTTGTCGGCAACCTGGGCCGCATAGACGGTTTCGTTTAGAAAATTACTCTCGCCGGGGGTGTCGATCAGGTAGAAATCGTGCTTATGCCGGTTGAAATGATTGAAGGCGGTACTGATTGTGGTTTTGCGGTTGATCTCCTCGGGCTCGAAATCCATTACCGAGGCGCCTTCATCCACCTTGCCGAGGCGGTCGGTTTTGCCGGCAGTGAACAACAAGGCTTCGGCCAGGGAGGTTTTGCCGCTCTTGCCGTGACCGAATAACGCTACATTCCTAACCAGATCAAGATCCTGCATGGGCGCCTCCGTAATAGAAGTTTGATGGCGTCGCAAAAACTCCGATCTACTGCGTCGCGGCGCATTTTTGCACCCCCAAGGGTTCTGTTAATCATCCCTTGAGGAGGGCACTTCCTGCGGGGCGCATATCGAACTTTTTACTTAGCCATCCACTGATTTTTTGCGAACACATCAAGTTTGATGGCGTCGCAAAAAGTCGCCAGTTCCTGCGTTTGCGGCAACTCTGCCGGGCGGCAACTGGCGGTTTTGTCCAATAACACGTTACCCCGGACATATCTTTCTTGAACGTAAGCAAGCAGAGGACGCCGTAACTGTTTCGTGACCGGCTGCTCATGTAACCGGAGTGAGAAACCGCAGCCGATGCCTTAAGTCTCCGGCGTCTGTATAACCACGAGGACAGGGGCTCAGTGCCGAAACTTTGAGGGCCTGTGGTCAATTCCGTTCATCTGCTCGGTGGCAATCGTAAGATCTTGTAATTGTTAATTATTACTATCAGGGTCCCGAATAGCAAAGGAAAAATTCTTTTTTCCGGAAAAAAATATCCCGAGACGAACCGGCTGAGTTATACGATGTGAGGCGATAAATGCCGAAATCTGGTAACTTAATAACGCCATGGCTCCGCCTCTTCCCGCCTGCCGGCTTTCGGGTGAGGCTTATTTCGAGGCGAATCGGCAGGTATTCGGGATGGCGGTCGATGGCGGCAGTTGTCATTCGCCCGGCAAACTGCTAAATTTGATGGCGTCGAAACGCCTGAAAGGCGGCGGCTGTGATTTCTCCACCGCGTTTAGAAAGAGATGAATCAGTTAATTACCAGTTTGATAAGGGCAAACCGCCCGGTAGTCGTCATGGATTCAGCAAGGATCGCCGCAATATGAAAAATCCGGCAGCAGATACCGGCCGCATCGCAGGGTCGGCCGGGAAGGTAGGCATCGCCGTGATGCTGAGCCGGATCCTCGGCCTGGTGCGTGAGCAGGTTTTTGCCTTCATGTTCGGAGCCGGTTTTGCCTATGACGCATTCGTGGTCGCTTTCCGGATCCCCAATCTGCTCAGGGATCTTTTCGGCGAAGGGGCGCTGAGCGCCGCTTTCGTCACCGTTTTTTCAGATTATGAGGCCAATCGCAGCAAGGAGGAGACCCTGCGGCTGGCCGGCAACGTCCTGGTTTTTTTAACCATTGTCTTGAGTGTGATTACCCTCCTCGGCATCTGGCAGGCCGAAAACATCGTGCGGTTGCTGGTCGAGGAGCAATTCGAGCTGACTCCGGGCAAGGTGAAGCTGACCACCTGGATGACGATGATCATGTTTCCGTTCATGATTCTGGTCTCGTTGTCTTCGGTCTGCATGGGGATTTTAAACACCCGCGGCCATTTTTTCGTGCCCTCGGTTTCTTCCGGCTTTTTCAATCTCGGTTCGATAATCGGCGGCACCTCTCTGGCCCTTTTGATGCCCAGATTCGGTCAGCCGGCCATTGTCGGTATGGCGATCGGCACCCTGATCGGCGGCGTCTTGCAGTTGCTCGGCCAGTTCCCCTCCCTCAAGAAGAGCGGCTTCCGCCTGGTGCCGAACCTGAATATCTCCGATCCCGGTCTGCGCCGGATTCTGATGTTGATGGTTCCGGCGGTGGCCGGGTTGGCCGCATTGCAGGTCAACGTCTTTATCAACAACTATTTCGCTTCGTCTCTGCAGGAGGGCAGTCTCTCCTGGCTGAACTATGCCTTTCGGCTTTTCATGCTGCCGGTCGGGGTTTTCGGGGTGGCCATTTCCATAGCCGCTCACCCGGTAATGGCCAGGCAGGCGGCAGCCGGGAGCATGTCCGGTCTTAAGGAATCCTACATCTCAACCCTGACCATGGCCTTTTGCCTGACCTTGCCGGCGGCCGTCGGTCTTATTGTTCTGGCGGAGCCGATCATCCGGTTGATCTTCCAGCATGGCCGTTTCGATTCATTCTCCACGACCATGACCTCTCAGGCCCTGGTCTATTACGCGGTCGGTCTGGCATCCTACGCGGCGGTCAAGGTGACGGTGCCGGTTTTCTACAATATCAACAATACCCGTTTCCCCGTTGTGGGCAGCTTCCTGGCCGTATTTGTCAATGTCGCGGTTATTCTTCTGGCTGTCGACCACTTGCAGCATCGCGCCCTGGCGCTGTCCATCTCCTGCGCGATGACCGCTAATTTTCTCTTTCTCTTTCTGGTTCTGTTTCGGAAGCTGTCGGGCTTGCCCTTGCGCTATCTGGGGAAGGCACTGGTCAAAGTGCTGATCGCCTCGGCGGTCATGGTCGGCTGGTTGCTGCTGGTGGACGGTTTGTTCGGGGTGCGGGGAGCCGGCGGCAATATCATGGTCGATATTGCGGTTCTGACTTTCTGCATCCTTTCCGGGGCGGCGGTATACGGCGCCGCCCTCTACAGGATGAATCTCCCGGAGCTGCGGCTGATTGTCGGGGGGCTCAGGGAGAGATTAACCGGCGATGGTTCGCAATAACTGCAACTGGGCGAGGATGGCGGGAACAGCGGTGTCGACTCTGAGGATACGCGGTCCCAATGAAAAACAGCCGAAGCCCTGTTCGGCGAACCGCTCAATTTCGAAATCAAGCCAGCCGCCCTCCGGGCCGATGGCGACCAGGGCGGGACTTGCCGGTTCCGGCAGCAGGGCAGGGGCAAGCTTGATGGCGCCGCCGGGATGGGCGGCCAGCCTGACCGGATAGTCCCGGGAAATTTCGGGCAGCAGGTCCTCGATGAAAGGCCGGAAGCGCCGGTGAATGGTGATTTCCGGCAGGACGGTGTCGACGGCCTGCTCCAGACCGAGTAATAGGTACTCCCGGAGATTTTCTTCCGAGAGGAGGGAGGCCTTGAAAAAGCTTTTTTCGACCCGGCCGGCGTTGATCAGGAAAATCTTTTCAATACCCATCGAGGCGGTCTGGGCCAGGACCCTTTTCAGCATGATCGGGCGGGGGAGGGCGAGGATCAGGCATGTTGGCGCCTTGACCGGCGCCGGCTTGTCCGTTTTTATGTCCAGGCGGACCCTCCCCGGTTCTATCCCGCGGATCAGACCTGAACCGATCAGGCCGTTGACTATTCCAACCCGGATCGTGTCCCCTTCTTTAGCGCGGAGGGTTTTACGGATATGCTCGGCCCGGCGGCCGGTGAGGGTTGCCGAGTCATCTTCTAGTTCCCGGGGGTCGATAAGGATCAGGTTCATGGCATCTGCCTTGAAGTTGAAATCAGGTAAGCGATCACAGGGTACCGAATCTGCTGTGTTATCACCCTGCTCATGTACATCAAGTACAAATCGCAGGGTGATGCCTTGCA
>JAWOIQ010000040.1:0-14251 GCA_046484585.1 Desulfurivibrionaceae bacterium
ATTTGGAAGGATCTACATAGCTCGGCATTAACTTACCTCCTAACTAAATTGATTTTTCAGACTCCGCAAAGCACGGAGTCCACTATAAACATACCTCTGAAAATCTTCACTACAAACTCCCCGCAGGTCCCCAAAAACAGATTGCGGACCCTATCGCAAATCACGCTTTTCCGTCACGACTCTACCCCCGCAACAGGAACAGTGGATTTCAGACTTTAGTGCAACAGGACGGTCAATCACAAAAAGAATGAACGATCACTCAGTATTTCGCAAAACAGATGTATAATTTTTCACTTATTAAATGTCAAGGAAAAAACTCCCGCTGCAAACCGCCCCCTGAAAGCCCGTTGTGACGTGCAGCATTTAGATTCTACCCACTTATCAGCCGGACTCTTTCGTCGTTAATATGCACAGTTAGTGTCTGTCCGCAAATGAGGGTTTTTATCCGAAAAAGAGGGGCCGCCCTCTTCCGCAGTCCTGCCCCGGCGCTGGACCGTTAACACTTTCGATGAGGCCGGTTTATCGCCTCAAGCCCCTCTCGCGAGCATCAATAATACATAATCCTGAATCCGTGACGGCCAATGGCCGCCCCTTTCAGGACACCCGTTAACGAGCCATCTGACGTGGCGGCTACTTCATTATATAGCAGTATAAACAACATCGCCGCCTCCTTGCAAGCAACACGTTCTCGAACGCGCACCAATTCAGGATAATAATTTGACACCGGGCCCGGGCGTGGTTAAAGTGACGCAAACTTAACCTACTGGCAGTTACAGCCTCTTGTAATCTGCATAACCAAGACGATTTCAACTACGCAGGTATCCACGCCATGAGCGATTCAAAAACCGGCGAGATCAAGACCGCCAAATCCCTTTTCAAAAACGAAAATAATCCGAGCAACATTGTGCCAAGCAAACTCTTTCTGGATAGCAGAATTAAATTTCGCTGCCATCCCGAAGTTTCATGTTTCACCGCCTGTTGCGGCAACATCGATATTATCCTGACCCCTTACGACATTCTGCGAATCCGCAGAGCCCTGAACCTCCCGGCGGACGAGTTCCTGCTTCGCTTTACCACCCCCCTCTTCCTGGAGAAAACCGATATGCCCGGCGTCAAGCTCCACCTTGACGAAGAAGGACGCTGTCCTTTCGTAACCGAAAAAGGCTGCACCATCTATGAGTATCGGCCCACTACCTGCCGCTATTATCCGGTCGGCATGTCCTTTTTTCACGAAGCCGCCGAAGAGGGTGCGGCATCCGAGGAATTCTATTTCCTGGTCAAGGAAGAGCACTGTAAGGGCCACGATGAAGAACAAGTCATGACCATCCGGGAGTGGCGCAAGGACCAGGGGATCGACGAAAGCGACGAGATGAACCGGGAATGGATGGAACTGGTGATGCGCCGCAAGTCTTTCGGCCAGCAGGCGACCTTGAGCGAGCCGGCCCAGAAGATTTTTTTCATGGCCAGCACTGATCTCGACAAGTTCCGCAGCTTCGTGATGAGTGATTCGTTCAGGGACACCTACGAAATCGAGCAGGCGACCATCGACGGCATAGCGGAAGACGACGTGGCCCTGATGAAGTTCTCGTTCAAGTATCTGGCCTCTTCACTGTTCGGCACCCAGGACCTGAAGATCAAAGAAGAAAAGATCAGGGCCAAATCAGAAGAGATGCAAAGAACCCGGGGCGATGCCGAAAAACGGGCGGAAGAAACCTATCGCGAACTCCTCAAGGACAAAGAGGAGCTCATCGCCGCCACCAAAAAGGCTTAACCGAGTTTTATACCACAAGGGCATAAGTTTCGTTTGAGCAGGCAAGCTGCTCAACTCAGCTTTATCCTGAAGGTGGTTCCCACGCCAAGGACGCTGTCGACCTCGATCTCGCCATGGTGGTTGTCGATAATGTTTTTGGCGATAGCCAGACCGAGGCCGGTGCCGCGGGTTTTGTCGGTATAGAATGGCTTAAAGATCTGGTCCTGGCTGTCTTCGGGAATGCCGGGGCCTGTGTCGGTGATCTCGATAACGATCCCGGCCTCGTTAGCGCTGTCATGGGCGACCCTTACGGATAGCGATCCTCCTTCCGGCATCACCTGGACCCCGTTCAACAGGATATTCAACAGAGCCCGGTAGAACAGTTCCCGGTCAACCGGCACCATGAGCAGCTCCCCTTCGATCTCCAAGCGCTCCGAGATACCGTGACTTTCCAGCTCGGTACTGACAAACTCAACCGCCTCTCTGACAATGTTCTCGACCTGGGCCAGCTTAAGATTAATCTCGCGGGGCTTGGCGAAATCCAGAAACTCACGGACAATCTTATCCAGTCTGGTGGTCTCATCGATAATCACGGTGGTGAGCTGTTTATTGGCAGCGGACTCGGCCCCGATCCTCTTGCGGAGCATCTCGGCAGTACTGCGGACAATCCCCAGGGGATTTTTTATTTCGTGGGAGACGGAAGCGATCATTTTCCCGAGACCGGCAAGATGCTCGCTGCGACGCAGCCGATCTTCGAGAATCTGGCGATCCCTGGCTCGCGCTTCGATGATCCGGTCGGCCCTGGCCACGATAAGCCGCAGAATCACGAAGAGGACAAACATAAACAGAAAGGCGATGCCGCTGATCATCCACTGCAGTTTAATGGTGGCCAGATAATCGTCGGACATGTCCTGGATGATCTCGATTACCCCGAGAATCTTGGCCGGGGTCTGTTCCGAACGCAACGGAATATAGGAGATTAATCGGTATGAGGGGGACTCGGAACCCGGCAGCAGATTGAGCATGGAGCCCTTCACCTCGAGCCGGGAAGAACTGCGACCTTCCTTGGCACTCATAAATTCCTCGCCGCCTTCCCCCTGCTCCCCGACCCGTTCGTTGATCGTACTGTAGACCACAACATCTTCCTGCTGATCGAAAATGCTTACCGCCTCAACCTTCATCCCGTGGGTTATATTGCGGATTATGATATCAAGGCGTTTCTGCTGGCCGGGATGGCTGGGGATAATGCTGCCGTAACGAAGATAGGACGGCATTATGAAACGCTCGTATAACTGCTGGTTGATGTTTCTGGCAAAGACCAGGGCATACTCTTCACTGCGCCGCAGCATTACCCCGTTGGCATGGTTCGAGATCAGGATAGCGAAAATCGGCGTGAAGACCAGGAAAACCAGCAGAGTGGTAAAGGAAAAAAACTTCACCAGCGCGAAAGGTTTAATAGGAACTATCGACAGCTTGTCATCATTTTTCATTATATTACCCAACGCAAACACCGCAGCGCCTGCACCTGGAAGTTTCACAGGGACCGGTGGCGCGCCCGGCCAGAGCCCGTTGATACTCCGCCCAAAGATAATCACCTTTAATCCCATGGTCAATCACCTCCCAGGGCAGCAATTCAAACCGATCCCTGCTTCTGAGAGCGTAATGTTCGGGATTGATTCCGTTTTTCCGCATGGCCTGCCGCCAATTGCCGCCGACCGTGGCCAGCTCGATCAAGGCAGGGGCCAGTCGCCGATCTCCCCTGGCCAGAACCGCCTGCAGAAAGGCGTTATTTGGATTTTCACCCATGATCTTCAGGTTGGCCACTCCCTTGAGGGCCTGACGCAGATATTTGAGTTTCTTTTTAAGGAGATTTACCCCAGCGAAGGGCTGGTATTGAAAAGGGGTCCACGCCTTGGGCACGAAAGGATTAATGCTCAGGATCAGAGTGCTCAACCTGCCCCGGGCCCGGCCGGGAATATTCATGATCTCCCGCACCTCGGTCACCAGTTTCGCCATTTCATCCAGATCGGCATCGATCTCGGTGGGCAAGCCGATCATAAAGTACAATTTCAGGTTGACGATCCCGGCCTTCACCAGTTTCTCGGCGCCCCGGAGGACATCTTCCCGGCTGATTCCCTTGTTGATCACGCGGCGCAATCTTTCCGAGCCGCCATCCGGGGCGATTGCCACCGTCTTCAGGCCGCTCCCGGCCAGAAGGGTTAGCAGGGAGTCGCCAATCACATCGGCCCGAAGCGACGAAAAAGAGAGTTGACAACCGTCCAGCAGCAGCCGTTCCGCGACCTTCTGCAACTCACCGGAGCGCACCATTTCCATACCCAGAAGGCCGATCTTGTCGGCCCCCTCGGGACGTTCCTCAATTGCCGAGACAATGGCGGAACCAGACCACAACCGCGGCGGCCGATACACGAAGCCGGCCGCGCAGAACCGGCACCCCTTGCTGCACCCACGGCCGAGCTCGACCATGTACAGATCGGCAAACTCCGCCGCCGGTGTAAGGACAGCGGAATGGCCGGCAACCTCCGGGGCCTCAATCCCCAGCCGTTTGACCCGCCGCGGAATACCGGGCTCGACCTCGATTTCCCTTAGAATCTGATCCGGGCCGTATTTAAAATGGTAAAAGCGGGGGACATAACAGCCCGGCAACTCCACGGCCATCCTTCGCAAAAGCTCGCGCCGGTCGAGATTCTTCCCGGCTGCCGACAATCTTTCGAGAATGGCCGGCAGTACCGGTTCCGCTTCACCGATCACCAGCATATCAAAAAACGGCGCCACCGTTTCCGGATTGATAAAGCAGCAGACCCCGCCACCGATGATCAGCGGCCTGCCGGACTCGATCCCGGCCTCCTGCCGTTCTTCCGCCAAGGGCTCGAGACCGGCGGAGATCAGCATCCGGACCAGGCTCGGAATATCCTGCTCGAAACTTATCGAACAGAGAATTACCGGAAAATCGGCGAGGGGGCGGGAAGACTCGACGGAAAGAGGTTTATCCTCCCCATCCGGCAGAAAAATCCTTTCGCAAACCAGGTCGGGGTTCTGATTGACCAGCTCATAGACCAGTTGCAGACCCAGATTGGACATGCCCACCCCGTAGGTGTTGGGAAAGAGCAGTCCCACCGGCAGCCTCCCCTTCCAGCTCTTCTTCCAGGACCCTCTTTCCCTGGGAAATTCATGGCTGGCGTCGGGACGTCGATGGCGCATTCTGATATTTTTCTTTTATGGGATTAAAAAGTCAAAATGGGATGGCTAAGCTAAAATCGTCAGATCCAAGGCGCGCAAATTTCGAGGAATGAAGCGTACTTCAGTACGCTGCAATGACGAGACAATTTGCAGCAACGCAGGAGCTGGCGACTTTTTGCGACGCCATTCAATTTTCGTTTCTGCGGATAAATGTCGGGGTGTCCAGCTTGTCCTCGTCTAAACCGACATCCAGGAAAGGGTTGCGCTGCTTCTTGGCGGTGTTCGGACGCGGCTCGGCGCCAGCGCGTTTTTCTTTCTGGTTGAAGGGCAGGGTCTGGGCCACTTTTTCCCGGGGAGCCCCCAGGGAAACAACCTTCTGGGGCAAATCCTCTTCGCTGCTGATCCCGGTTGCGATAACCGTGACCCGCAAGGTCTCCCCCAAGGATTCGTCAAAGGTAACCCCGAGAATAATGTTGGCATCTTCATGGGCCTCCGCATGGATAATACCGGTCACCTCGGTAACTTCGGCCATGCTCAACAGATCCTCCCGGGAGGAGATGTTGACCAGCACTCCCTTGGCCCCGTCGATGCTGATATCCTGGAGCAGGGGGCTGGCAATCGCCATGTTGATCGCCTCGGAACCGCGATTATCGCCGATGCCGACCCCGGCCCCCATCAAGGCCGCGCCCATCTCGTTCATGATCGCCTTGACGTCGGCAAAGTCGGGATTTATGTAGCCGGGCAGATTAATGGTATCGGTAATGCCCTTGACGGCCTGCAAGAGAATATCGTCGGCCATTTTCATGCCATCGATGAAACGGCCGCCTTTTCCGGACAGGGAGAGGAGCCGATCGTTTGGAATGGTGATAATCGTGTCGGCATGCTTCTTCAACATCTCCCAGCCCTGATTGGCGTTTTTGGTCCGGGTCCGCCCTTCAAAGGAGAAAGGTTTTGTCACCACCGCCACGGTCAGGGCGCCAAGCTCCTTGCTGATCCGCGCTACCACGGGTGCGGCCCCGGTTCCAGTGCCGCCGCCGAGACCGGCCGTAACAAAAACCATATCGCATTTGCCGATCACCTTGCGAATCTCCTCGACGCTCTCTTCCGCCGCTTCCCGGCCCCGTTCGGGGTTTGCCCCGGCCCCGAGCCCCTTGGCCAGGATAGGACCGAGCTGAAGGCGGACATCGGCCTTGGAATTTTCCAGGGCCTGGATATCGGTGTTGGCGGCAATAAACTCGACCCCGAGAATATTGTTCCCCTCCATGGTATTGATCGCATTACCGCCGCCGCCGCCAACACCTATGACCTTGATCACCGCCCGGCAATCGCTATCGGCAAACTCAAATGACATTTAGTCCTCTATGTAAGACAAAGTAGTTGTTCTTCTTAATATTTATACCGTAAACCTGACACTTCTTCTATAGATTTTTCTAAATATTTCGCCCGGTTCGGCATCCAAGCCACCACCAAAGTTCCCAAGGGATAGCAAATAGCCTTCCAGCGACGTTTCGGTAATCAGAAAGCACTGCCGAACCAGTCGCGCATCCGTTCAATCAATCTGACGAAGAAGCCTCCTTCGGAATTTTTGAAGCGGCAGTTCGTCTCGTTTTTCATGCCATGGAAGATCAGCCCCAAACCCGTTGAAAACTGGGGAGTATTCACCATATCGTACATGCCGCCGACCGGATGCGGATAACCGATACGGACCGGCACATCAAAGATCTGCTCGGCCAGATCGATCATATTGGCAAGCAGCGAGGTCCCCCCGGTCAAGACCAGGCCGGCATTGATCGATCCGCCATAGGACGATTCATCGAGTTGCTGCCTGACTAGAGAAAGAAGCTCCTCGATCCGGGGCTCAAGGATCTCGCCCATCAACCGTCTTGACAAGCGCCGCGGCGGTCGTCCGCCGACACTGGGCACTTCTATGGCCTGATCCCGGTCGATCATGCCGGCCAGGGCCGCGCCGTATTTTTCCTTGAGCAACTCCGCCTCTTTCATGGGGGTGCGCAAACCGATGGAGAGATCGTTGGTCAGATTGTGTCCGCCCAGGCCCAGCACGAAGGTGTGCTTGATGCTGCCCTCCGAGAATATCGCCAGGTCGGAAGTGCCTCCGCCGATGTCGAGCAGGCCGACTCCTAGCTCCATCTCCTCCTTGGTAAGCACCGCTTCCGCCGAGGCGATCGATTCAAGGACCACATCGCAGACCTCCAGATCGGCCCGGTTGCAGCACTTGATGATGTTCTGAACCGCGGCAACCTGGCCGGTGACAATATGGACATTCGCCTCCAATCTCACTCCGGTCATCCCCAGCGGATACTGAATACCGTCCTGGTCGTCGACCATGAACTCCTGGGGAATGACATGGAGGATCTCCTGGTCGGTGGGAATATGTACGGCGCTGGCCGCCT
This sequence comes from Desulfurivibrionaceae bacterium, assembly GCA_046484585.1. Classification (GTDB taxonomy): domain Bacteria; phylum Desulfobacterota; class Desulfobulbia; order Desulfobulbales; family JAGXFP01; genus JAGXFP01. The sequence goes on from JAWOIQ010000040.1 coordinate 7,360, forward strand.
CAATGACCCGATCGATATCTTCCTGATTTATGTCCTGCTGGCGGATCGGCACCAGGCCGCGGCTGTTGAAACCCTTGATATGACTGCCGGCGATACCGACGAACACCGAGGATATCTTGCACCCGGCCATTTTTTCGGCATCCTTGACCGCACCCCTGATCGACTCGACGGTACTCTCGATGTTGACCACGACCCCGCGCCGCAGGCCGTCAGAGGGGTGAATACCGACTCCGATCACATCCACCTGCCCGTCCCTGACCTCTCCGACCATCGCGCAGATTTTGGTGGTGCCGATGTCAAGACCTACGACCAGTTCGCCCCGCTCATTTTCTACCATGGTCAACTCCGGGGCCCGGAGGCCCGATTATTTTCTTTGTCAATTTGCTGAATCGATGACGGACTATAGGGCAAATTTACCCCTCTCAACCTGTTATTACCTGTTTATCTGTCGTGATCGCGGTGATGAACCGCTCCCGCCCGCCTTGCAGGGCGCATGCTCACGGATTCGGGAATCCTTCCCGGATTCACCTCAACCGCTTTCCATGCCGACCAGAATCCGTTCATCGCCATAATCAACCTGGATATAGGCAACCCGCTCAAATTCCTTCCGTTTATAGAGCCAATAGAGGACTTTAGCCAGCTGGCGATATTTAGTCCACATCTCACCGCGGCCCAGACGGATAGGGAAAGGGCGGTCGGTCAGAAACATCACAATGGTGTCGTCACCGACCCTGATCTCGGAGATATTCTGGACCGGAAGATTGGGATTATCGCGCCCGCTATATTTAATTATCTGCAACGCCTCCCGCAAGGCGGAAGAACGATCGATCTCCCCCTCCCCGGCAGTGGTCAACCCGGAAATAACCGGGTAATCCAGGTCCGCCTCCCCGGTCAGGGTGGCAAAAAGCTCACCGGATTTATCGATATAATAGAGACCGTCGTCCAGATTGACAATGGCCACGGGCTTTCTCTCCCGTATCAAAATCAAGAGCCGATCCGGCCACTTCCTGGCAACCTCGGCCCGCTCCACCCAGCGATGGCCCGCGACCAGCTCCTCGACACGGGTTCTGCTGATCTTGACCAGATTCGACTGGATGCTGACTCCGCTCAATTCCAGAATCTCCTCCTTGCCGATTCTTTCGCACCCCTCGATATCGATGGCCGCGATCTGAAAAAGTCCCGATTGAGCCAGGGCCTCGTAGCAGAAATAAACCACTCCCCCCCCTAAGAGCAAAATGAGGGATATCGCCGTAAGTTTCCTGGCGATCCGGTGCTTGGCAAGGAAGCCCTTCCTCAGGACCGGGGAAGAGCGCTGTCGCCTCCCGCGCTTACTTTTCACCTCGGCTCCTTCTCCGGCATCCCGCCGGCAATTTTCACTTCCGGGTCCAATCGGACTCCATGGACTTCCCATACCCGGGCTTGCACCAGATCCATCAGCCTGATTATATCGGCGGCGGTAGCCTTGCCGGTGTTAACGATGAAATTCGCGTGCAGTTCGGAAACCATGGCGCCGCCGATAGCGGTACCCTTAAGCCCCGCCGCTTCGATAAGCTTTCCCGCCGCCGCGCCTTCGGGATTCTTGAAAAAGGAACCGGCCAGCCCATGGGCGGTAGGCTGCCCGCGGCGCCTCTCCGCGACCCGTTCCCGACAGAGCCTGCGAATCTCGGCGCCGTCTCCCGGGCTCAAGGCAAAGAGGGCGGAGAGGACCACGGCGTCGTCCGGAAGGTGCAGAGTGCGATAGGCAAAATCAAGTTCCCGCCGATCTTTTTTAACCGTCTCGCCGCCGGACAGCCAGGTCAGCGCCGCCACGACATTTTTGATCTCTCCTCCCCGGGCGCCGGCATTCATAACCACCGCGCCGCCGACCGTCCCGGGGATCCCGGCTGTGAATTCCAGCCCGGACAAATCTCGATCCGCACACCAGTTCAACAACCTGGCCAGGCGGCAGCCCGCCTCGACCTTGACCAGCGTCCGGCCGCGGCCATCCGAGCCGACCCGCCTGATTTCGCCGAAATTGCGATCCAGGGCGATCACCAGCCCGGCAAGACCTTCCCCGGTCACCAGCAGATTACTGCCGCCGCCTATTATATAGAAGGGAATCTTCCCGCTCCGGCAGCCATTGATCAAGCGGAGCACCTCATCCCTGTTCTCCGGCATTACCAGGGCCTGGGCGGGACCGCCGACCTTCAGGGTGGTTAACTCCGCCATCGAAACATGCCAGCGCACTTTGCCGGGCCAGAACTTGCGCAAGCGCTTCTTCAATTCATTATCGGAAAACAAGCCGGCCATTCCCGTCAATCCTTCTCGAATACTTCATCCAGGGATGGGGATCTAGAGGCGAACATGATCGAGCTGCTCCAGAATCTGCTCGCCGGCCCGGGGAATATCACCGGCCCCAAGGGTCAGGACCACATCGCCCGGCTTAAGCATCACCACAACTTCCGCGGCCAGGTCGTCGACCTCGGCCACATAATAAGTCTGGCGCTGGCCATGCTGTTTGGTCGCCTGGAGAAGCGCTTCGCCGGTCACCCCTTCGATGGGCTCTTCGCTGGCGGCATAGATATCGGTCATCACCAGGATATCGGCCTCATGAAAGGCAGTGCGGAATTCCTTGAACAATCCCTTAGTACGGCTGTAGCGATGGGGCTGGAAGAGGACGATCAAGCGCCGGGTCGGCCAGGCATCGCGCAGGGCGGACAGGGTAGCCTTGACCTCGGTAGGATGGTGCCCGTAGTCGTCGACAACGGTCACCCCCTGCTTCTCGCCCTTGATCTCCACCCGCCGCTGCACCCCGGTAAAAGCGGCCAGGGCCTCGGCGATCACCGGAAAGGGGATGTCCAGCTCCAGGCCGACGCAGACCGTGGCCAGGGCATTGTAGACATAATGAAGCCCCGGCTGGGTTATGGTCAAGCGGCCCAGCAATTCGCCCTCGCGATAGACGTCGAAGCTGGAGCGGAGCCCGTCGGTTTCGATCTCCCGGGCATGGACCTCGGCCTGGGCCGTCATCCCGTAGGTGATGACTCGCTTGTCGATATATTGAAAAATCTCGGCGATATTCGGGTCGTCGATGCAGATAATCGCCGCCCCGTAGAAGGGGATCTTCGAGATGAACTGCAGGAAAGTCTCCTTGATCTCGTTCAAGTCGCGATAGTAGTCGAGATGCTCCAGATCGATATTGGTGACCACTTCGACCACCGGCGACAGTCTCAGGAAAGATCCGTCGCTCTCGTCCGCCTCAGCGACCATGAACTCCCCCTCGCCCAGCTTGGCGTTGGTCCCGAAGGCATTGACCATGCCTCCGATAATCACGGTCGGGTCCAGCCCGGCGTGGCCTAGCAGGCAACCGACCATCGAGGTGGTAGAGGTCTTGCCGTGGCTGCCGGCGATAGCAATGCCGAATTTCTTGAGCCGCATCAGTTCGGCCAGCATTTCGGCCCGCGGAATCACCGGGATGTGGTTCTCGTGGGCGGCCAGCACCTCGGGATTGTTCGCCTTGACCGCGGTGGAGGTCACAACCACGCCGGCCCCCTCGACAGCCTCGGCCCGGTGGCCCAGGCTGATCTTGCCGCCTTTCGCTTCAAGCCGTCTGGTGGTGGCGCTCTCCCGCAGATCGGAACCGCTGACCCCGTAGCCGAGATTCAGCAGGACCTCGGCAATGCCGCTCATCCCCACTCCACCAATCCCGACAAAATGGATATGTTTGCTCTTTTTCTTATACATTGCCTTCCTTTGTGCCGATCAGGGTCAGACACTCCTTGACGATGGCGGCGGCGGCCTCGGGAAAGGCGACCTCCCGGGCCGCATCGCCCATCCGTTTCATTTCGCCGGGATCGGTGATAATCCTTAAAATGGCGGCGGCGAGCGGGCCGCTTTCCAGTCCGGCTTCGCAGAGGACGATGGCGCCGCCGCGATCGGCGACCATCCGGGCATTATACTCCTGATGATTATCGGCCGCAAAGGGGTATGGAATCAGAATCGACGGCTTGCCCAGCACGCAGATCTCCGCCAGACTGGTGGCCCCGGCCCGGGAAACGACGAGGTCGGCCCGGCCGTAAACAGCTGCCATATCGGTGATAAAGGGGGCGACTTCCGCCGCGATCCCGGCGGCGGCATAGCCCGCCCTGACCATCGCTTCATCACGGTTGCCGGTCTGGTGGATGACCCTGAATCCGGCCGGCAACTGATCCCTTATTTCGCCAAGCCCCTCGCTGACCAGCTCGTTTACCCGGTGGGCACCCTGGCTGCCGCCCATGACCAGGAGAACCGGCCCGTCTTTGCCGGGCTCCCGATCCCGAATGGCCATGATTTCCTCCCGGACCGGATTGCCGGTCAGCCGGATGCGATCGGAGGGAAAATACCCCTCGCTGCCTGGGATAGACAAAAAGACCCGGTCGACGAAGCGCCCGGTCAATTTATTGGCCAGTCCGGGAATCGAGTTCTGCTCATGAATGCAGGTCGGAATTCCGACCGTTTTTGCGGCCAGAAGCACCGGTCCGGTAACGTAACCGCCGACTCCCAGAACCAGATCGGGGCCGAACCCCCTTAAAATGGAAACCGCCTTGAAAAAAGCCAAAGGCAGCCGGAACAAAGCTCCCAGCGCCGCGGCGACCGATTTGCCTTTCACCCCACCGCACTCCAGAACGGCGGTCCGGAAAGGGCGTTCTCCCAGCACCCGGTTGTCGACCTGGCGGCCGGTGCCGATGAAAAGCACCTCGCTGCCCGGCCTCTCGGCCATAATCTTCTCGGCCACCGCGATTCCTGGAAACAGATGCCCGCCGGTGCCGCCGCCGGTAACGACCAGACGCAGCGGTCTATTTTCAGGAGATGGTGTCATCTGTCCCACCTGGATGGCCCGAATTTTCTTTATCCTGCAAGGCCAGGACCGCCTCCTGAAAGACCTCGCCCCGGTGGCCGTAGCTCCTGAACATATCGAAGCTTGCGCAGGCCGGGGAGAGCAGTACCGCATCGCCCTTTTCGGCCAGGCTGCGGGCCAGGTTCACCGCCTCCGCCAGATCGGCCGCGCTTTTCACCCGGGTCACTTCCTGAAAGGCCTCGGCCATTTTCTCCCGGGCCTCGCCGATCAGGACCATCGCCTTGACCTTCTTGCCCACCATCTCGCGCATCAACCGGTAATCGCCGCCCTTGTCGCGGCCGCCGGCGATCAGCACCACCGGCCGGGTCATCCCGGCCAGGGCCGCCGCCACCGCTCCGATATTGGTGGCCTTGGAGTCGTCAAGATAGTGGACCCCGTCTATTTCGGCTATTTTTTCCAGGCGATGGCCGAGGGGCTTGAAGCCGGCCAGCGCCTCGGCGATCGCCTGCTCCGGACAGCCCAGGAGGCGGGCCGCAATGATGGCGGCCGCCGCATTATGTGGATTGGGCTCCCTGACCAGAGGTGAATTTCCCAGCCGGTAGCGTTCATTCTTACCGGCATCAATGCCCCGGACCATAATTTCGGGCCCTTCAATTTTCGCTCCTCTCCCGGTCTCATCCCATTTTTGACCGAAAAAGAAGCGGCGGCCCGGCAGATCGGCCGAGGCCAGGCGGCCGGTTATTTCCGGGTCGTCACCATTCAAGATCGCTGCGTCATCGCTGTTCTGGGCGCCAAACAGGGAAAATTTCGAGGCGGCGTAATGCTCGTAATCGTCGTAGCGGTCCAAATGATCTGGACTGATGTTAAGCAACACGCCGACCTCGGGCCGGAAATCCGGGGCCGTATCGAGTTGGAAACTGCTGACCTCCAGCACCAGGACTTCGGCCCCAAATGGATCGAGCAGATATTCGCTTAAGGGGCTGCCCAGGTTGCCGCCGACAAAGACGCGCCGACCGGCACGCCTGAACATTTCACCGATCAGTTCGGTAACCGTGCTTTTGCCGTTGGTGCCGGTAACAGCCACGGTCGGAATCGAAACCAGAGCGGCGGCCAGGGCCAGCTCCCCGATGACCTTCACCCCCCTTGCCCTGGCATCGGTCAGCAGGGGTAAATTGAGGGGTACCCCCGGACTGATCACGACCAGCTCGATCTCCGGGGGCAAGCGGTCGCGACGGCTGCCGCATTCCAGGTGGACATGGTGACGACCGGCCCAGTCCAGAAAGTTTTTATCGAGCCGGTTCGCCGGGGCGCTGTCAAGTCCCGTCACTTCCCCGCCCAATTTATGCAGCAATTTGGCGGCGGCGATGCCGGAACGGCCCAGACCTACCACCAGCGATCTGGTACCGTTCTCGACCTTCGCGCCTGTACCCTCCGTCGGTGCCATATCTTACCTGAGTTTCAGAGTTGCCAGGGCCGCCAAGCCCAGTACTATGGAAACTATCCAGAAGCGCACCACCACTTTGGGTTCGGCCCAGCCCTTTTTCTCGTAATGGTGATGAAACGGCGCCATCAGAAAAACCCTTTTGCCGCCGCTGCACTTGAAAAAAGCGACCTGGACGATGACCGACAGGGCCTCCATCACGAAAACACCGCCGACAATGACCAGCAGGATTTCCTGCTTGGTGATGATCGCCACCGTGCCGAGAGCGGCGCCGATCGACAGGGAGCCGACATCGCCCATAAAGACCTGGGCCGGAAAGGTGTTGAACCAGAGAAAACCGAGACTGGCGCCGACCAGGGCTCCGCAGAAAACCGCGACCTCCCCGGCTCCTGGAACGTAAGGGATCTGCAGATACGAGGCCAGGCCGGCATGTCCGGCCAGATAGGAAAACAGCAGATAGACGCTGCCGGTAATAACGGTCGGGCCGATCGCCAGGCCGTCCAGGCCGTCGGTCAGATTAACCGCATTGGAGGCGCCGACCACCACCAACAGGGCGAAGAGCAGATAGCCCGCGCCCAGATCCGGGCCGACTTCCTTTAAAAAAGGAATACTGAGATGGCTGTTAAAATCGGGGTTGG
>JAWOIQ010000070.1:0-8320 GCA_046484585.1 Desulfurivibrionaceae bacterium
AGGCAGACTTTCCAAAGTCGTTGATCCCCTCGATTCCCGGCGGTCTGGCCCCTTCCGGCAGGGAGCCCGCCGAAACCGGAATATTGTAGATAACCCAGTGCACAAAAAGCCCGGCGGGCGCGTCCGGGTCTTCGACCAGCAGCACAAGACTTTTGGCCGCCGAGGGAACCTCGGTAAATTGCAGGGGCGGATTGATGTTGTCACCGTCACAGGTGTATCCGGGAGGGATTTTCTCGTTATGGGCAAATGCGGAACTGATGATTTTCACAGGGCTTTCTCCTTGCTTTTTTATTGATGATATCGAGCAAATACCATGCCAGCCCCGAGAAGGGTTTCTGGTCTGAAAAAGCAGCAATGAGCTTTTTGCCTTGATTCAGCGCTTGATGAATTGGTCAAGCCGGGATGGCCAGGCCTGTTGCCGCCTTGCATCTGCACCGCTCTCGAACGCTCACGGATTCAGGATGCAAAAAGCGACCTTTTGCGAGGCATCGGCACTTGGGGAGAAACGGTTAAAGAGCGCGGAACCTGGCAATCTAGCCGGAGAAAAGAGGGAAAAGAGGGGATGGGAGGCTGCCTGGAAATTGGAGTTGATTGAAAAAAAATCCTGTTTGGCAGTATTGACGGTCTCCCCAAAAAGCCGCGTGATGGTCGGGCGGCGCGGCGGCTCTTTGCGAGTTACCGCATCCTGGCCGGCCCGGCGGGAAGGCGGCCGCAATTGATAGGTGCGGTGGCGCCGGGGTTGGGTCGATTACCTGCCGATCTTGATGTCCAGAAATATCTTGATGATCCCGACAATCAGCAGGTAGATCAGCAGGGGCGGGGCAAGAAGGAAGAAGACCGCAAAAACGGCGTAGAACAGGGCCAGCTTAACCGCGGCCCGCGCCCGTGCCCGGGTCAGCCGCTCTTCAAGCTGCCCCTCGGCGGCCTCCACCCGCGCAGGCGGCCAGGACGAACATTCCGTCTCGTCTCCGGCATTCCGCGCCGCCGATTCACTGCACTCCCGGTTTAGTTCCGCAAGGGCTGCCTTCCTGAGCCGATCATCATCAAGCTGCCCTGCAATCCGGCGATACTGGCCGTTGATCCTGTCGAATTCGAAGGCGCTGACATTAATCATCCAGCCCATATAGACCAGACTACAGAGCGCATAAAGCAGCTGCCACCGCCGCCATTTTTTCATAGTAATTAACCTCTTTTCAGACAGCCCGGAAAAAAGCATTCGAAAAGCGGGATTCCCGGGAAAAGCGGGCGGGATCGCGACTTTTCGGCTAAGGCCTTGACCAGCCATGCAGAGCCCGGATTTTTCAAGAGGTATTTTAATGGAAGAATTTCTCTCTGGCAAGGTTGCCCAAAGGGGGCTAAATAAAAAGGGGATGTTCAACTGATTTATTCATAAATCCCCCGCCCTATTTTTATGCTATAATAAAAGTATGGCCGAATCCGATCCGGCCAGCAGCGCACAAGCCACTTAACCAGAGGAGATTTCCATGGCTAATCCCAAAAAAGAGAACCAGCCCGTTGAAGAGGAATTGGCGGCCTATGAAAAACTGCGGAAGAGAGTGGGCAGGATTTTAGGTGATCTGAACGAAAAGATTAATACCGAATCGATCAGCCAGGCAATGGAAAAGGCGAAGGAAGAGCTTAAAGGGGCAGGGGAGCACTCCAGGGAGACAATCGCCCGGGTTGGCGAAACCCTGAAAAAGGATATCGCTTCTTCGATCGGCCGGGTGAAACCCGGGATGGACAAGGGGATCGGAGCGGCCCGCGAAGATTTCAACCAGCTGTTTAACAGGGGCGGCGCTCTCTGGCGGGAGCTTTCCAGCGAGGCTGAACGCCTCGGGAAACTCTCCCTGGACAAGGGCGGCAGTTTCCTTTTGCATGTCACCAGAGGCTTGAGCGAATGGACCGGGAATCTCAGTGACAAGCTGGACAGCTCGCTTTCCTACAAGACCGGCGAGGTTACCCATGGCGGGGAGTTCGCCTGCACGGCTTGCGGAGGGGCGATCCATCTGAAAAAACCGGGGCGCCTGCCCCCCTGTCCTAAGTGTTCAAAAACCGAGTTCCGGCGGACCTGAAAGCAAAGAGGGTCGGAGTCGGGGCTTGACATATCGTCTTTTTTCGATATAACAATTATCTGTTATGCCTGAATCCGTGCGCGTTCGAGATGTGCCGTTATCGGGCGCCCCGCACGGCGGCGGGTCAATCGAGACGAATCAGTGAAAAACGATTGTTTTACGTAACAATAAATAGATAAAGAAATAGATAAAGCGAAATTATCCACAAGCCGTCACGGATTCAGGTTATGAGCAAAACCGAAAACGCCCCCATGGAAATGGAGAGTCTGGAGCATGCGGCGGAATGCCTCCGGACCATTGCCCATCCCTGCCGCCTGCGGATGATCGAAATTCTCCTCAGGGCGGAACGGCCGGTAGGGGAGCTGGCCGAGGCCTGCGCCATCCCGAGCCATATGGCTTCGGAGCATCTGCGTCTCCTCAAGGATCGCGGGCTTTTGAAGAACCGCCGGGACGGGCGCAAGGTCCTTTACAATGTGGCCGAGCCGATGCTGGCCAATATCATTGACTGCGTCTGTAAGAAGTTTATCTGTAAAGAGTGATGGCGTCGCAAAAAGTCGAGATCGCCTTAATGTCATTTCGAACGAATGTGAGAAATCTTAATATTCCAATGAGTTAAAGAATAAGATTTCTCACATTCGTTCGAAATGACAGCTTTTCCCGCCTTTTTGCTAACTCATCAGAATTGACGGCGTCGTAAAAAGTTCGATCCACCGTCCTGCCTGCTACTTTGCTCTTCCGCGTACTTTCCGCTGGATTCGCCCCCCCGAAAACCATTTCCGCCATCCGCCGGGAGAAGGCAACTTCCGAGTACTGGATCATTCCCTGGTGATTCCCAGGAGGTCGGGCCTTCTGCCTTACAAGGCTGTCGGGTGATTGCTCAGGTTGGTATCGTTGATCTGCTCGTTCAGGGTCCAGAAATCGTAAACAATCCCCACTAGAAACAGGCCCCCGGTCAGAAGATAGATCAGGCCGGTCAGCCACTTGCCGAGATAGAAACGGTGGATGCCGAAGATCCCTAGAAAGGTGAGGAGAATCCAGGCCACGTTATAATTAATGACCCCCGCCGTGTAGGTGATATCCGCCTCCCGGTCCATCGACGGGATCAGGAAAAGATCGACAATCCAGCCGATGAAGAAGAGACCCAGGGTGAAAAAATAAATGGTGCCGCTGACCGGCCGCCCGAAGTAGAAGCGGTGCGAACCCATGAAACCGAAAATCCAGAGCAGGTAACCGATAACTACGCTGTGGGTATTCATTTTTCCTTGATTAATGAGCGGTTGCGGCCCGCAGGTCTACCTGGGCAAACGGGGCAAAGTGGGCGCAGTTCGCGCAGTATTGGAAGGCCATGTCGAACATCTCCGGTTCGAATGAGATGCTCATGTCGGAGATCACCCGGTTGTCTAGATAGGCCAGGATCTCCTGGTCGCGGTTCGGGCACAGGTCCTTGCGGCGGAAGTTCATGCAGGTGCGGGGGTCGATCATCTTGGCCATAGCCTTTCCCTCCTGGTCGCGGTGTTGCCGGCTTTGTGTATCCTGAATCCGTGAGCGTTCGAGAACGGTGCAGATGCAAGGCGGCAACGATGATAATACTGATGGTACATCAACGAGTTGCCAACACGGCAGATGTGCCGTTCCCGGACGCCCCGCAGGGCGGCGGGGTGAACCATGGCGATTCAGGGGAAAACGATTATTGAATGCAATTACATACTGATAAAGCAAAATTCCCCACGAAGCCGTCACGGATTCAGGTGTATCTCTATATCGATAATAACACAGCGGCGCTCCCCTTTGGCAAGAGTAATTAGCGTCGATGTCTATTGGCTGCCGCGGTTTTTGGGAAGGCGGGGTAAAGCGGTAAAATCAGGCCTGCCGCTTCCTCCGTTTGGCCCGGCTGGTCGGTTCGGCCGCGAGCGGATCTTCCGGCCAGTAATGCTTGGGATAGCGGCCGGCCAGCTCCTTTTTGACTTCCGGATAGGTTGTGCGCCAGAAACCGGCGAGATCGGCGGTGATCTGGATCGGCCGCCGGGCCGGGGAGAGGAGGTGGATCAGGACCGCCACCCTGCCGTCTGCCACCGTCGGTGTTGCCAGGCAGCCGAACATCTCCTGGATCCGCACCGGCAGGACCGGCGCTTCACCGGGCCGGTAATGGAGCTTGATCCGGACGCCGCTCGGCACCTCGAGGTGGCTTGGGGCCAGCCGCTCCAACTCCTGCTTTTGGTGCCAGGAGAAGTGGGCCAGGAGGATTTCGCCCAGATCCAGCTTTTTCAGATCGCTAAGACCGGTGGCCCCGGCCAGATATGGTTCCAGCCAGGAGAGGTCTTCGAGGAGGGTTTCGTCGCTCATCTCGGGCCAGCGGTCCGGTTCCCAGAAATGGAGGCTCCGGAGCCGGGCCTGCAGCTCCCGGCTCTTCTTTTGCCAGGGGAGAGAGTTCATCCCGGTCCGGCGAATCTTTTCCAGGAGACAGCGGCGGACCTCTTCGGGATCGGGGTCCGGCCAGATCTTCCGGTCCAGAACCAGGCCGCCCAGCCGCTCTTCTTCGACGGCGATGACCCTTTGCTGTTCTTCGTCCCAGTATACCCTCTTTCCGGTCCTGATCAGCTGGCTGTGTTCGCTTTTGAGTTCGGCCATGGTAAGGGGTGCGGCCAGGAAAATCCGCCCCTCCGTTTTGCCGGCGTCAAGACTTGCGGCGACCAATAGTTCGGCCCGGCCCAGAGGATCGCCGTCCGGCAGAAGCGCCCCGCGCCCGGAGGCGAGCAGGTAGCGGCCGGTCGTTTTTTTCCGGCCGATCCGGTCCGGATAGGCATGGGCCAGGAGGCTGCCCGGGGTGGTGTGGTCCCGATCTTTTAGGCCATTGCCGAGCAGGCGGCGGTACTGGGCCGCTTCCTGGAGGATCCGGCGGGAGGCGGCCGGATCGCCCCCTTTGGCCCGGACCGCTCCGGCGCCGTCCCTTTCGAAAGCGGTGAGGAGCTGCAGGCGCTCGTCGAGATCGGCGGAATAGCGGCCCGCCTCGGCTTTCAAGGGATCGCGGTTATTGAGCAGCGCCGCCAGCCGGCAGGCCGGGGTGGTCTGGCCAAGCGTCCGGCCCTGGACCAGCATCAGGGCGAGGCGGGGATGGAGGGGGAATCCGGCCAGTTCGCGGCCCAGCGGGGTGATCGCTCCTTTGCTATCGACAGCCTCAAGATCGAGGAGCAGTCTGCGGGCCTGTTCGACCCTCCCCCGGCGGGGCGGGTCGAGCCAGTTGAGTTCCCCGGGATCGCTTACCCCCCAGAGAGCCAGTTCGAGAAGGAGCGGGGCGAGATCGCTGTTGACGATCTCCGGGGGCAGGAAGTCGGGCCGGGAGTGCTGCTCGGCCATGGTCCAGAGCCGGTAGCAATGACCGGGTCCGAGCCGGCCGGCCCGGCCCGCCCGCTGCTCCGCCGAAGCCTTGGAGATCGGGATCGTCTCCAGCCGGGTCAGGCCGCTGGCCGGGTCGAAACGGGGCGATTTGACCAGGCCGCTGTCGACCACGGTGGTGATTCCCTCGATGGTGAGGCTGGTCTCGGCGATCGGGGTGGCGAGGATCAGGCGGCGGCGCCCGGAATTTCCCGCGAAAACCCGGTTCTGCTGCTCCAGGGGCAGGTCGCCGTAAAGGGACAGGCAGTCCAGGTCGCTTCTGCCTTTATAGATTTTCTCGACTTGGCGGATCTCGCCGCCGCCCGGCAGAAAGGCCAGGATATCGCCCCGTTGTTCGGCCAGGGCCCGGTCGATGCCCCTTGCCGTCTTGTTGATCAGCCCCTCCCGTGAGTCAATTTTCAGGTACTCGACCGCTACCGGGAAGCAGCGCCCTTCGCCGCTGATCACCGGCGCGTTGCCGAGGAGAGTCGCGACCCCGGCGGTGTCGATGGTGGCCGACATCACCAGAATTTTCAGGTCCTCCCGGAGTTCACGGAGGTCCAGGCAGAGGGCCAGGGCCAGATCGGCCTGGAGGCTGCGTTCGTGGAATTCATCGAAGATCACCAGGCCGGTGCTGCCGAGCTCCGGGTCGTTCTGGAGCATCCGGATCAGGATGCCTTCGGTGACCACCTCGATCCTGGTGTTTTTGCTCACCCGGCTGTCGAAGCGGACCCGGTAGCCGACCGTATTGCCGAGCCGGTCGCCGATAAGCTCGCTCATCCGGGCCGCCGCGGCCCGGGCGGCCAGGCGGCGCGGTTCGAGGATGATGATTTTGCCCCCGGCCAGCCAGGGCTCTTCGAGGAGGGCGAGGGGGGCGATGGTGGTCTTGCCCGAGCCGGGCTCGGCGGTCAGTACCGCGCTTGGGCGGGCGGCCAAGGCCTTTTGCAGTTCCGGCAGGATCGCGTTGATTGGCAGTTCGGGCAGTTTCGGCACCATGGTAAATCATCTACCCCGCGATATAGCCCTTGTCGCTCAGATGCTTTTTGATATCGTCCGGGGCAAAGCCGATCTTGGTGGCGACCCGCAGGGCGTGGCTTTCGGTGGAGACCCCGGGAATCAACCGGTGGGTGGGATTGTCGTCGGCGAATTCGACCTGGAGGTACTGGCCCTTGTTCTGCCTGCGGAACTCTTCGACCAGTTCGAAACTGTGGGTGACCAGCACGGTGTTGTTGCCGATCGCGAAAAAGCCGTCCATGATCTCGACCGACAGGCTCATCTTCTCGTGGGTGGTGGTGCCCTCGGCGATCTCGTCCAGAATGACCAAGCTCTTCGGGGTAGTCGCAAAGAAGATGTCCCGGGTCACCTTCAGTTCGGTGCCGAAGCGGCCCTCCTCATCGATCAGGGTGTCAAAGGCCGGGGCCTGGTAGGTGATCCGGTCGGCCATGTTGATTCGGGCCGAACTGGCCATGACCGGCGCTCCGATCTGGGCGAGGATTTGGTTCTGGACGATGGACTTGCAGATTGTGGTCTTGCCGCCGCTGTTCGGGCCGGTGATGAAGGTGGCCCGGCAGCCGTCCAGGGTGATGTCGTTCGGGACGTAATTAGGGTCGCTCATCGCCCTGGTCGGGTTGCGCAGATCCCTGGCGATAAAGTGGTGGCAGCGGTTGTTGGAAAATTCCGGCATGCAGGTCGGGTGGTGCGGCGGCGCCTGGCTGAAGTTGACAAACGACATCAGTTCGTCGATGGCAGCGACCGCCTCGATGGCCGAGCCGAAACGGTTCGATTCGATCAGGCGGTTCCGGATCGGCAGGATCGCGGTCTCGTAATCGAAGATCGGCTTGATCACCGCGCCGTAGAGGATTCCGAACAGGCTGAGCCAGGCAGTCAGCATGAAAAGGGTGAAGGATGTCGCTTCATTCATAAAACCGAACAGCCAGCCGGCCCCGAAAATCAGGCCCGGCATAAAAGGCAGCAGGGAGCCGAGGCTAAACCGGGAAGGGCGGAAGGGCAGGCGCAGCAGGGATTTCTTTTCGACCGCCGCCCTGATCCCTTTCGGGGTCCGGTAGCGGGGGCCGGTGACCAGTCCGGCGGCCGGGGAGCCCTTGAAACTCAGGATGCTCTTGAACAGGGAATCGAGATAGGCCGTCTCCGGCCGCGGTCCTTCGGCGGCCGCCATCATGTATTTAATGGTCTCGGCTCCCTCCTTGAAATCGTGGTAAGGCAACACGGCCTGCATGTGGGCGTTGAGGAATTTGAACAGCCGGGCCTCGCCCGCGCTGAACACCTCCAGAAAGTCGATGATGGCGCTTTGCAGCTTGACGTTGTTTGCCAGTTCGCAGTAGGAGTCCTGCTTGGCATGGATCAGCTCGATCGATTCGGAGGGATTGGCCAGGGAGTGGAAGAAGCGGGCCGAGCCGACCCGGGTGATGGTATGGTCCATGGCCTCGAAAAGCTCGTGGATCTCGATCAGCTCCAAGGTCCGCTTGTCGACCACCGTCTCGGTCAGGAGGGCAAGCATCGCCCGGCTGTCGAAGGGCTGGTCCTCGTTGCGCTCGTCGATGATATCGTTGCGGAAATTCAGCTCGATGACGAGTTTTTCGCTTTCCATGCTCATAAGGGCTAATCCAAGACAGGAAACAGGAGCCAGAAGCCAGAAGCCAGGAGACAGCATGGCGAATAAGATTGTAAAGAGATCTTCCGCCTGCTTCTAACTTCTATCTAACTCATAACTCATAACTTCCGGCTCCTGACTCCTCTGACTATTAACTTTAGTGGCTCTATATGAAACTTCAGCTTCAACTTCTGGATTCCCGCTAAAAACGTGCGGGAATGACGGCCCCGGCGTATTAAATGTCTTTCCGGCATGTTGTAAGCCG
>JAWOIQ010000079.1:0-26410 GCA_046484585.1 Desulfurivibrionaceae bacterium
ACTATTTTAACAAGATCGTGAACGCCGGTTTTGACGAAACCATTGACCGGGTGACCGGAGAGCTGAAGAAAGAGGGCTTCGGCATCCTGTCCGATATCGATGTCAAGGGCGCCCTGAAAAAGAAGCTTGATGTGGACTTCAGGAAGTATCGGATCCTGGGGGCCTGCAACCCGCCTTTTGCCTACAAAGCCCTTCAGGTCGAGGATAAGATCGGCACCATGCTGCCCTGCAATGTCGTGGTCCAGGAACTCGATGACGGCCGGGTCGAAGTGGCGGCCATCAACCCGGTCGCCTCCATGCAGGCGGTTGCCAGCGATGATCTCGGAGGGATTGCCGGGCAGATCCGGGAGATGTTGAAGAGAGTTATCGATAATCTCTGAGCGGCCGCCGGGAGGATATCGATCTCCGGTTTGATCCCCATACTCTCCGCCGGAAGGGGTCGGGATCGGCTGCTGCCGGTGTAAGCAATGCCTTTGTTTCTGGCAGCTAGTTGCCCCCTGGTCGTCTTCAGCGGGTTTCGATGTCGGATTCCCTCAAGTGCTCCTTGACCGCTTCGATCGGCACCTCCCGGCGGTGGAAGATGCCGGCGGCCAGGGCCGCTTCCACCCCGGTCTTTTTGAAAACCTCCGAGAAATGCTCGACCCGGCCCGCCCCGCTTGAGGCGATGACCGGAATGGTCACGTTTTCCTTGACCATCATGGTCAGTTCCAGATCGAAACCCAGGCCGGTGCCGTCCCGGTCCATGCAGTTCAGGAGAACCTCTCCGGCCCCCAGTTCCTGGCAGGTTCTGACCAGCTGGACCACGTCGAGATCGCGCCCCTCCCGGCCGCCCTTGACGGTGCACTGGTACCAGCAGTACTCCTCGCCGTTCGGACCCGGCGCCGCGGTTTTGATCGTGTAATGCTCGGTCTCTTCCGGGGAGTTGACGTAGATCCGGCGGGGATCGACCGAGACCACCACCGCCTGGTTGCCGTAGACCCGGGAGATCTGCTCCAGGGAGCTCATTCCGGTTTTTTTGCCGGTTTTCAGGTACTCTTCGACGGTGTGGACGGCGTCGCTGCCGATCGAGATCTTGTCGGCCCCGGAGCGGAAATACTCGGAGGCCACATCCAGGGACGAATAAAATACCCCGTCGGAACCGGTATAGTTTCTGATCCCGCCGCCGATGGTCAGGGGTACGAAAACGTTCTCCGAGGTGCGGCGCAGGACCTCGATCATCGGCTGGTCCCTTAACGGGAAGTCCCGGAAGCCGGTGATGTTCAGAAAGGTGATCTCGTCGGCGCCTTCCTCATAGTATCGGCGGGCCAGTTCGACCGGTTTGCCGAGGTTTCGGACCTCGCCCTTTTCCCGGACATCGTACTGGTCGCCCTTGGTCACCACCAGATCGCCGGCGTCGTTGGCGCGGACGTCGAGGCAGGCGATGATCCTTTTGGCCAGCCGGGTTTTCGTCTTCCCCTCCCGCGCTGCGCCAGCCGATTTAACCGCCAGATCCCTGGCGCCAAGGAAGTTCTTGAAAATATTCAGGCCGGCCAGGCCGCTTTTTTCCGGATGGAACTGGCAGGCGATGACATTGCCTTTCTGGACACTGCTGATGAATTCCTCGCCGTAATCGGTGGTGCTTAGCAGCCAGTCGCGGTTTTCGGGAGTGGCAACGGCCCGGTAGGAGTGGACGAAGTAGAACTTTTCGTCGCGGTAGTTTTCGAAAAGGGGCGAGTCCTTGCGGATATTGATTCCGTTCCAGCCGATCTGCGGCACCGAGCCGCGGCTGTCGTCAAACCTGCCGACCATGCCGGGGATCAGGCCGAGGCCCGGCACGCCGGGTGATTCCTCGCTGCCTTCGAAAAGGGTCTGCAAGCCCAGACAGATGCCCATGAACGGCCGGTCACTCCTGAGGTATTCGCGCAGGGGCTCAATGTAGTCGAGCTCGTTCAGGCGCCGGATCGCGGTGATGAAATTGCCGACCCCGGGAAAAATCAGTTTGTCGGCCCGGAGGATATCTTCTGGGGAGGCAACGTCTTTTACCTCGAAGCCCAGTTCCTTGATGGCGTTTCTGACGCTGCGGACGTTGCCGGCGCCATAATCAAGCAGGGTGATCATCGTTGTTTCCTTGAAAAAATACCTGAATCCGTGAGCGTTCGAGAACGGTGCAGATGCAAGGCGACAACAAGGTTGATTATACTTTGGTATATCAACGAGTTGTCAACACAGCAGATGCGCCGTTATCGGACGCCCCGTAGGGAGGCGGGTGAATAGTTATTCCCGTCGCGAATTAAATTTTTTTTTACGTAATTACAGCCACCTAATCTAATGAACCGGTCAAGCCGTCACGGATTCAGGAAATAAGCTGAAAAATGAAATAGCCGGCCTGTTCCCGGAGCGGGCGGTGTCCGGCAAACTGTTCGCGATGGCCGGCTGAATTGCAAGTCCGACATAGTAATTGAGTGAGTTGATAAAATCAAGACGGCAAGAGGAGCGGGCGGGGAATATCTCTCACCTTTATCGGGATTCAGGCTACTGAAAGGGCGGGAACTTCATGAGTTTGCGCTGCAGGGTGCGGCGGTGGATGTTCAACCGCTTGGCCGCGGCCGAGATGTTGCCCCGGCAATCGTTTAAGACCCGGTTGATATGTTCCCATTCGACCCGGGCCAGGGAGGGGGTTTCGATCTTTTCCCCGGGCCGGGGGGCGCTCTCCGCCCTTTCCCGCTCTTTCGCGAAGGCGGCGAGGATCTCCTCGGCATCGGCCGGTTTGGCCAGATAATTAAGGGCGCCCAGCCTGATCGCCTCGGTGGCGGTGGCGATGCTGCCGTAGCCGGTGAGGACTACGATCTTCATTTCCGGATTAAGTTCGAGGGCCGCTTTGACCAGTTCCAGGCCGGAACGGCCCGGCATTCGCAGATCGAAAATACCCCTGACCGGCCGGTGTTCCCTGATAACCTCGATCGCCTCATCGTAGCCGCCCGCCTGATGGATCTCGTATCCCCTTCGGGTCAGAGCGCGGCCGAGGCGCGCCCGGAAATATTCTTCGTCGTCGACGATAAGAATGGTTTCTGCTGTGTTTAAAGCGGTTTCCGTCACGGCGCAATCCTCGCGAGTTTCACCCGGAAGGTGACTTCCGTTCCCCGGCCGGGGGCGGATTCGATCAGCAGATCGCCGCCGAAGCGCTCGGCCAGGGTCCTGGCCAGAAACAGGCCGAGGCCGAGGCCCTTGCCCGGTTCCTTGGTGGTGAAAAAAGGTTCGGCGGCCCGGGCCGTCTCCTCCGAACTCATCCCCGGCCCTTCGTCGGCAACGGTAACGGCAAGATATTCCCGGTCCGAAAAAAGCCGGCCATGGATATTTCCCTCCGGACAGGCGTCAAGGGCGTTTTTCAGCAGCCCCTTGACGGCGCGCAGCCAGGATTGAAGCGGGATCAGGATCGGGCCGGTTCCCGGATCAAGCTCGAAGGATATCTCCCTGCCTGTTTCATTCTTGAATTCCCTGACGACTTTGTCAAGAAAATCGGCCGGGGTGACTGTGACAAAAGATTCGCCCAGGTGTTCGCCGGCATCCGCTGCCAACTGCCGGAGGATATCGCGGCATTTCTTTACCTCTTTTCCGATCAGGGCGGCATCTTCTCGGAGTTCCGGGTCTTTTCCCGCCTCATCAAGATGATGGGTCATCTCGCCGGCGGCGATGGCGATGGTTGACAACGGGGTCGAAAATTCATGGGCGGCCCCGGCCGCGAGGGTGGCCAGGGCTGCCATTTTTTCGCTGCGCTGCCGCTCCTTTTCAAGACTGGCCAAGGTCTGCTGATGACCTTCAATGGCCTTGCCGATCCGGCTGACGAAGAAAACGATGAACATTGCGGTGAGGGTAAAGGCCGCCCACATTCCCTGGAGATGCAGGCCCATGCCGCTCTCGTCGAGACAGGGCGATGCGGCGGAGGCGGCAACCAGCCCCTGGCTGAAATCGGGGGCGGGGGGCAGAAGGAAAAGCAGGGCATAGCAGATTATGGCCAGCAGATTTAGACCCCAGACCCATCTCTGTCCCATGAGGATGGCGCCCAGGGCGACGTGGACCAGATAGATGAAGGTGAATGGATTCATCGGCCCGCCGCTGAAGTAGATCAGCACGGTGAGCTGGACTATGTCCCAGGCCATGATCAGCCCGAATATCAATGGCTTGATCGCGGCCTGTTTGTTTTTAAGATGATGGAAGTAGAAATTGCTGCAGATCTGAAAGAAAATCACGGCCAGCAGGATCGGGACCGGAATGTCGATATCAAAGACCAGACCTACGGCGAGGATGATCAGGAGCTGGCAGATTACGGCGCCCCAGCGCAGTTTCAGAAGCCAGGAGAAGGCTATCCGGGAAGTCGTTGAATCGCGGGTAGGGGAGGTTGTGAAGGTTTCGGTCATTTATAGGGTGGTCGCGATTTGATTGGGGTAAGTTGTTTGGATCGATTATCAAAGGAGAATACAGAATTCAGGAGTCAGAAGCCAGGAGAAAAGCCTGAATCCGTGACGGCTGCGTGGGGAATTTTACTTTATCAGTTTGTAATTGCATCAAATAATCGTTTTCACCGAATCGCCATGATTCACCCCGCCGCCCTGCGGGGCGCCCGATAACGGCGCATCTGCCGTGTTGGCAACTCGTTGATATACCATTAGTATTATCGACATCGTTGCCGCCTTGCATCTGCACCGTTCTCGAACGCTCACGGATTCAGGAAAACTTTAAACCTGAATCCGTGACGGCTTCGTGGGGTGAAGTCGGAAAGTCGAGCTGCAAGACAATACCCCTTTACCTCGTCAATCGCAGAGATAAAGGGGCATTGTCGGCTGTTTATGGCGGATAAAGCTGAGTTGAGCAGCTTGTCTGCTCGTACGAAATTTATGTCCTGTGGCTATAAAAAAACTACATCTTTCCCGGCATCCTGCCCTTCATTTTCATGCCGCCCATTCCCAGTTTCTTGATGTCGGCCATGGAGATCTCGGAGAAAAGTTTGATCTGGCCGTCGTTGCTCTTCCGGAAATCTTCGGCGCTTTCACGGTCCTCGAAGGGGATCAGTTCCCGGCCCATCGGTCCCATGATCTTGCTGCCGACCACATAGGTCGCCATTCTGCCGTCCAGCCAGCTGCCGGTGGTGAATTCCCTGACCCAGATCCCGGCGATGTCGTCTCTGGAATGGTCGGCGTCGTATTCCGCCATATTATGGATAAATTTGAACATGTCCTTGCCGCCGTCAAAGGGGACCATCTCGCCGTCGGTGAAGATGATCTGGGTCTGCCATTCCACGAATTTTGCGGGGTACATGCCGCAGACCCCGCAGGACATCTCCTCGGTGATCGTCATCGGGCCGGGTTGATCGGCTGAGCTTGATACCGGGCTGAGCGCCAAGACCATGATGATCAGGGTAAGGGCCAGCAGTTTTTTTGAGAGAGCCGGTTTTGCAAGATCCCTGAGATGTTTCATTTGAGTTCTCCTTGATAATTGATTGTTCCGGTTGTGGCAGGGTTCCGGTAAGAAATGGAGGCTAGCGGTGATCCGTCGGGTTAAGATGCCGATGCCGCCTCTCCCGGAGGGGTCAGCCGGGAGAGGCGGCAAACAACAAATCCATTGCAGGAAAGCATGAATACCACAAATGGTGATTTACTTATAGCATGACAATCTTATTTCCGGAATGTGGCAAATTGTCGCATTACCGGATCAAAGTTTCAGGCCGTGGAGTTTCATCTTCTCCCAGAGGTTTTTGCGGCTGATTCCCAGTAAATCGGCGGCCTCGGTCTTGTTGCCGCCGCTTCGGCCGAGGGCCTTCCGGATGCAGTTTTTTTCGGCCCTGGCCACCGCTTCGGCCAGGGTGCAGGCCTGGTCGTCAACCGATCCGGACCCGTTGCCGGTAAGATCGCAGGGCAGTTCAAGCACATCGATGACCGGCGAGCGGGTCAGCACCGAGGCGCGTTCGATAATGTTGCGCAGTTCCCTGATATTGCCCGGAAAATTATAGTTTAGCAGGCAGTTCAGCGCCCCGTCGGAGAGGGTGAGCTCCATGCCGCGCATCCGGCTGAATTCCTCAAGGAAATGGCCGCATAATTCGGGGATGTCCTCCTTGCGGTCCCGCAGAGGAGGGATTTTTACCGGAATCACCTGGAGCCGGTAGAAGAGATCTCCCCGGAAATTCCCGTTACCGACCTCCTCGACCAGGTCCTTGGCGGTGGCGCAGATTACCCGGACCTTTACCTTAATCGGCCTGGTTCCGCCGAGCCGTTCCACTTCCCTTTCCTGCAGGACCCGCAGGAGCTTGACCTGCATCTGCTGGGGAAGATCGCCGATTTCATCGAGCAGAATGGTGCCCTCGTCCGCCATTTCGAAACGGCCCGGTTTCCTGGCCGTGGCCCCGGTAAAAGAGCCTTTCTCGTGGCCGAAAAGTTCCGACTCGATAAGGTTGTCGGGAATGGCCCCGCAATTGACTTTAATGTATGGGCCCTGGGCCTGATTGCTCCGGTAATGGATGGCGGCGCCGGCCAGCTCCTTGCCGGTCCCGGATTCGCCGGTGATCAGCACCGTCGAGTCGGTGGCCGCCACCCTGGTCAAAAGATCCTGGAGCTCGGACATCACCGGGCTGGAGCCGATCATTTTGGCCGGCCGAGAGCCTTCCTCCAGGGACCGGCACCTGGTTCTCATTTTCTGATTGGCCAGGATGCGGTTGACCCGGATGGTCAGGTCATCCATGTCGAAGGGTTTGAGGATGTAATCGGTCGCCCCTTTTTTCAGGCACTGGGAGGCGTCCTCAACGCTGCCGTAGGCGGTCATCAGGATGGTGTCCGTTTCCGGGGACAGCAGTCGGATCTGTTCCAGCAGCTTGATGCCGTCCAGTCCCGGCATCCTGATATCGGAGATGATCAGGTGGTAGGGATTGTCCTTGATCCTGATCAGGGCGTCCCTGCCGTTGTCTTCCTGGTCCACGTTGAAACCGAGGCCGCACAATCGATCATAAAGGGTGACGCGCATGATCTCGTCATCTTCAACCAGTAGTATTCTTGCCATGTTATCAAACCTCGATGGCGTCGCAAAAATCGCCAGCTCCGGCGTTGCTGCAAATTATCTCGTCATTGCAGCGTACTGAAGTACGCTTCATTCCTCGAAATTCGCGCGCCTTGGATCTGACGATTTTTGCTTAGTCATCCCTATTTCCGACTTTCTGCGAACTTGTCTATCTCGTTCATACGTTAATTTCGGGAATTTCCGGTTCCGCCGGGATTTTGATGGTGAAGGTGGTCCCCCGGTCCATGACGCTTTCAACCGTGATATCCCCTCCCATCCTCTTCACCAGCGAAAAGGATACCGACAGACCCAGGCCGGTCCCTTCCCCCTGGCCCTTGGTGGTATAGAATGGTTCGAAAATATGGTCGAGATCCCCGGGGGCCATTCCCATTCCGGTATCGCTAATCGAGATAATCAACTCCCGGCCGCTTTCCCGGCTGTCGACGGAGAGGGTGCCGCCTTCCGGCATCGCCTGGATGCCGTTTAAGCCGATGTTCAGCAGAGTCTGCTTGAGGGCCTCGGTATCGACCAGTCTCGGTTCGGGAAGATTCAGGTCGAGTTTGAGTTCGATATTTTTCAACCGATAATCGAGCAGTTCGAAACACTCCCTGATCACCCCGTCGATATCGATCTTGCGAAGACGGAGCGGTTCCCTGCGACTGAAGTTGAGGAGCTGACCGACGATCCGGCCGATGCGCTGTAATCCCTTGTCGATCAGGCCGAGGTAGCGTTCCCGTCTCTCGCCGTTCTCAGGATCTTCCTGGAGGCCCTTTACGCAATTGCGCATCCCGCTTAGAGGGTTGTTGACCTCGTGGGCGATCCCGGCCGCAAGCTGGCCGATGGCGGCCATCTTCTCGTGCTGGAACATCCGCTCCCTGGTCTTCTGCAGTTCGGCCTGGGAGAGTTGCAGCCGTTCGCCCAGCCGGGAAAAACTGCCGGACAGTTCGCCGATTTCGTCATTACCCGACGGAAGCTCCCGGGAGGAGATATTCCGGTCCGGGAAATTATTCATCGCCTCGGCGAGCATGGCGAGGCGGCGGACTACGAGAAGATCAATCAGCAGATAGATGGTCAGGGCCGTGATCAGGATAGTGAGGACACCGATTGTCAGAAGCAGGCGATTGTTGGCGGCGATGGCGTCGTCGGCCCAGGCGATCGGCACTATCAGACTCAGGGCGCCGCGAATATCGCCGACCTGGTAACCATGTCTGGCATGGCAGGTCAGGCAGGATTCTTCGACCTTCAGCGGCACCATGTACCTGAGCAGCCGGCCCTCATCGGCCTTGACAATGTCGATCAGTTCCAACCGGCCCCGATCAAAGGCGTGCAGGGCGCTTCGTTCGAAGGGGTCCGGGGCGTTATTCGGATTGACCGGTTTGAGACTGGTCACCCTGAACCGGCAGAATTCGGCGGCGCTGGCATATTCGGAAAGCTCACGGGTAACCATGGCCGGGTTGCGTTTCACATAAATGCGGCCCTCCAGATCCTCGATATCGCTCTCCTCGAGAAAGGGATTGCTGGTGATTCCGGCCTTTTTGATGAAAAAAAGGCCGTCGTGGTCGGCGACCCATTTTCGGGTCAGAAGAATCTGCTGGGCCAGCATCCGGGCCTGGCGTTCGGTCTGCCCGATCACCAGTTCGTTCTGGAACGAGGAGGTCCGGTAAAAGGTGATCCCGAAACTGATGATGACGATGAGGGTGACCAGTATGGACAGTTTTATTCTGAGGCGCATTTTTGCTGACCGGTAAAGATGATGATTTCGCAAAAAGTTTCGGGATGGCTAAACGAAAACTTCGATATACAGAACCTTGCAAATCCGGGGCCGGGCTGATCTTTTACTGATGCCGTCCGGCTTGATCAGCCTCCCTACTCAAGCCGGGTGAGGGAAGTTTTTCTGTTTGACATATCGGCCGTAAATAATGCTACCATATGGTAACGCATCGGTCAAACCCGGCGTTACCGCATGGTAACGGTTGAGGTTGCCGGGAAGGTAATTGCTTGATATGTTGGGATTCTCCTGGATCCGTGAGCGTTCGAGAACGGTGCAGATGCAGGGCGGCAACGATGTTGATAATACTGATGGTATATCAACGAGTTGCCAACGCGGCAGATGCGCCGTTATCGGGCGCCCCGCAGGGCGGCGGGGTGTACCCTGGTAATCCCTGGAAAAATGATTATCTAATGTAATTACAAACTGATAAATAAAATTCACCACAAAGCCGTCACGGATTCAGGTCCATGCTATTCAACCAGACCCTGCAACCCGCCATCCTGCTGCGCCGCTACCGGAGATTTCTGGCCGACGTCGAACTGTCGAACGGCGAAGCGCTCACCGTCCACTGTCCCAATACCGGCAGCATGCTTGGTTGCAGCACTCCCGGCTCGCCGGTAATGATCTCCCGGGCGGCCAATCCCGAACGCAAATATCCCCACACTCTGGAGATGGTCGAGGTCGACGGCGGCTGGGTGGGAGTCAACACTTCGCGGACCAACAAACTGGTCCGGGAAGCCCTGGAGAACGGGATCTTTCCGGAATTGGAGCCCTTCGACGAGATCAGGGCGGAGGTCAAGACCGGCCGGAGCCGCCTCGACTTTCTCCTCGGTAACGGCAGGGAGATGACCTACCTGGAGGTGAAAAACTGCACCCTGGCCCGGGATGGAGTGGCCCGGTTCCCCGATGCCGTTACGGCCAGGGGGACCAAGCACCTCCGGGAATTATTGACCCTGCGCGAGCAGGGATACCGGGCCGCTCTGATCTTCTGCGTCCAGCTCGGAAATATCAGCCACTTTGCCCCGGCCGCTCAAATCGACCCGCTCTATGCCGCAACCCTGTCCGAGGTTGCCGACAAGGGGGTAATGATTCTGGCCTGCCGGGCCGAAGTCTCGCCGACCGGCATCGTGGCGGACAAACGGCTGCCGGTCCGCTGCCGGGACGGCCAATAAGGGAAATGGGGGAACCATCAGATCAGTTACCGGGCAAAATTGTTTCAACAATAAGAAGCCAGAATTCTGGCTTCTCAGTCTTCCAGCTCATCCAGCAGAACCTGCATGACCTCGCACTCCTTACAGGTCTTGATCTTATCCTTCCAGGTCTTGCGCGCCTTGCACTCGCAAATCGTCCCGTTGATAAACCAGCAGAATTTACCGGCCTGAAACTCCCAGGCGGGGCATTGTTTTTTCCTTTCGGGCGGGCACTTCTTGACCACCCAGCAAGGCCGGACTCCCTCGTCACCACCCTTGAGCCTCGACAAGAGGAAATAGAGCTGCCGCTCGACATGAGTCGGCACATTCCGCCAGCCCTGCTCATAGCTATGGACGGCCTTGACCGAAAGCCCGAGCAAATCGGCAATCTGCTGCTGGGTCTTGTTTAGATGCTTCCGGAACCTTAAAAACTCGTTGCTGTCCAAAATTCACCTCTTTTAAGAAAAAAATCCAACTCCAGGAAGAAACGAACCATTTTAATGGCGTCGCAAAAAATCGAAGTTCCCATAATATCATTTCGCCCAAAGGGATAAATCTTAATAATAACCCTTGAGTTAAAGAAAAAGATTTCTCACATTCGTTCGAAATGACAACTTTTTGCCCTTTTGGCGAACTCATTAAATTGACAAGTTCGCAAAAGTCCAAAATGGAATGGCTAAGCAAAAATCGTCAGATCCAAGGCGCGCGAGGAATGAAGCGTACTTCAGTACGCTGCAATGACCAGACAATTTGCCGCAACGCAGGAGCTGGCGATTTATGCCCTGAGGGTGCTTTTTGCGACGCCACTGTAATAACCTAATCAGTCCCCTCCCATCGCGCAATACAACATCCAC
This sequence comes from Desulfurivibrionaceae bacterium, assembly GCA_046484585.1. Taxonomy (GTDB): domain Bacteria; phylum Desulfobacterota; class Desulfobulbia; order Desulfobulbales; family JAGXFP01; genus JAGXFP01. The sequence goes on from JAWOIQ010000079.1 coordinate 10,836, forward strand.
CTGCTCCGCAGGGTTCCGCCGGGTTCCGCCGGCCCCGCTAGAGGTGATCCCGGCCGCTGGTCGTGGTCATCAACCGGCCGTGCTTGACGCCCTTGGTGCCGATCAGTTCATCGGCCAGCCGCCTGATTTCCCCGGCCTTACCCTTAACCACCACAACCTCCAGGCAGTGGTGGGCGTCGAGATGGACATGGAGTGCGGAAATAATATTCCGATGGTGGGAGTGCTGGTGCTCGGTCAGCTTGTCGGACAGTTCCCGGGTATGATGGTTGAAGACCAGGGAAACGGTTCCCACCATTTCCTCGTCTTCGCTGTGGGTCCATTTATCGTCGACCAGGGCGTTCCGGATCAGATCCCGCACCGCCTCGGATCGGTTATGGTAACCCTTGCCGCCGATCAGTTTATCGAAGTTCGCGAGCAAACGATCATCGATCGAAACCCCAAACCGTACTGTTTCCGTCATTATTTTCTCTCCCTGCCGTTAACTGAGTCGGATCTTCCAGACAAAGCTGTCCGCGGGCCAAGTGTTTTTTTCAATGCTTATCGAGTGACCGGGCCCGCCTTCGGCGCTCATAATATCCCCTATAATAACATAAAATCATTTAACCGCCGCAATAGTTGTGTTACATTTTTACAATTCGTAACACTAAGTCTCTGGAGAAATCAACATGCATATGGCAGACGCGCTGCTCTCGCCCGCCGTGGGCGGAACCATGTGGGTTGCGACCGCGGCGACCACCTTTTACTGCTCCCAAAAGATCGCACACCGCCTCGATGACCGGAAGATCCCGCTGATGGGGGTGCTGGGCGCCTTTATCTTCGCCGCCCAGATGATCAATTTCGCCATCCCCGGCACCGGCTCAAGCGGCCACCTGGGCGGCGGCCTGCTCCTGGCCGCCCTCCTCGGCCCCCATGCCGCCTTTTTGACCCTGGCCTCGGTACTGGTCGTCCAGGCTCTGTTTTTCGCCGACGGCGGCCTGCTGGCTCTGGGCGCCAATGTCTTCAACCTCGGCTTCGCCCCCTGCTTTATCGCCTACCCCCTGCTCTACAAACCGCTGACCGGTAAGCAACCGGGGCCGGGCCGCCTCCTTTTCGGGGCGACGGCGGCGGCTGTTATCGGCCTGCAGCTCGGTTCCCTGGGGGTGGTCGCCCAGACCGTGACCTCCGGGATGCTCTCCCTGTCGTTTACCGGCTTCCTGCTGCTGATGCAGACCATCCACCTGCCGATCGGCCTGATCGAGGGAGTGGCCACCGCCGGGGTAATCTCTTTTGTGATCAGGGTCCGACCGGAAATCGTTGCCGAAGGAAACCACGGCCCCGCCCTGGCGGGACTGCCGTTCGCCAGGGTCCTGGCCATCCTGGCCGCCGCCGCCATCCTTACCGGCGGCTTCCTGAGCTGGTTTGCCTCGGAAAAGCCGGACGGCCTCGAATGGTCCCTGGAAAATTCAGCGGCCCGGCGGGAGACGGCCGCCACCGACGAGCCTCCGACTGCCCTGGAAAGGTTCCGAGAGCGGATCGCCCTGCTGCCCGACTACAATTTCCGTTCCGCGGAAAAGACCGACGGCGGCGGGGTTAGCCGGCCCGATCCCGGCGCCACGGCCTCGGGAATCCTCGGCGGCGTCATCGTCCTGGTTCTGGTTGTGCTGACCGGCCTGCTGCTCGGGAAAAAGGGGAGAAACCGTGACCGATAGGATCAGCAGGGCTTTCTACGATATCGGCCGCCTGGAGATAATCGCCGACCAGGACAGTTTCGTCCACCGCCTCGACCCGCGCGCCAAGCTGCTGGTCACGGTTTTCTTTATCATCGCGGTGGTCTCCTTCGACCGCTACGCCGTCGCCGGACTGGTGCCCTTCTTTCTTTATCCGGCCGCTATTATCGGCCTGGCCGGCCTGCCGGTCGGCTATCTCCTCCGGAAGCTCTTGATCGTCTCGCCATTTGTGCTCTGCATCGGCATCTTCAATCCCTTCCTGGACCGGGAGATCATGGTCAATCTCGGGCCCCTCGCTGTTTCGGGGGGCTGGGTTTCCTTCACCTCCCTGATCCTCCGCTTCATTCTGACGATCGGGGCGGCCCTGATCCTCATCGCCACCACCGGCTTTCCCAAGGTCTGCATGGCCCTGGAACAACTCGGCGCCCCCCGGGTCCTCGCCGTGCAGCTCCTCCTCCTCTATCGCTACCTGTTCGTCCTGATCGAGGAATCGATCCGGATGATCCGGGCCCACGCCCTCCGCTCCTTTAGCCGGCGCCGCCCTGGTTTCCGGGTTTATACCCAGCTTCTGGGCAACCTCCTGCTCCGCACCCTGGACCGGGCCGAACGCATCCATCTGGCCATGCTGTCCCGGGCCTTCACCGGCGAAATCAGAACGGTGCGCCATTTCACTTTCGGCCGGGCCGAACTCCTCTTCACCCTGACCGCCGCCGCCTCTTTCCTGCTGTTCCGAACCATTCCCGTCGCCGAGCTGCTCGGCGGCCTGCTCCTGGAGATCAGTCTATGAGTCACCATATCGTCGAAGCCCGGGACCTTGAATTCACCTACCCGGACCGGACCCCGGCCCTGCAAAAAGTCTCGTTTAAAATCCACCACGGCGAGTCGGTGGCCGTCGTCGGCGCCAACGGGGCCGGCAAATCGACTCTGCTTCTCCATTTAAACGGCTACCTGACCCCCAGCGCCGGTCAGGTCAGGATCGGCGACTATCCCCTGACCAGGGAGACCCTCCGGGAGGTGCGCCGCACCGTCGGCATGGTCTTCCACGATCCCGACGACCAGCTCTTCATGTCGACCGTTTTCGACGATGTCGCCTTCGGGCCCTTGAACCTGAACCTGCCGGTCGAGGAGGTCACCGCCCGGGTGGACAAGGCCCTGGCCACCGTCGGCTTAAGCGATCTCAAAAACCGGCCGCCTCATCGGCTCTCCTCCGGGCAGAAAAGGCGGGTTGCGATCGCCTCGGTCCTCTCCATGTCGCCGGATATCCTGGTCATGGACGAGCCTACCTCGGGCCTCGACCCCCGGGCCCGCCGCCAGCTCATTGAACTTCTGGCCGGCTTCAAGCATTCCAAGATCATCGCCACCCACGATCTCGACATGGTGGTCGACATCTGCGAACGGACCATCGTCATGCACGACGGCCTGATCCGGGCCGACGGTCCTACCCTGGAGATCTTCGCCGATGCCGAACTCCTTGAATCGTGCCGCTTGGAAAAACCCTTAAGAATGCAGGGCTGCCCGTTCTGCAGCAAAGCTCCGGACCACCGACCACCGACCATCGACTGATCACCCCTCTCCCGTAAATCGGCCAGGGCCTAATTGCTTCTTTACATCCCCGCCGACATCGATTAGTATATTCATATATGAACACTTATATTCTTTAACGACTCATATATGAGGTTTTTTAGCGGTATGCTTTCCCCTGAGATGCGGGCCAGACTTGAGCAGATCGGCGTAAATCTGCGGATTGCCCGGAAAAAACGAAATATCTCGCTAAACCAGGCGGCGGAGAAGATCGGCGCCTCATTGTCCTCGGTGCGCCGGATGGAACAGGGCGACCCGGCGGTCCGGATCGAGACCTATCTTGCCGCCCTCGAAGTCTACCAGCTCGATCGCACCCTGCGCTTTGCCGAGCCCGAGGATGACCGGATCGGCCTGGCCCTGGAAAAACAGCGGCTGCCGCAACGGATCCGGAGCAGAAAGGAGAAGCGCCTTGACTTCTAACCGCTTCGAGAGGATCGTTTTCATCGAGCTGCCGGATGAGCGGCAACCGGTCCCGGCCGGGCTTTTCAGCCTGGATACAGAGTTGGGCGTCGGCACCTTTCAGTACGGCCGGCGCTATTTGGAACGGCCTAACGCCATCGCCATCGACCCGGTCAATCTGCCTCTCTCCGACCAGGAATATCCGACCCGGAAGAACGGCGGCATCTTCGGCATCCTGCGCGATGTTTTGCCGGACAGCTGGGGCCGCTATCTGATGGCCAAGCAGCTGGGTATGCCCTTCGGAACCTTGCGGGACCACGAGTTTATCGACCTGATCTCCACCGACGCGGTGGGGGCAATTTCCTTCGGGCCGACCCCGAAGCAGCCGACCACCAAACCGGAAACCTCCTGCTCCCTTGGCGATCTCGCCGAGGTGGCCAGGGGGATCGACCGGGCAATCGAGGACCTGGAGTTGCCCCCGGAGATGCTCCATCTCCTCCACCAGGCCACCTCCCTGGGCGGCGCCCAGCCCAAATGCACGGTGATGATCGAAGGGGAGCAGTGGATCGCCAAATTCGAAAGCAGCAAAACCGCCGTCAAATATCCCGGCCTGGAATACGCCACCATGACCATGGCCGGCCGGGCGGGCATCCTGGTCCCGGAAATCCGCCTGGAAACCGTGGAGGGGAGATCGGTCTATCTGGTCAAGCGCTTCGACCGGGAGGATGGCCGCCGCCTGCCGTTCATGAGCGCTTTCGCCCTGAGCGATCTCGATATCGATGAACTGGAACGCGGCTCATATCCGCGGATCGCCGACCGGATGCGCCGCTTCGTCGAGAATCTCCGGGATGACCATCACGAACTCTTCCGGCGCATGGCCTTCAACGTGGCGGTCAGAAACGAAGACGACCATCTCCGTAATCACGGTTTTCTACACCGGCGGGGCTGGCGGCTGTCGCCGGCCTACGACCTTCTGCCGTTCCCGGCCCGCCGGCGAAGCGGGGACGGATTCCATCTGGCCTTGAATCTCGGGGACCAGGGCTCCCTGGCCTGCCGGACCAACCTCCTCAGCCAGTGCGAAAGATTCAGCCTGAACCGGGCGGAAGCGCGGGAGATTATCGCCCAGGTCGAAGAGGGGGTCCGGGATTGGGAGGCGGAACTGATCCGGGCCGGGGTCAGCCCCGCCGACCGGGAGGCGGTGCGCTGGTGTTTCGAAGGAACCAGACCGGCGGCCTAGCCGGCCGCTCCTGACAAGCCCGGCGCAAACATTCGGGCAACCAATCACGGGATAAGACGCCAGGGTTCGGCCCATCTCCCATCCGGTAAGCGATTACAGAGTGGTGGAGATGCAAGGCATCGACCGGCAAAGTGTACTGGATGGATACATGAGCAGGCCGATAACACAGCAGATTCGGTACCCTATAATCGCTTACACATTCGGGAATGAACTATTGACAATAACCGCGATTCCATGGAGATTAGCTGGATGAAACTTCTGATCTTCTTCACCATTGTCGGGGCGGGCTTCTGGATCTGGAAAACCCTGGCCCGGATTATCAAGGCGCGGCGGCGGCGCAGGCTGCTCGGCGCTCCCTTTCCGAAAGAGTGGGCGCGGATCCTCGTCGGGAATCTGCCCCCCTACCGCCGTCTCCCGGCCGATCTCCGGCAGCAGCTCCACGACCGGATCCGGATATTCATCGGCGAAAAATCCTTCGAGGGCTGCGGCGGCCTGGAGCTGACCGACGAGATCAAGGTGACCATCGCCGCCCAGGCCTGTCTGCTCCTCCTGAACCGCGGATCCGACTGCTACCCGAGACTCTTCTCGATCCTGGTCTACCCCTCTACCTATGTGGTCGGCGTCCGTCCGCACCTGAACCCGCAACCGAGCGAAGCCTCCATCAGGCTCGGCGAATCATGGCACCACGGCGCCGTGGTCCTGGCCTGGGACAGCGTCAGGCAGGGGGCGGTAAATTTTGCCGACGGCCATAACGTGACGATGCACGAGTTCGCCCACCAGCTCGACCAGCAGGACGGCCGCGCCGACGGGGCACCGATCCTGCCGACCCGCTCGGCCTACTCCTCCTGGTCCCGGGTCTTCTCCAGGGAGTACGAACTCCTCAAGCGCAAAGTCGACAAGGGCGAAAATAGCCTTATCGACCGCTATGGGGCCACCAACCCCGCCGAGTTCTTCGCCGTCGCCACCGAAACCTTTTTCGAAAAACCGCGGACCTTAAAGAAAAAGCACCCCGAACTATACCGCGAGCTGCAGGGGTTTTACCGGGTCGATCCCGGAGAGTGGCTTGAAGGATAAACGGATCGCCCCCACTCGGGTCCTCCTCTACAACCCTGACTTTCCGTGAGCATCACATCAGATAACGCACGGTGAGCAGCGGCGCCGTGAGGAGAACGTTGGGCTGATCTTCGATGGCAACCAGCCCGCTGTCCACGGTAAAATCGAGGAGAAAGCGGAGCTGCAGATCCGAAAGCCCGATCCGCTGCGCCTCCCGCATCAGGGGCGTAACATCGATTTGCACGAAAGCCCCCGTATCCTCGGGAAAGAAATTCACCGATTGAGTCAGAATGGGGGGGGAATCGAAATCCGGCACCCCCAGCCTATCCACGGGGTAGGTGATAAGATCGATCAGGGTGGGAACCTGGGGCGCGAAACTCACCTCGCTGACGAAGACCTCCAGGGAGGCGGAAAGAATCCTCGCAAACGCCGGCAAGACATCTTCCCCGGTCGAGCCGTCGAGGGGGAAATCGAGGAAGGCACGAAATTCCGTTAAGTTGGGATCAACGTCCGGAGGGGAGATGCCGAAAAACAGAACAGGGGGAGCGGGAGTGATGGTGTAAGCCCCGGTGACGGGATCAAAGGCGATATCACCGTCCGCCAACTGGTCGCTGACGATTTGGGCCTCGAATACCTGCCGGTCATCACCGCCACCGCCGCCACAACCGGCCAGGGGCAGGAGCAGGATCATCAACAGACCGAGAGAGCATAGTTTTTTCATCGCGTGATTCCAGGACATCCTGCTTCGTTGCTTCTGCCCAGCGTAAATCGAACATGGGATTCAGGCAGGAATTAACCCGCTCATCCCACCTAAAACTTTATCGCAAAAAAATCGGCGGCCACAAGCAGAAAAAAAAGAGCCCCGATGAAGGGGGGTGATCAAGGTCCAAATCTTGTCGACAGCCAGAGAAATAAAAATATTTATTTTACAGGAACAGCCCCTTTGTCCAAGGACTCGTTAATCTCGTGATTGCGTGAAAATCTTGCCCTATGATATTATATGCAGACGATCAACAAAGGAGCGGCTATGAAAACTATACGAGCTATCATGCGGAGACTGGCATGGACATTCATTGCCATTTTCATCATTTCCCTCGGAGCAACAGCCCGGCCTGCCGGGGCACAAGAAGAAGAGGGCGACCGGTTCCGCAAGGAAGAACTTGTGCAGATGCTGGCCCCCATCGCCCTGTACCCGGATTCGCTCATCGCCCAGATACTGATGGCCTCCACCTATCCCCTGGAGGTGGTGGAAGCTGAACGCTGGCGGCGCGACAACCAGACCCTGCAGGGAGACGCTCTCTCCGAGGCCCTGCGGGAAAAACCCTGGGACCCCAGCGTCAAATCCCTCTGTTATTTTCCCGACGTCCTCATTGCCATGAGCGAGAAGCTGGACCAGACCCGAAAGCTTGGCGACGCCTTCCTGGTCCAGGAGCAGGAGGTCATGGACACAATCCAGGAACTGCGCCAAAAAGCCCGGGAACAGGGTACCCTGCAAACAACCGCTGAACAGAAGGTAATCGTGGAGCGGGAGACCATCCTGATCGAGCCGGCCTCCCCCCAGGTTGTCTACGTGCCGGTCTACGACCCCTACTATGTATACGGCTCCTGGTGGTATCCCTCCTACCCTCCCTATTACTGGTACTACCCGCGCCATCATTTTGCCAGCGACGTCTACTTCAGCTTCGGCCCCCGCGTTTTCATCGGCTCAGGCATTTTTTCCTGGGTCTGGTTCGACTGGCAGGTGCACCGTATCCATATCGATGTTCCCAAGACGTTCTTTTTCCACCGACATCGCGTCCGGCCCAGCCGCGATCGGCTTCACTGGCGGCATGACCCCCGTCACCGCAGAGGAGTTGCCTACCGGGACAGAAGAACCGGAGAGCGCTTCGGCTTGCCGACCCTGCGCCGCAGGTCCTTGAGTCCTGAAACCCGCGGCTTCCCGGCGGGCACGGTCTCAACCCCGGACCGGCAACGAACCATTACTCCGGAAAGACGTCGCCAACAGCAAAGAGTTCAGCCCGACTTGAGGGGAGGACGCGAACAGCAAAGAGCTCAGCCCGCCCCGCAGAGACAGCGCGAACAGCTGAGAATTCCACCCGACTCAAGGGGCCGGAGCGAACCACAGAGAATAATTCGGCCCGCCCCGTCCAGAAGCCCCTCTTTCGGACGGGATACCACCTTCCGAGGAATCAACGCCGGCCGCTCTGAGCGTCGGGCCGGGGAACGTGGACAAAGAAGCCGCCGGGGCGGTGAATCACGTCGGCAGGACGATGGCGGCAGGCGTTAAGACGATGACTTCAGAGCCGGGGCGGCGGATCGCGCAGGTAAACGCCCCCCGGCCGTCAACGACCGGAGACTCTTCAGCTGAAAATTCCGAGCATCCAGAGCACAAGGAGGAAAATTGATGATCTCGCAAAAAGGGAACCAAGCCAAAATCCCGCCGCCGGAACTTCACGAATTACCAAAAAATAACCGCTGCAATCACGGCGGGTTGCGATTGCGGCACGCCAAGATCCGCATGCCCATGCAGGAAAATACCAAACCTTCCTCGCCGGCCTTGTCCTGCCTCATTCTTGCCGCCATCATGCTCCTTGTGGGCTGCACCTCCGCTACCCTGGTAACTGAAGCGCGGCAGAAGAGCTTTTCCGCACCCGCCGAGGCGGTAGAGGCTCTGGTTGCGGCCATCAAGACGGACAACCTGGAAGAGATGACCGCCGTTCTGGGACCAGGTAGCGAGGAACTGCTCTCCTCCGGCGATGAGGTAGCGGACCGCAACGGCCGGGAAAAATTCCTTCAGGCCTACGAGCAAGGGCACACCCTCCAGCAGGAATCTCCGGACCGGGTAGTTCTTGTCTTGGGCAGCCGCAACTGGCCCCTGCCAATTCCCTTGGTCAAAAAAGGGGATGCCTGGCTCTTCGACCCCTTGGCCGGGCAACAGGAAATCCTGGACAGGAGAATCGGCAGAAACGAGCTGCGCGTCATCGAAGTGCTCCATGCCTACGTGGAGGCCCAGCACGAATACGCCACCAGGGACTGCCGGGGCGGCGGACGGGTAGAGTTTGCCAAGAAGCTGACCAGTAGTCCAGGGCAACGGGACGGCCTCTACTGGCCGGCGGAAAAAGACGAGGAGGAAAGCCCCTTCGGCCCGCTGATCGCCGGGGCAACCAGCCAGGGATACCCGGAGACGGATCTGGCCCCCTTCCACGGCTATTTCTTCAAGATACTCAAGGGCCAGGGCAACAACGCGGCCGGCGGGGCTTACGATTATATGGTGAAGGACCGGATGCTCCTGGGCTTTGCCCTCATCGCCTATCCCGCGGAATATGGCAATTCCGGGATCATGACGTTCATCGTCAATCAGGAAGGGATCATCTACCAGAAGGATCTCGGCGAGGAGACAAAACAGCTGGCCGAGAAGATCGAGCTGTTCGATCCCGACTCAACCTGGCAACGGACAGAGGAAACAACCGACACAGCACCCTGAGGTGACTCCTGCCGCCGGAATCAGCTGACCCCGCCCGTACCCGGCCACAGACAGACCATCGCAATAAACCAGGGCGAGGGACTATCAGCACCACCCGAGAGGCATAAATCAGCTCCCTAACATCGATTTTAAATTCTTTTTCTAATACGAGGGGAGGGGTGGAGAAGGACTATTTTGCCTGGCAAGACAAAATAGAGAGTGTAATAAGGAGGGAGAGTAAAAAAACAAAGAATCGGTCAGGCTCGATACCTGGGCAGCGTTACCTGGATAACCCCCTCGGCCCATAAGATGTTTAGCTTAACCCCGCAAAAAACACAAAGTCCGTCTTGCCGTTCAATCAACAGCCTTCTTTGCAAGAAAGGGCAAGGAGCATTCCATACATCTCCCTGCTTGGGAAAACCTCACGGGTCGATGTCAGTTTTTTTTGGTAACTCGTCTGGAGATACTCATCGCTATCTGCAGGAACTGGTGGGAATAGTAGAGCCGGTGCCCCCAGCTTTCGGACCTGACGGCCTGATTTAACCGTTTGAGCATTTTTGAGGTAAGTTCCTTTATTTCATTGACCTCACGCTTGCCTGGAGCAGGAATCCGTTGTGTCTCATCCTGTACCAGAGGGATTTCCTTCTTCTCTTTGGCAATGGTTTTAGGGTCTACCTTATACGGCCCGAAGAGTTGATCCACAACATTGTCTATCTCGTCCATGATTTCACCTGATTGTAAAAGTTTGTGTAGAGTTCATTCTAACAGGCAAAATAATTTTAATAAATTATTTCCAGCCAAATAGCGTAATTGGAGTTTTAGATAAAGACCAAACGGGATCATTACCCGTCCCGGGAAGGGTCGCATAACCTTTAAGCTACTCTTCATCCGGACACTGGACCTCGCCAGGCAAACAAGGATGGGAGCCGGGGCGGAGGTAAATCTTGCAGCCCTTCTGGTTCGAGAGGATAACAGGGAATTTTATCTGATCAACCGGATGACATCTCTGTCGTCTTCAGGCGGTAAATATATATTCAAGGAATGAGCAGCCCGTATACCCTCATAGCATCCTCCAACCTTTAGTGCCGCGGATACTGACTGGTGAGTGGCAGGTTTGACGCGATTATCATGTCTGCCTTTTTGGTTGAGTATTCCGAAATTTAACTGTCAAATAAAGGGAAAGGATGTGATTACGACTTTCCGTCGCCGGGAGATAAACCTTTGGGGAAATCCTTTAGACAAGATGCCCTGCATGGTGGATACAGCCAGGCTCCGGATAACCGCGGCATAAGTTTCGCTTGAGCAGACAAGCTGCTCAACTCAGCTTTAAATCGAGAGATCATATGCAATTTCAAAAAAAGAATTCCCTGCTCTGCCCGGGGTGCCGGAGGCTGATCAGCCGCAGTGAGGAGAAATGCCCCCATTGCGGACTGAGGAAGCCCGGCTCCTGGTTGAAGAACAACCGGCTGACCGCCCTTTATTCGCAGCCGGACCAGTTGATCCGGACGATCATCCACGTCAATATCGGCATGTTCATTCTCTCGCTCCTGCTCAACCCCGGCCGGGCGAATTTCAATTTAAGCCCCTTCGCTTTTCTTTCCCCGAGCAACCAGAGCCTGTTGCTCCTCGGCTCCACCGGCACCGTGCCGATCCTGGAATTGGGCCGCTGGTGGAGCCTGGTCTCGGCGAATTACCTGCACGGCGGCCTGCTCCATATCCTCTTCAACATGCTGGCCTTTAACCAGCTCGGCCCCCTGGTGGCCCACGAGTTCGGGAGCTACCGGATGTTCGCCATATATACCATCAGCGGGGTTCTGGGCTTTTTCATCTCCTTTCTGGCCGGGGTCCCGTTTACCATCGGCGCTTCCGCCTCGCTGTGCGGCCTGATCGGGGCGGTGCTGTATTACGGGAAGAGCCGGGGCGGAGTTTACGGCCAGGCCATTTACAAACAGGTGGGCAGCTGGGCGATCATGATCTTCGTTTTCGGCCTGCTGGTCCCCGGGATCAACAACTGGGCCCACGGCGGCGGCATGGCGGCCGGGGCGGCATTGGCCTATCTGCTCGGCTACCGCGAACGCAAAAGGGAGACCCCCGGCCACCGGCTGCTCGGCCAGGCCTGCGGGCTGGTCACGGTATTGGTCCTGGCCTGGGCCGGGTTCAGCACCATATTCTATGTTCTCCTGGCCCGCTGATTTTGGGCAGGGACAGGACCCTTTGACCGGCTCGGGGTGAACAACACATTATTGATTTAAAGGTTCGGACTGAGCTTGTCGCAGCACGCTTCATTAAGCTGCGGGGAGTTTTTGCGACGTCGGCAATTTTGATGAGTGCAAAAACTGATTCGCCACGTCATTGCGAGGAGCAAAGCGACGAAGCAATCCAGTATTGTTCAACTAGTTACATCTTTCTGGATTGCTTCGCTGCGCTCGCAATGACTGATTTTTGCCTTTTTGCGAGACCGACAAATCTGAAGAACTCGCCATAAAGTCGAAAAGGGGGATGGCTAAGCAAAAATCGTCAGATCCAAGGCACGCAAATTTCGAGGAATGAAGCGTACTCATGTACGCTGCAATGACGAGATAATTGGCAGCAACGCAGGAGCCGGCGATTTATGCCCTTGAGGGTGCTTTTTGCGCCGCCATCGAATTTTTTACTCGTAATGGGTCCAGATCCGAAGGACCTTCACGATCTTCTCGTCGGCAAGAAGCTGATAGACCAATCTGTGCTGAATATTGATTCTTCGTGAATATGCTCCGTTGAAGTCGCCAAGGAGCTTCTCATACGCAGGGGGGTTTTGGAAGGGATTTTCTTTCAGAACAGATAGCAGATTTTCCACTCGTGACTTGAGGCCGGCCTGCTTTATTTTTTTTGCATCTTTCCGGGCCATTTTGGTGAAAACTATTTTCCAGCTCACCAATCAAGCTCCTCCGAACATTCCTCAACCGGAGTTGCAAGCCCCTCCTGTATTGATTCCCTCATGCCGGGGATGGATGTCAGATAAAGAGTTTCCTGGATAGCTTCCCAATCGGATGCGGAAACCAATACGGCACTGGTCCGCTTGCCTTTTATGGTAACCGGTTTATGCTCTTCGGCAACTTCGTCCACCAGGCCATACAGTTTTGCCCGCGCTTCGGATACAGTGAGTGTGTTCATGATCTTACCTCCAGGAAACAACGTACGACATTTCGTACCTAAAAGCAATGAATTCGCAAAAAGTCGAAAAGAGTTGTCATTTCGAACGCAGGTGAGAAACCTTACTCTTTACACCCACAGGGCATAAGTTTCGTTTGAGCAGACAAGCTGCCCAACTCAGCTTTAACCATTTGAAACTATTAAAATTTCTCCAGTTTGGTCGAAGTGAGATTATCTAAATCCGCTCAAAAAGCAAATCCCTGACCTGATGCCCCCGCTTGAGGCCGCGCTTTTCAAATTTAGTCAAGGGCCGTTCTACCGGGCCCGGATAGAAGCTGCCGGGGCCGGAGCGGTTACGGAAAGCGGCGGCGCCTTCCATGGTCGCCCTGATCTGCTGGGCGTAATGATCCCAATCGGTGGCGGCGTGGAAAAGGCCGCCGGGAGCCAGCACCCGCCGCAGTTTCTCGACAAAGGGGGGCTGGACCAGACGCCGTTTATGATGACGTGTCTTGGGCCAGGGGTCGGGGAAAAACAGGGACACCCGCTCCAGAGCGGCGGTCGGCAGCCGGTCCAGAATTTCCATCGCATCGCCCCGGGCTATCCGGACATTGGCAAGCCCTGATGCGCTGATCCCGAGCAACAACTGACCTATGCCGGGCAGATAGACCTCGACTCCCAGATAATTGTTCTCCGGATGGCGGCGCGCCGTCTCCAGCAGGGCGTCGCCCATGCCGAAGCCGATCTCCAGATGGCATGCCGCCGGGCGCCCGAACAGAACATCGAGATCGACCGGCCCCGGTTCGCTAACCCCGTAATCGAGCCACAGTTCATCCAGAGCGCGACGGCGCGACGGAATCATCCGCCCCTTGCGGCTTTTATAACTGCCGACTGAAATCATATTATTCCGCGTTTATTCCTGAATCCGTGAGCGTTCGTGAAAAATGCCGGTGAGAGAAATAGGCTAAGAATAACAACTTCTCCCGATCCCGGCCAATAAATCATGGTAAATATCCGGCCCGCCTGTTTAAATATCGGCTGATACTAAAATATCCACACCTTAATCGGAATAAAAATGAGCACCGACAACAAACCCAAAGCGGTCGTGCTGTTAAGCGGCGGCCTCGACTCGACCACGGTCCTGGCCATCGCCGGGGCCGAAGGCTACGAGTGCTACTGCCTGAGTTTCGCCTACGGTCAGCGACAGGAGATCGAGCTGGACAGGGCCGAGGCGGTGGCCGAAGCGGCCGGCGTCGCCAGACATCTGGTCCTGCGCCTTGATCTCGACAAGATCGGCGGCTCGGCCCTGACCACCGCCCAGGAGGTTCCCAAGCATCGCTCCGCGACCGAGATAAATTCTGGCATTCCGGCTACTTACGTGCCGGGCCGCAACGCCATTTTCCTGAGCCACGCCGCCGCCTGGGCCGAGGTGATCGGCGCCGGCGATATCTTTATCGGGGTCAACGCCCTCGACTACAGCGGCTATCCGGACTGTCGGCCCGAATTCATCGCGGCCTTCGAGAAGATGGTCAACCTCGGCACCAGGGCCGGCAGCGAGGGGGGCGGATTTACGATTCGGGCTCCGCTGATGCGGCTCAGCAAGGGGGAGATCATCACAAAGGGGCTGGCGCTCGGGGTGGACTACTCGCGGACCCACAGCTGCTACGACCCGGATAAAAAGGGGAGGGCCTGCGGGCGCTGCGACGCCTGTTTCCTGCGCCTCAAGGGCTTTGCCGAGGCCGGGGCGGCCGATCCGGTTCCCTATCAAACCCACGAGGAGCTAAAATCATGACCGAGCCCGGAACCCTGCTGATGATCGGCCTGCCGGGGTTGGAGCTGGACGACTCGACCCGGCGGCTGATCGATGAAGCGGGAATCAATAACTTCATCCTCTTCTCGCGAAACATCGCCGAGCCGGCCCAACTCCGCGAACTCTGCGCCGACTTGGCAAAAGCATGTGCGGCCGGCGGTCTCGACGCGCCCCTGATCGGCATCGACCAGGAGGGCGGCAGCGTCACCCGGCTGCCGGAACCGTGGAGCCAGTTCCCCGACTTCCGCATCCTGGCCGAATCCCCCGAACCGGAAGCGGCCCTGACCGGCTACGCCCGCACTTCGAGCCGCGAGCTTCTGGAGATGGGAATCAACCTTAACTTCTCGCCGGTCCTCGATGTCTGTCCCCGAAACGGGGGCTACTTCATGGAACAGCGATCCTTAAGCGGCGATCCCGAAGAGGCGGCCCGCCTCGGGGTCCTGGTCATCAACGAGATGCAGAACAGCGGAGTGGCGGCCTGCGCCAAGCATTTTCCCGGCCTGGGCGCGGCCCGCCTCGACCCGCATCTGACCCTGCCGACCGTCGACCGGCCCCGGGCCCGATTACTGGCCGAAGACCTCCTCCCCTTCCGGGCCGCAACCAAGGCCGGGGTGGCAGCGGTGATGACCTCCCACACAATTTACCAGACCCTCGACCCCGACCACCCCGCCACCCTGTCAACCGGGATCCTCGGCGGCCTGCTCCGCGACGAACTCGCCTACGACGGCCTGGTGATCACCGACGATCTCGAGATGGGGGCCATCGAAAACGAAATGACCGTGGCCGAGGCCTCCCTGCAATCACTTCTGGCCGGAGCCGACCTGCTGCTGATCTGTCATGAGCACGACAAGGTCCGGGCAACCATCGAACTGCTTAGCGAGGCCCTCCGGGACGGCCGCCTCGAACCTGCCCGGCTGGAGGAGGCGGCGCGACGGATAAATGCGGTAAGGGGGAGATTTGCCGGGGCAGGCATAGTGAGGGGTGAGGAGTGAGGAGTGAGGGACTAGAAGCCAGGAGCCAGGAGCCAGAAGTCGGGAGTCGGGAGTTAAAAGTTAATATGGCTATGAATCAGACTTCAGCTAAAAATTCGATTTTCCCCGGTACTCCGTTGATGGGTACTGGATTCCGGCTTACAACATGCCGGAATGACATTTAATACGCCGGGGCTGTCATTCCCGCACGTTTTTAGCGGGAATC
>JAWOIQ010000095.1:0-23718 GCA_046484585.1 Desulfurivibrionaceae bacterium
GCGGCGGAATGTGTGCCTTTTGCCAAAACCGGGGGGCTTGCTGATGTAATTGGGGCATTGCCAAAGGAATTGGCTGAATATGGCCACGATGTCACCGTGTTTATGCCCAAATACGGTTCGATACCGGAAAAATTCGCTAAGGAATTTTCATTGCTTGAAGAGATTGCAGTCCCTTTTTCAGGTGAACAGAAAAAATGTGCCGTCTTTCAATATCGCAACGAAAATGTCCGGTATTTATTCCTCGGAAATCCGGAGTATTACGAAAGGTCTCAAATATACAGCCAGGCCGATGACGGGGAACGTTTCGGGTTTTTTAATATTGCTGTATTAACGGTGATGAAACAGCTGGAGCTCAAAGCGGATATTATCCATGTCCATGACTGGCACGCTGCGGTTATCCCTCTCTTGCTGAAAGAGGACAGCAGATTCAAAACTCTTGGAGCGGCGAGTAAGACGGTCTTGACGATCCACAACCTCCAGTTTCAGGGAGTTTTTCCGAAATCGGTGTTCGCCGAGGGATTCGGGCTGGAGGGAAATCAATTTGAAGCCATGGAAGTTGAACGGAACGGGAAATATAATATGCTGAAAACTGGCATTTTATACGCCGACAAGGTGACGACCGTGAGCCCGTCCTACCGGGATGAAATTTTGACTGCGCAATACGGAGAGGGGTTGGAAAAGGTTCTCCAAAAACGTGGAGGAGATCTGGTCGGAATCCTGAATGGCCTGGATACGGAGTTCTATAATCCTGCCACCGATTTGACGATTGAACTGGAATTTGATCAATCATCCATTGAAGGCAAGGCGGTCAATAAACGTTCCGCGCAATCATTGATGGGCTTGCCTGTAAAAGGGGATATTCCTTTAACCATCATGATTTCCCGGCTGGCGGGGCAAAAGGGAATTAATGTGTTGGAAGAAGCTCTGCCTGCGCTGCTGCAATCCAACGATATGCAATTTATTCTGCTGGGTACGGGAGAGGCGAAATCCGAAGAATTCTTTCTGGATTTGGCTCGGCAATATCCGGACAAAGTGGCGGTACATATCGGCTTCGATGAAAACCTGGCACATCAGCTTTATGCAGGTGCCGACATTTTCCTGATGCCATCGCATTTTGAACCTTGTGGATTAAGTCAGCTTATTTCAATGCGTTATGGCACGGTTCCGGTAGCAAACAAGACCGGCGGCTTGAAAGATACAGTCGTCGAATATGACCGCCGCACCAAAACGGGCAACGGGTTCCTGAGTGATTTTAGCCGAAACTCCCCTTTTAATGAAGCGGTGGAGCGCGCTCTGACGCTCTATCAGGAGTCCGAGCACTGGGAAGTGATCAAGCAAAATGGCATGAAGGCGGATTATTCGTGGAAAAAATCCGCCAATGCGTATGAAGCCCTTTATCAGAAATTGATAAAAGAAAGGTGATCCCATGACAGAAAAATCTTTCGATAATACAGATTTAGCCGACTACAAAGCAAGTGGTGTGCTTGAAGGGAAGGTCGCCATCATTACGGGTGCCAGCAGCGGCATCGGCCAGGCGGTGGCAATTGCTTATGCCAAAGAGGGAGCTAAAATTGTCGTCGGCTATAAAGGCAACCAAGCGGGTGCTGAAGCGACAATTGAAACCATAAAGAAATACGGTGGTGACGCAAAAGCGTTTCAGGGTGATTTGGGGAAGTCGGAAAAATGCGAGGAAATTGTCCGGTTTACACTGGAATCGTATGGCCAGATTGATGTTATCGTCAATAATGCCGGTTATCAATATCCGCAGACCTCCCCGCTGGATATCAGCGATGAACAATTGCTGAAAACTTTCGAAATCAAAGCTTTTGCGATGTTCTATCTTGTCAGAGCAGCATTACCTCATCTGAAAAAAGGGGCTCGCATCATCAATACCGCGTCCATTAATGCCTACCGCGGCCACTCTGATCTGATCGATTACTCGGGTGCGAATGGTGCGATGGTGTCGATGACGCGTTCGCTGGCCCGGCGGCTCGTCCGTGAGGGAATCGCTGTATTCCTGCTGGTCAACGGGGAGCCCCGGATTGAACTGGTCAAAAACGCCTTCGAAATAAATGGGGGCAAGGGTCGATGAGCCGGTTGCTTGTAACCGATCACGGGATAAGCCGCCCAGGATTGGCCAATCTCCCAGCCGGTAAGCGATTACAGGGTGCCGGAGATGCAAGGCATCACCCTGCGATGTGTACTGGTGTACATGAGCAGGGTGATAACACAGCAGATTCGGTACCCTGTGATCGCTTACGGTTGCTTGGCATTACCATGGGCTGTCCGGCCGGGATCGGTCCGGAGATCATTGTTCGCTACTATCAGCGCCATATCGAGTCCCGGGCCTATTCTCCGGTAGTGCTCGGCGATCCGGCGGTACTTGCCCGCTCTGCCGATGAACTCGGCCTGGAGGTTGATATTGTCCGTTGGCAACCGGGTGAGAAGGTCCGGGAGAGGACCCTGCCCGTCATGCCCCTCTCCGAGCTTGGCGGAAAACTGCAATGGGGAAAACCCACCCTCGCGACCGGCAAGGCCATGGCCCTGTACATCGAAGAAGCGGTTCGCCTCCTTGAAGCCGATATCCTGGCCGGGATGGTTACCTGTCCGATCAGCAAGTCTGCCCTGAACCTGGCCGGCTACCGATATCCGGGGCATACCGAAATGCTTGCCGCCCTGTGCGGCTGTGATGACTATGCCATGATGATGGCGGGGAAACGGCTGCGGGTTACCCTGGTAACTATTCACGTCGGTCTGGCCGAAGTGCCGTCGCTGCTCAGTGTGGAAAAAATCTTCAGACTGATTGAAATTACCGGCCGGTCGCTGCAACATGATTTTGGCATTGAAAATCCGCGCCTGGCCGTGGCCGGACTCAATCCCCACGCGGGCGAGGCCGGCTTGTTCGGCGCTGAAGAGCAGCATCTGATTGTACCGGCCCTGGCCCGGGCCAAGGCTTGCGGTTGGCAGGCAGAGGGGCCTTTTCCCCCGGATACCGTGTTCAACCGGGCGGCCGCCGGCCAATATGATGCGGTGGTCTGTATGTATCATGATCAGGGCCTGATCCCTTTCAAGCTCCTTCATTTTGAGGACGGGGTCAATGTTACCTTAGGCTTGCCGATTGTCAGGACTTCGGTCGATCACGGCACCGCCTATGATATCGCCGGCCTGGGTAAGGCCAGCCCGGCCAGTCTGGCGGCGGCCGTCGATCTGGCCGCGAAGATCGCCGCCAACCGCGGCCGGTTTGCCGAAAAGTGATAAATGTATTAATAATATCAGTGAGTTGTTTGTAGTTGGCCGCAGTCAGGGCTTCCGGGTTTAGCGCTGAAATATAAAAATATTATTCGATCGGGCCATGGCGGAACGCGGTATACTGATAGCATTCGAAGGTATTGACGGCACCGGCAAGTCGACCCAGATCGCTTTACTGGCCGACTATCTGACGGCGAAGGATTACCAGGTGACTACCACCAGGGAGCCGACCGACGGCCCTTACGGACGCAAGATCAGGTCATTGTTCGCCAGCCGTCATCATCTGACTGCCGAGGAGGAACTCGCGCTCTTCATGGCGGATCGGCGCGAACATGTCCGGGATTTCATTAAGCCGGCCCTGGCCGCGGGCAAAGTGGTTCTTACCGATCGCTATTATCTTTCAACCGCTGCCTATCAGGGTGCGTTCGGGCATGATCCCGCCAGGATTATTGCCGAGAACGAGAAGTTCGCCCCGATTCCGGATCTGGTTGTCCTGTTGGAACTGTCTCCGGCAGAGAGCGTCCATCGGATTCAGGATCTGCGCGGCGACTCCTTGAACGATTTCGAGAGGGAGGATGTCCTGGCCGCGGTGGCCGCGATCTTTGCCGGATTTGAGATGGATATCATCGCCAGGGTCGACGCGGCTGCTTCTCCGGACCAAGTTCATCGGCAAATTGTTGCTAAGGTAGATGAACTGCTGGTCTAGGCAAGCGAATTTATCAAAAAAGCTCTCATCTCGAACGAATGTGAGAAACCTTGTTTGTTAACCCTGTTAACCCATTGATAATAATGATTTCTCCGGTTGGTCGAAATTTCATTACGGCAATCCCGAGACTTTTTGCGAAGCCGTATTTAAAGTTTTTAGCCTTACAGGTTTAGCACGGTCCTGGTCTTGATCCCATATACCCTGTGATCAGTTAGCCGCCGGCTGCCGGAAAGTTTTTCCCGGCGAAAAATTACCGGTCTTATAAGTATGCAAGGAATAATTATGAGAAACAATCTAGCGGCGATAGTCCTCTTTGCCATCCTCTGCACCTCCTGCGCCGGCGGTGATCACCAGCTTTCTTCCAAATTGGCCGGAGGTCTTGATTCTAACTCCGACGCGGTGGAGAGCGACTGCTCATATTTTTATTTCATGTGGGGCAGAACCGCCGAACTGGAAGGCAACCTTGAAGAGGCTCGCGAGGCCTATGAAAAGGCCCTGGTCTGTGATCAGCGCGCCGTCCACATCATGCATCGCCTGGCGGTGCTGCTGGTCAATATGGACAAGAAGGATGTCGCCTCCGGCTGGATCAAGAGGATCATCGAGGTAAATCCCGACGATCTGTCCTCGTACGCCTTTCTCGCTAATCTGTATGCAAGTATGGAAGAATACGAAAATGCCGAGGAAATTTATCTGAATATCCTGAAGAAAAATCCCGAAGACTATGACAGTATGTTAATGCTGGGCGCCTTATACGCCAGGCAGCAAAAGTTTGATAAGGCCAAAGATACCCTGGACAAGCTGATCGGGATGAATCCCGATTCCTTCGTCGCTTATCATTATCTGGCCAAAATATATATGGAAACCGGTAAGTTTGACAAGGCCCGGCAAGCTTATCAGCAGGCCCTGGAATTGAACTGGTCGCCGTTTCTCGCATTTGAGGCCGCTGTTTTTTTGGAGCAGAGTGGTTTTCAGGAGGAGGCCCTGGAGCTTTACCGTCAGATCATTGCCGAGGATGATGCGAATGAGCGGGTCAGAACCATGGCCGTCTCCCTGCTGCTACGGATGGATCGCCTTGACGAGGCCATCGTCGAACTGGAGGAACTGCTGCCCGTTGCCAGTGACTCCCTTAAAATAGAACTGAATCTGAGCCGGCTGCTCCTTGATCGCGAGAGGTACGACGAAGCCATTGCCCATCTGGGTAATATCCTGGCCAGCGATCCCGATTTTCCCGACGCCCGCATCCTGATGGCAGTTGCCTATCATGATAAGGGTGATGTGGCGGCGGCGGTCGACCATCTGAAGAAGGTGGCGCCACAATCCGATGACTATGAAAACGCCACGGTCTTTCTGGTCAGGATTCTGGAGGAGGAAGGGAAGCATGAGGCGGCGCTCGAATTGCTGCGCAAGAGGATCTCGGATCCGGAAACCCGACGAAGAAGCTTTTATCCGGCCCTGGCCGCGCTCCTCCACGACCGGCAAAGAACCGGGGAAGGCATCGCGGTTTTTCAAGAGGCGCTCAGTCTATACCCCGACGACAAGGAACTGCTTCTTGACTACGCCCTTTTTCAGGATGAGACCGGAGATGTCGACGGCGCCCTTGCCGCCATGGCCAAAGTGCTGGACCTCAGTCCCGATGAACCTTATGCCTTGAACTATATGGGATATACCTGGGCCGAGCGCGGCGAAAATCTGGACCAGGCTTTGGAATACATCCGCAAGGCCCTGGAGATCAAGCCGGGTGACGGTTTCATTCGCGACAGTCTGGGCTGGGTCCTGTTCAAGATGGGCCGCTACGAAGATGCCGTTAAGGAGCTGCAGAAAGCCCTGGAAATTGAAGCCGAGGATCCGACCATTAACGAGCATCTCGGTGATGTGTATTATCGACTTGGTAAGAAGAAAAAGGCCTTGGCCGCCTGGAACAGGGCTCTGGAACTCGAGAAAGATAAAGAGAAGAGAGCTGCCCTTCTTGAGAAAATCGAGGCCGCTGCCAAGTGATTGCCGGTTTTCGCAATGTTCCGCCCGTTGTCCTTTTGCTGATCGTCCTGACCGGCTGCGCCGGGCTGCCGGCCAGACTGCCGATGTCGGAGACGGCAAGCCTTGCAGCCAGGGAATCCTTCAAGGAGATGGTCGCCCGCCAGCGCCGATGTGACAACAGTGTTGATGCCGAACTTACCGTCACTCTAGATTCACGGTTTTACCGCGGGACCATGAATGGTTATCTTCAGGCCAAGGCCCCATCTTTTCTGAAACTGGTTGGGATGAATCCCCTTGGCCAGCCTCTGGTCGTGCTGGTCAGTGACGGAGAACAGTTCAATTATGCCCTGTTCCCCGAAAGGCTGATTTATCACGGAGATGTCGATTCCGAGGCTTACCGGCGTATTGCGCCCAGTGGAATCGACCCGGGCAATATTTTTTATACCTTGATCGGCCGACTGGCGCCCGGCGAGGTATGGATTCTTTCGACCGGTAACGATGAACAGGGCCGCGGCGTCTGGCTTGAGCTTGCCCGCGACTCCGGCAACAGCCGCAGCCTGGTGCTTTTTGATCCCGACCGGCTGCTGATCCGCCGATATCTGAAGCTTGACGCGGACGGCGGGTTGGCGCTGGAGATCGTTTATGACAGGTACGGTGCCGGAGAGTGCGGCCTGCCCGGCCGGCTCACCGCGGTAAGCGATGATCATGCCGGTGAATTGACGATCCGGCTGGATGACTGGCGGACCGGCTTCCCCTCCTCGCCGGCCGACTTCGAACTGGAACTTCCCCCGAGTTTTAAAAGAGTGAAAGTAAATTGAGTATCGACGACATTCTCCCCCTGGTCAGCCGACCGAGCCGCTATGCCGGTAATGAGTTTAATATCGTAAAAAAGGAGTGGCACCTTACCGGACTGCGCTGTGCCCTGATCTTTCCGGATCTTTACGAAATCGGCATGTCCCACCAGGGCTTGCAGATCCTCTATCATCTGCTGAACAATCATCCCGGGGTCCTGGCGGAAAGGGCTTACGCGCCGGCACCGGACATGGAGAAAGTCCTGCGCGACAGCGGCCGACCCCTTTTCGCCCTTGAGTCCCATCGCCCCCTCGGGGAATTCGATCTTCTCGGCATAACCCTGCCCTACGAGCTCTGTTACACCAATATCCTGACAATTCTCGATCTGGCCGGACTGCCCTTTCGCAGCCGGGATCGCGACCAGAGCTATCCCCTGGTGCTCGGCGGCGGCCCCGGTGCCTTCCATCCCGAAGCGGGGGCTGATTTTTTTGATGCCATTCTTCTTGGTGACGGCGAGGAGGCGGTTCTGGAGATTGCCGAGCTGATGCTGGCCGCCAAAAGCGAGGGCGCGGGCCGGTCCGAGGTATTAACTCGCCTGGCTGCGGTGGAAGGCGTTTATGTGCCTTCTTTTTTCGAACCGCTCTACGATCATTCCGGCAACTTCAGCGGCATGCGCGGCTTGGCCGGGCAGAATTCCGTCCGGCGCCGGATCCTGGCCGATATCGAAAGTACCGGCGGCGATCCGCCCCTGGTACCGTTAAGCAGAATAGTTCATGACCGGCTGGGGATCGAGATTGCCCGGGGCTGTACGAGGGGGTGCCGGTTCTGCCAGGCCGGCATGGTCTATCGGCCGGTCCGGGAGCGTTCTCCCGCCAGGATTCTCGAATTGGCCGAAAATGGAATCAACCAAAGCGGTTTTGACGAACTGGCCCTGCTCTCCCTCAGTACCGGCGATTACTCCTGCATTTCCGAACTCCTGGTCAAGTTGATGGACCGGCTGGCGCGGGACCGGGTCTCGGTGTCGATGCCCTCCATGCGGGTCGGGACCCTCACCCCTGAGATTATGGATCAGATCAAACGGGTCCGTAAGAGCGGTTTTACCCTCGCTCCGGAGGCGGGAACCGACCGGTTGCGCCGGGTGATCAACAAGGGCATCACCGAGGAAGATCTGCTGACCACCAGCCGGGCGGCCTTCGGCCTGGGCTGGAAACTGCTTAAATTCTATTTCATGTTCGGGCTGCCCACCGAGACCGATGAGGATCTGGCGGCTATCCCTCTTCTTGCCAAACGGGCCCTGCAGACCGCCGAGCAGGGCGGGCGGCGGATTAATATCAGTGTCGCCACCTTCGTTCCCAAGCCCCATACCCCCTTTCAGCGGGCCCGGCAGCTCGGGATCGAGGAGGGTTTCGCCCGGATAGATTATCTCAAGAAAGAGGTTCGCGGGAAAAATTTCCAGCTCAAATGGCACGATCCCCGCCAGAGCTATCTGGAAGGGGTGATTTCCAGGGGGGATCGGCGCTTGTCCAATCTGATCGAGGAGGCCTGGCGGCGCGGCGCCCGCCTTGATGCGTGGACGGAACATTTCCGACTTGATACCTGGCTGGCGGCGGCGGAGAGCGTCGGGATCGATCTTGACAGCTACCTGCGCCAGCGGGGCGACAACGAGATCCTGCCCTGGGATCATCTGGACTGCCGGGTCGATCCCGATTTTATCGAGGAGGAGCAGCGCAAGGCGCTCGCCGGGGTTTATACCCCGGACTGCCGGGTACATGGCTGCCAGAAATGCGGCTTATGCGATTTCAAGACCATCAAGCCGGTGGTCGTCAAAGATTGCAATTTGCCCTCGGCAACCGCCGGAAGCGCCGCGACCCCTCTTCAGGCCGGAGCGGCCGGGGACAATCGCTTTATCTATCGCTGTAACTACAGTCGGCTCGGGCCGGCCCGCTTCTCCGGGCATCTTGAGGTAATCCAGCTTTTTTACCGGGTTCTGCGCCGGATCCGTCTGCCGTTGAATTTTTCCCAGGGTTTTAACCCGAGCCCGCGGGTGACTTTCAGTCCGGCTCTGCCTCTGGGCACTGAGAGTCGGGCGGAATATCTGCTGGTCGAATTGCATCGGATTCTGGCCGATCCCGAAGAGGTCAAAGCGGCCTTTAACCGGGAGTTGCCGACGGGTTTCGAGATGAATAGCGTGGCTCTCGATTCCGGCCGGGTTGAGCAAAGGCTTTTGACCTGTTATCATATCAGACTTCCTGAACCGATTAGCCCGGTGGTGCTGGACGCCATTAGCGGGGACGGCCCCCTGGAAATCGAGGTGACAAGAAAGGGCCGGCGGCGCCGGATAGACGCGCGGCCGCTGCTGGGAGGGCTGACCATGATCGACGGGGGGCAACTCGAAATGCAGTTGTTGACCGAGGGCGGCCAGGCGGCGCTGAAGCCCCTTGAGATCGCGGCGGCCCTCTTCGCTCTGACGGCTGAACAGTCAGCCCGGGCCATGGTCATGAAAATGTGGTGCCGGGAAGGATGATGGCGTCGCAAAAACTCCGATCTATTGCGTCGTAGCGCACCCCAAAGGGGACTTCCTGCGGGGCGCGTTTTTGCATAAGGTATCAGCATTGTCCGGCAAGAAATTTGCAGCCCCCATTTTTTGCGCAGAAAGACCATCCACGGCTGGGGGGGATTTATGTGGGCCTGCCAATATTTTGTCACTCCGGCAGCCAACACTTCGTCATTCCGGAGGTTGTTAGCCGGAATCCAGGTTGACACCAATGAACAAGCAGCCTGCTAATAAACATTGAAGGATTCAGTAAACGGTACGCATTACATCATTCTGTGGTATGAAGTGCACGAGACCATGGAATCCGCAATTCAGCGAGAGAAGAGAGTGAAGGGATGGAAGCGCGCATGGAAGCTGAAGTTAATCGAAAGGCTCAATCCCGATTGGCATGATTTGTATCATAAGATTTTGTGGCTCTATATGAGAAACTCAGCTACAACTTCTGGATTCCCGCTAAAAAAACGTGCGGGAATGACGGACCGGCGTATTTGAATGATGGTCGATAAAACGGTGAGGAACTTCTGCTAGTTCTTAACCGGACAACCCTGATAACGTATCGAACTTTTTGCGACGCCATCACTTTTTACTTATTAATATTTTCCCAGGTGACCTACGGATGGCAACGGATTTAATTATTAACGCGACCTCTTTCGAGATCAGAACAGCCCTGATCGAGTACGGCAATCTCGTGGAGTTCCATATCGAAAGACCCGCCGAGAAGGGTTTGGTTAGCAATATCTACAAGGGGGTGGTCAAGAGGGTGCTGCCCGGAATGCAGGCGGCCTTTGTCGACATCGGCCTCGAGAGGACCGGCTTTCTCTATGTCGATGATGTGACTGTCAGGCGAAACGGGGGAGATCGCGAGCTCCCCTGCGATCAGGAAGAAAACGAGGGCAGATGCTGCGGCGACTCCGTCGCCCAGGGCGCCATACCCGGCAGCTCCTCCGAGGTTTCCATCGGTGATCTGTTAAAGGAAGGTCAGGAGATCCTGGTCCAGATCTGCAAGGATCCGATTGGAACCAAGGGCGCCCGGCTGACCTGTAATATTACCTTGCCGTGCCGTAATGTGGTCTTTATGCCGATGACCGATCATATCGGCATCTCACGCAAGATCGAGGACGAAGAAACCCGCCAGGGGCTAAAAAAGATTATTGAGGATCTGCGCCCCGCCGGTACCGGCTTTATTGTCAGGACCGCCGGCGAAAACGCTTCGCAGCATGATCTTGAGGCCGATATGGAGTTTCTGCTCCACCTTTGGGACGAGATCCGGGACATTGCGGCCCAGGCCAAGGTGCCGAGCCTGGTCTATGAGGATCTTGACATTACCTTGCGGACGGTGCGCGATATTTTTTCGGCGGATGTCGACCGGTTGATCGTTGACGACCGGCGGGTATATGAACGCATCCTGAAATTTGTCGAGACCTTTGCCCCGCACCTTCAGTCAAGGGTCGGCCTTTATGATGAAAAGACTCCGGTTTTCGATGCCTACGGAATCGAGATGGACATCAACCGGGCTCTGGATAAAAAGATCTGGCTCCGCTGCGGCGGTTATATAATCATCGAGACCACTGAAGCGCTTTCGGTGGTTGATGTCAATACCGGCCGTTTTGTCGGGAAAAACGATCTGGAAGACACGATTTTCAAGACCAATATGGAAGCGGTCCGGGAGATCGCCTATCAGTTGCGGCTCAGAAACATCGGCGGCATAATTATTATCGATTTTATCGATATGGAGGAAGAGAGTCACCGCGACGAACTGGTCCGGGCTCTGAAGGAAGCGGTGAAGAAGGACAAGAGCCGGTCCAATATTCTCAAGGTCTCCGAGTTCGGTCTGGTTCAGATGACCAGGAAAAGAAGCTCCGAAAACCTGGCCAGTATTCTCTGCGAACCCTGCCACTATTGCCACGGCGACGGGATCATCAAGTCGCGCCGCACCGTTTGTTACGAGATTTTGCGCAAGATCATGGTCAAGGCCGGCAAGATGAGCGGCAATAACGTCACGGTCAGCGTCAATCCCCAGGTTGCGGCCATTATGCTCAGGGAGGAGTCCTCAACCGTCCATGAGCTTGAGGATGGAATCGATAAAAGGATTACCGTGGTCCCGAACGGCGATTTGCATATCGAGAAGTATGAGATAGTCTGGGATCAGAAATAGGGTAAGCGAAAACCGGACCCCGAGCCGCCTAGTTACCGGCCTGTTCGCATGCCGGGCAGAGGGCTTATCCAGCTTCGCGGGCCAGCACCCTGGCCGAAGCCCCGCATCAACGATACCTGTGATCAGCTGCCCATAAAGCCGGAGCGGAAACCCGTTGGCCGGATGATTAATACCTGAATCCGTGACGGCTTCGTGGTGAATTTTCTTTATCACTTTGTAATTGCATTAGATAATCGTATTTCCTGGATTACCAGGGTACACCCCGCCGCCCGGTGGGGCGCCCGATAACGGTGCATTTGCTGCGTTGGCAACTCGTTGATATACCATTAGTATTATCAACATCGTTGCCGCCTTGCATCCGCACCGTTTTCGAACGCGCACGGATTCAGGTAAGAAAGAAGATTGACTTCATTGTTTTAAGTTGACAAAATATAGCTTTCTGTTATTAATCACTGTTTCGCAATCAGCCCATACGGTTATGGGTGAATGCATTGCTGTCGCGATTAAGACGGTCAGCTGAACTGATCGTAACATAGATATTTGATTGGAATTTTTTGATGGTGGAGGATATTATGTACGCTATTGTCCGTACAGGCGGAAAACAGTATCAAGTGGCGCAGGGAGATCAGCTTCGGGTCGAGTCTCTGGCCGGAGAGGTCGGCGAGACCGTGGAGCTTGGCGATGTGCTGATGGTTGCCGATGGCGAGAACGTCAAGATCGGTCAACCCCAGGTCGAGGGAGCCAAGGTTTCCGCAACCATCGTGGAGCAGGGTAAGGCCAAGAAGGTGCTTGTTTACAAGAAGAAACGTCGGAAAGGCTATGAAGTCAAGCGCGGCCACCGGCAGCAGTACACCGCTTTGCGAATCGAGGGCATCAACTCCTGACCATTGGCAGGCTGTTTTCTTGGTTTATTGAATATTTTCTTAACAGGGTAGAGGTTCCGATATGGCTCATAAAAAAGCGGGCGGCAGTTCAAGGAACGGCCGTGATAGTGCCGGACAACGGCGCGGAGTTAAAAGATTTGGCGGGCAGGTGGTCAGGGCCGGTAATATTCTGGTTCGCCAGCTCGGCACCAAGATCCATCCCGGCACCAATGTCGGGCTCGGCCGCGATTACACCCTTTTTGCCAAAGTGGACGGTGTCGTCAAGTACGAGGACTTCGGCCGCGATCGAAAAAGGGTCAGCGTTTATCCCGCAGAAGCAGTTTAGAAGTTTCTCGTCTATGGCCGCTTCTTTTCAGGAGCGGCTCCCCGAACCACATGTCCGCAATAAACGTTGGTTACTGTTATGGCATTTGTCGATGAAGCCAAGTTCTATGTAAAGGCTGGTGACGGCGGCAACGGTTGTGTGAGTTTCAGACGTGAAAAGTTTGTTCCCAAGGGAGGCCCGGACGGCGGCGACGGCGGTCGCGGCGGCTCGGTCTACCTGGAAGCCTCTTCCGATCTTACCTCCCTTCTGGATTTCAAGTATCGTACCCACTTCAAGGCCGATAACGGCAAGCACGGCATGGGCCGTCGTAAACATGGCCGCAAGGGCGGAGACCAAACTGTGCCGGTGCCGGTCGGGTCCATCATCAAGGATCTCGAGACCGGTGAAGTCCTCGCCGATCTGGATCACCACGGTGCCAGATTCCTCGCCGCCAAGGGCGGGGCGGGCGGCCGCGGCAACGTCCATTACGCCACCGCCCAGAATCGGGCGCCACGGCAGGCCAGCAAGGGCAAAACCGGTGATGAGTTCTGGTATCGCATCGAGCTGAAACTTGTGGCCGATGTCGGTTTCGTCGGTCTGCCCAACGCCGGCAAGTCAACCCTTCTCTCCCGACTGTCGGCGGCAAATCCCAAAATAGCATCTTATCCGTTTACCACCCTGGAGCCGCAACTGGGAGTACTCCAGTTCAGCTTCCGCGAACCCTGCGTCCTGGCCGATATTCCCGGTCTGATCGAAGGCGCTCACCAGGGTTTCGGATTAGGGCATAAATTTCTGCGGCATATTGAAAGAACCAGAGTCCTTCTCCATGTGATCGACGCGTCGCTGCCTGACGATCAGCCCTTGGAAAATTATCGAATATTGCAAAATGAACTGAATCAGTATAACGACGAGCTTACCGGACGCCGTTATCTGGTTTTCTTAAACAAGATAGATCTGCTGGCTGACGAAGCGGCGGTCGCCCTCCTGGAAAAATTCAGGGCGGCAGGGTGTGAAACCCTGGTTGCTTCGGCTCTGACCGGAGAGGGGATTGAGGAATTAAAAGTCAGGCTGGGCGAAATTCTTGACGAGATCGGGGCATGACTTTTCAGGTATCCCTGGAAGAAGGCCTGATGTTGCGGCGCGACTTTCTCGACCGGGCCAAACGGATTGTTATCAAGGTGGGCAGTGCCGTCCTGACCGGCAGGGAAGGTCTGGAGCTCGAGGTTGTCGACAGCCTGGTCCGGCAGCTCGCCTCCCTGCGGCAACAAGGCCGCGAGGTTATCCTGGTCAGTTCCGGAGCGGTGGCGGCGGGGCGGCGTAAACTGCGGCTGACCCGGCCGGTGTCCGGGATCAAGGAAAAGCAGGCGGCGGCAGCGGTCGGCCAATCCAATCTGATGCGCACCTACGAGGATGTTTTCGCCCGTTATGATCAGACAGTCGCGCAGATTCTTCTGACCCATGATGACCTTGCCAATCGCGACAGGTATCTTAATGTCCGCAACACCATCTTTACCCTGCTGGACTGGGGGATCATCCCGATCATCAATGAAAACGATACCGTATCGGTTGAGGAACTCCGCTTCGGGGATAACGATACCCTGGGGGGAATGATCACCAACCTGATCGAGGCTGACATCTTTGTCTGTCTGACCGATGTCGATGGCCTGTTTACCGGCAACCCCGCTGTTGATCCGACTGCCGAAAAGGTCCTGACCGTGACCAGGATCAATCGTCAGGTCGAGGAAATGGCCGGCAATGTATCGAGCGCCTTGGGAACCGGCGGCATGCAGAGTAAGATCAGGGCCGCCAAAATGGTAGCGACCGGCGGCGGCTCTTCTTTTATCGGGCCGGGCCGGCGCTCCGATGTGCTTGATCTCCTGTTTGCCGGCGAGCCGATCGGCACCTTTTTTCTGCCCAAACCGGAGAAGATGC
The DNA here is from genome assembly GCA_046484585.1 of Desulfurivibrionaceae bacterium. Lineage (GTDB taxonomy): Bacteria > Desulfobacterota > Desulfobulbia > Desulfobulbales > JAGXFP01 > JAGXFP01. Next base: position 14,551 of record JAWOIQ010000095.1, read on the forward strand.
AGAGCCGCAAGCACTGGATCGCCTATACCTTGAAACCCAAGGGTGAATTGGTTTTGGACAGCGGGGCCTGCCGTGCCCTGATCGAAAACGGCAAAAGCCTTCTGCCCTCGGGTATCATCGAGGTTCGCGGCCGTTTCGGGGTCGGGGCGTCGGTCCATTGCCTTGCCGAAAACGGCAAGGCAGTGGCGGTGGGGCTGGTCAATTACAACTCCGGCGATCTCGATAAGCTCAAGGGAGTGCGAACCAGCGAGATAAAAACTATCCTGGGATTTAAGGACAGCGATGAGATTATTCACCGGGATAATCTGGTGATTCTTTAAGCCGTTGGCAGAAAACAAACAATAACATCGGCATGACCTGATTGCCATGGCACCGTCCCGTGACGGCCGCATCCGTACTCAATAGCCGCTAACGGCTCCCGGCCAAACGGCGGCCGACGGTTTTCATGCAGTTTCCCCCCCCCACCAGGTTATTCACGCCTGAATCCGCGACGTCTCCTTCTCCTTTAAATTTTGACGGTATGTGTTAAAATTGATAAATTCGCAAGAAGGTCGAAAAACTGTCCTTCGACAGGCTCAGGAAGAGCGGATTCCGAGATCCGGTGCAGGAAGCGGCTTCAGCCGCGAAATCCCCCGTTTCGCAGCCGCCACGATGTCATGTCGACCAGTGGGATAAATCTTGATAGTTCCAGTGGATTAAAGATCAAGATTTCTCGCATGCCTTCGAAACGACAGCTTTTTTCGACTTTATGCAAACTCATCAAAATTAACCGCGTTCATGTCTACAATAAATTAAATGGGGTTTGGAAATAAAATGACGATCGAACAACAGATTAGTGGAATGGCGCTCCAGGCCCGTCGCGCCTCTCGTGAAATGGCGACGGTCTCGACCGATGTCAAGAACAGGCTGCTGTCGGCCATGGCCGACGACCTCCTGAAGAGGGCTGATTTCATCAAGGAGGAAAATCTCAGGGATCTCGAGGCGGGTCGGGCGAAGAACTTGTCCGCGGCGATGCTGGATCGGCTTGAGCTGTCCGATAAGGTGATAGATTCCATGGTGACCGGGCTTCGAGAGGTTGCGGCTTTGCCGGATCCGGTCGGCGAGGTCACTGAGATGATCAAACGGCCCAGCGGCATCCGAGTGGGGAGGATGCGGATTCCCCTGGGGGTGGTCGGGATAATTTATGAGTCGCGGCCCAATGTCACCGTGGATGCCGCCGCTCTGTGTCTCAAGGCCGGAAACGGCGTTTTTTTGCGGGGCGGTTCCGAGGCCATCCATTCGAACCTGGCTCTGGCCAAGGTTCTCCAGGAAGCGATCGCCGCCGAAAATATCGATCCGGCGGTGATCCAGGTCGTGCCGATTACCGATCGGGAGGCAATCGATGCCATGCTGACCATGGATAAGTATATCGACCTGATTATTCCCCGGGGCGGTGAGGGGCTGATCCGGTTTGTTTCGGAAAATTCCCGGATTCCGGTCCTCAAGCATTACAAGGGAGTCTGCCACCTTTTCGTCGACGCCAGCGCCGATCCGCGGATGGCGGTTGATCTGGTTGTTAACGGCAAGACCCAGCGGCCCGGAGTTTGTAACGCCCTGGAGACCATGCTTGTCCATCGCGATATCGCCGATACCTTTCTGCCCCTCGCCGCCGGGGCTCTGGCTGAAGCGGGGGTCGAAATCCGCGGCTGCGAGGCAACCTGCCGGATTCTGCCCGGGGCAAAAGCCGCCCGGGAAGATGATTGGGGCATGGAGTTTCTTGATCTCATCCTGGCGGTGCGGGTGGTCGACAACCTTGACGGCGCCATGGACCACATCGTCAATCATGGTTCCCAGCACACCGAGGTGATCGTTACCGAAAGTTACAGGAACTCCCAGCGTTTTCTGCGGGAAGTTGACGCCTCGGCGGTGATGATCAACGCTTCCAGTCGTTTCAACGACGGCGGCCAGTTCGGTCTCGGCGCCGAAATCGGCATCAGCACCACCAAGCTTCATGCCTACGGCCCTATGGGACTGAAGGAGCTGACCGCCCTTAAGTACATCGTCTATGGGGATGGCCAGGTACGCGGCTGAGGTAACCGTTCAGCAGCCACCGCATCTTCGGACGATCGGCCCGGCTTACGTACACGAGGTACGCGTCGCCGGTCCGCTTGTCCAAATCTGCACCACTGCTGAACGGTTACAGTCCGGCGGTTTTGGGTACTTTGGCGACCGCCCCGGTGAACGGTTACCGGTTGAGCCCGGACGCGCACCATTCGATAACTGGTAAACTTATATGAATAGCGCGGGGAAATCGACGGCTGGCAAGGGTTCCGCTCCGCCGAAAAAACCGGGCAGGCGGGTCGGTGTCCTGGGCGGCACTTTTGATCCGATCCATAACGGCCATTTGCGCCTGGCCGATCATGTTCTGCGTGGTCTGCTCCTTGATTCCATCCTGTTCATCCCCGCCGCCCGTCCCCCTCATAAAGGGCATGACCTGGTGGCTTCCTTCGACCACCGCCTGGCGATGGTGAAAATCGCCGTCCATGACTCCCCCCGTTACCTGGTATCCGATATGGAAGGGGTAAGGCGCGGTCCATCCTATTCCGTCGATACCTTGAAGGAGTTACGGGACTCCCTTGATCCGGAAACCCTGCTTTTTTTCATAGTCGGCATGGACGCCTTTGTTGAGCTGCATACCTGGAAAAACTGGCAACAGCTGCTGGATTATGCCAATCTTGCCGTGGTGCCCCGGCCCGGTTTTCCCCTGGCTATGGTCGGCAAGGTCATCCCGGGGATGGGCTGTTATTCCTTTGATCCCGTCAATTCCCGCTGGAGCGCCCCGGACCGCACCGGGCGGATCTATCCTGTTGAGATGGATCCCGTCGACATCTCATCCACCGATATTCGTCGAAAAATTTCCGCGGGAGTTTCGCCGGCCGGTTTGATTCCCGGGGCGGTGGCCGACTATATCGGCAGAAACCGGCTGTACGGCAACGGCTAAAGGAAACTTGCGATAATGACCGTGATATTGTCTTTGCCGCCTTTGGCGTTGGCAGTGCTGATCAGTTGCTGACAGGTGGCCTCCAGGCCGCCGGTTAGCTTGAGGATCGCAAGGATTTCCTCATCGCTCACCATGGAGTTCAGCCCATCGGAACAGAGCAGCAGCTTATCCCCCGGCTCGATTTCCGTTTCGACAATGTCCGGTTCGACCCGCTCCCGGAAACCGAGAGCCCTGGTGATCATATTCCTGATTGAAGAGGAGTCGGCCTCTTTCTTGTTGATCAGACCGTTGCGGAGCTGTTCCTCGACCAGCGAATGATCGCGGGTAAGCTGCTTGAGCTCGCCATAGCGGAGCAGATAGGCCCTGCTGTCCCCGACATGGGCGATGGCCAGCATGGGGCTCTTGGGGTCGGGAAGCCAGGCGGCGACCAGTGTGGTGCCCATCCCCTGCCACTCCGGACGATTGGTAGCGGTGTCGGCGATTAGCTGGTTGGCCAGGATTATGCCCGAACAGAGCCGGTTGCCGGCCCTGGAATAACGGTTGTTGTAACCGGTCAGGTAGGGTTCGTCGGTGGTAATGGTCCGCTTGATGTAATCCGTTGTCACATCGATGGCCATTTTGCTGGCCACTTCACCGGCGGCATGGCCTCCCATGCCGTCGGCCACGATGAAAAGGCCCAGTTGCCGGTCGATGGCAAAACTGTCTTCGTTGCTTTTGCGTTTTATGCCGACATCGGTTCGGCCGGATACTTTGAATTTCAAGCGCTCAACTCCTGATTTTGTTCGCTCTGCTCTGAACCTTTATTTGTGATCCGTTGATCACAGATCCCCCATGCACTTTTGCGCTTCGATGACTACTTCCCCGGCGTTGCTGAATCGTTTGGTTCGGCTTTTGGTCATCATCCGGCGGACTATGGCATCGCAACATGGAGGAGTATCCGGCCGTAGTTCGGTAACGGGCTGAAATCTGGCGCTGGCGATGTTGTGCATCAGATTGCCGATATTGGTACTCTTGAAAGGTTTTTCACCGGTCAGCAGTTCGTAGAGAACCGCCCCCAGCGAGAAAATGTCGGAACGGCCGTCCAGCTTTTTGCCGAGAACCTGCTCCGGCGACATGTAATTGGGGGTGCCGAGGATCACCCCGGTCTGGGTGCTGTCGGCAGTGGTTAGTCTGGCGATACCGAAGTCGGTCACCTTGACATGGCCTTTCTCGGTCAACATGACGTTCGCCGGTTTGATGTCGCGGTGAATCACCTTGTGCTTATGGGCGTAATCGAGGGCAAAGGCGACCCTGATTATAATATTCAGAACCACCTTGACCGGCAGCAGGTTATTTTTTTTACAATGGCGGGTAAGATCATGTCCGTCCAGGTACTCCATGGCCATGTAGGTTATGTCGTAATCTTCACCGGCATCGTAGATGGTGACAATGTTCGGATGGCTCAGGCGGCCGGCCGCCTCCGCCTCCCGGAAGAACCTTTCCTTGAGCTCCGCCAGCTGATCTTCGTCCAATTCGTCGTAACGCAGGGTCTTGATTGCCACTTTGCGATTGATCTTGGGATCCCGGCCCAGGTAGACGGTGCCGATGGCCCCCTTGCCGATTTCCTTGAGGACTTCATAGCGGCCCAGGGTGGGTCTGGTCTTGGTGTCGTTGTTGTATAAAAGGGTGTTCTCAAAGCGGTCGCCGCTGGCGGGGGCGCTGCCCATGGTTTTGGTCTCCGCCCGTCTGAGCCGCCAGATCCTGTCGTGGGCGTCCTTGTGTTTGCCCCCTTTCAGCAAGTATTCATATGCGGAAATGGCCTTGTTAAACATCCGCTTGCGTTCGAAATCCAGGGCAAGATTATAAATTGCCTCTTTGACGGCGGGGTTGTTCAGGGAGCATTTCCGGAAACTGTCGAAGGCCATATCGAGCAGCCCCTGGGCCTGAAAGGAAAGGCCCAGCATCTTGTTCATTTCGGTTTGTTCCTCCACCTTCTGTTCGGGCGCGGCCTGGTAATGCTTCATCCTTTGCAGGCTGAATCCCAAAATCACCGCGAGGGTGTGGGGGGCGACATAGAACCACAGACCGTTGTTAATGAACATGAAAGCGGTCAGCCCCCACCAGCAGAACAGGAAAGTAGCCATGATGGTCAGGCTGAGCCCGGCGTTCAGGCGATCGGTTATATACAACAGGATTATGCCGAAATAAAGGAGAACCAGGGACTCCAGGAACCAGGCCCAGCCTGGTCGCTGGATGAAACTTTGGTTGACGATGTTTTCCACGGTCTCGGCCGCGATTTCAACCCCTGTTTTATCGATTCCGGTCGGGGTGCGGTAGGTCTTGGTGAAAGCGGGGTCGGTTACACCGATCAGCACCAGTTTGTCTTCCAGCACCCCTTTGGGAATTTTACCGGCCAGCACTTCGCTGAATGAGTGTCGCGAGATGGTGAAGGGGTTTTCGTTATAGTCGATGAACATCTTCAAATCGTGCGAAAGCGGAACCCGTTGATTGCCGAAGCGGAGGGCCTTGACGATCTCGTAATTACTGACCAGTTCAACTTCCGGTAATTTGTGATCCCGATATGCGAGCGCCATCTGCAGGGCAAGGGAGGGTAACAGCTGACCCCGGTAATTGATCAGGAGAGATTCACGGCGGGTGACGCCGTCCGGATCTGGGGCATGGTTGGTATGGCCGTAACGGCTCGCCACCGCGGCCAGGGCGCGGAAGGGGCTTTCAATGGTCTGGGGAGGGTCGTGTGGTCTGAAGGCAAGTAGAGGGTTGTGGAACCCCTTGAGCAATTGTTGCGGTTTGTAGGAGACCGGTTTTCTGTCCAAAGTGCTTTTCTTCAGCCAGTCCGGGATCTCCTGCGGTTCGCTTTTATGGGGGGACCAACTGAAATTCAAGGCCAGTACGACGTTCTGGGCCGGTTTGACCGCCGAGATCAACAGGGAGTCCTCATCGACCTTTCGGGCGGCCGCTGCCAGAACGGAGTCGGCCTCCCCTGTGTTTCCGCCGCGATCCGCGATTTTGCCGAGGGATCTGCGCAGGTTATTTATTTCCTCGAGGGCGGGGTTTCTGGTTTTGCTCTTATACAGGATGTCGATCCCGATCGCTTTTGCCTTGGCCTCGGTAACTACACCGATCATATCGGCCATCAGGGAGCGGGGCCAGGGCCAGGGGCCGATCGCATCCATGCTTTCCCGGTCTATCTCGATAATCGCCACCGGGCTCGGCATCTCCCTTTGGCGCAGTTGCGACAGCAGATCGTATATCTTCAGTTCGAAAAAGTTCAGGGGAGCAAATCCGCTGAGCATGGCCGCCAGTAGAGGAAGGGTAATTATCAGACAGAGCAGCCAGTTCGGTGTGGTGGTTATGATTTTTATTTTCATCTATTGAGGGTTCCCGGTGATCCGAGACTAAAGTACTTGACCCGTTATGATATTAAAGTAAATATAGCTCTGCTATGCTAACATTGGAATGGCTTTCGGGCAAGAGATGAGGTCGTCGGCGGAGTTCTTTTTCCGTTTTGGGAGGGGATGTTGTTTTGCCGGGATGGATTGATTCAAAAAGTTTATGGGCTGGAATGATTCCGGTCACATTAACTCTCGATGAGTCAAAATGAATTTCATTATTTTTTGATGGAGGGGCTTCAATGAGAATCTTTATGAAAATCGCCTTAGTTTCCGGATTGTTGCTTTTTGCGACAACCAATGCTTCCGCTGTAGGTGTTGAAGTAGCGGTGGGAGGGTGGGTCCAGGGGCTGGATGGGGAGCTCTCTTACAAAACAATCCTTCCAACCGATAATATCGATCTCGATAACGATGCGAAATACGATGACGAGGACCGCCTTTTCGGCCGGGTCAAGCTCGATCTGCCGATTCTGCCCAATGTCTATTTTATGGGGACGCCGATGGAATTCGAGGGTGACGGCAGCAAAGCGGTCGACTTCAAGTTCGGCGATGTGACGATTAACGCTGATGTTCCTTTTTATTCGAAAGTAAGTCTGGATCATTACGATCTGGCCCTCTATTACGGGGTGCCGTTGACCGGCCTGGCCTCCCTCGGTACCCTGGGCATCGATCTCGGCATCAATGTGCGCCGCATGGAGATTGATATGGTAGTAAGGGAAAAAGTGATCGGTGGGGATGTAGAATCGGTTGATGAGACCATCTACGTGCCCATGGGCTATCTGTCGGTCCAGTTTAAACCGATAGAGAAACTGGCCCTGGAAGGCGAGATCCGGGCCATTGCCTACAGCGAAAACCACTACTACGACCTGATCGCGCGCTTGAAATACCGCTTTGCAGGGCCGGCCTTTGCCACGGCGGGCTGGCGTTACGAGGATCTGGCTATCGACGAAGATGATATCCGGGCCGATGTCACCGTTTCCGGGCCCTTTGTGGAGGCGGGACTGGAGTTCTGATTTTTTTTCGAGACGATTTCAGGCAGGCAAGGGCGGAGCATTAAGTGCTCCGCCCTTGTTCGTTTATTCGGCGCCCAGACTCTGAATGTGCATTTTCAGGGAGCGCATTTCCGCGGTGCGGCCATCGATTTTATTACCCTCGAGGGGGCCGGTGACGCACTGGTTGATGACTTTTACCAGCTTTTTGTTGTCTCCCGCCTTTTCCAGGCCTTCGCCGCCGGGATGGCAGCTGTTGCAGCTCTTATCGTTTGTTGAACCGGCCAGACTCGGATCGTTGAAAAGTTCCTTGCCCGTTTCAACCGAACTTTTCCCAGCCAGCGCCTGGCCGCCTACCATCAAGATTGCCCCAACCAGTAAAACCAACAACAAATTGATCTTTTTCATGCTCATCTCCTTTGAAAAAAGTTAATAAGTGGTAAGTCTTGTTATAGGTAAGGCAATTTGGGTTGGATTGCAAGGATAAAAAAGATTTGACTAGTTAGGAGAGTTTAGGAGGGTTTAGGGGGGGCGTAATCAATCACGGGGCAGGCCATCAAAGTTCGGCCCATCTCCCATCCTGTAAGCGATCACAGGGTGCCGGAGATGCGAGGCATCGGCCTGTGCAGTGTACTGGTGCTACGTAAACAGGTCGATAACAAAGCAGATCCGGTACCCTGTGATCGCTTACGTTTTACCTGAATCCGTGACGGCTTCGTGGTTAATTTTCTTTATCACTTTGTAATTGCTTTAGATAATCGTTTTCCCCTGGATTGCCAGGGTACACCCTGCCGCCCTGCGGGGCGCCCGATAACGGCGCATCTGCGGCGTTGGCAACTCGTTGATATACCATCAGTATTATCAACATCGTTGCCGCCTTGCATCTGCACCGTTCTCGAACGCTCACGGATTCAGGTTTTACCTTAACTCGTTGCTGTCGATATAGGCGTAGGCGCTGTGTTTGTGAATTGACTCGAAACTCTCTACTCCGGCGGAAAACCAGGTGATATCCGGATTGGCCAGGGCATTCTCCGCCACCTTGCGTACCACGTCTTCAACGAACATCGGATTAAGGTAAGCCTGCTCGGTGACGAATTTTTCATCCGGTCTTTTCAGGAGAGCGAAAACCTCGGAGGAGGCGGCCGACTCGATCATGTCGATCAGTTCCTCGACCCAGATGAATTTACGGTAACGGATGTTAAGGTTTACTTCCGCCCTCTGGTTATGGGCTCCGTAAGCGCTGATCTCCTTGGAACATGGACAGAGCGTGGTTACCGGCACCCAGACCGACAGGATCAGGTCGTTTACGGCATCGACTCCGCAGGTGAAGCGGCAGCGGTATTCCATCAGGCTCCTGGTGTTGCTGACCGGCGCTGTTTTTTCGATGAAATAGGGGAAGGTCATCTCCATTCCGGCCGAAACGGCGTTGAGTTCCTGCTTGACCTCCTGGATCAGGTCGGGGAAGATGGTCACACTCAAGTCATCCTGATATTTGTTCAGGATCTTGATGAAGGTGGAGACGCAGGTTTCCCGGTAAGACCGCGGCAGGTTAACCCGCAGATCGATGGTGGCGACGGTATCCTGATGGCCCCCCTTTTTCTGGCGGATCTTTACGGGATAGCTGATGTTTTCGATGCCGACACTCTTCAGTTTCATGCCCGCGAATCTAACGTTTTTTTTTTATACTGTCCAGTCCCGCTTCTCGCGGACCGAATAAAAGGTAAGCGATCACAGGGCACCGAATCTGCTGTGTTATCGGCCTGCTCATGTACACCAGTACACATCGCAGGCCGATGCCTTGCATCTCCGG
>JAWOIQ010000201.1:0-9493 GCA_046484585.1 Desulfurivibrionaceae bacterium
TATCGAGAATAACGATTGAATTATTGGCCAAAAAAGAAAAACCGGAGGGATCAAATCGTCTCCGGTTTTTTTAATTGCAGATATTGGTTTTTGTTGTTGTTGGCGATAAAATTATTCGAATAGCGCATCAACCCTTCAATCAAATCATTCAGGGTTTTACTCGAGTAATGGATGTAAAGGGGCTTGCCGGCCGGGGCCAGGCCGCGCATGATCGCCCCTTTTCCGCCGATCCCCGCCTGTTCCTGGAAACTTCGGAACAGCTGGCCGGTTAACTGCAAAGAGTCGGTTTGGTCCAGGGAGACATTGATCCGGTGCAGCCCCGGCGCCAGGTTCTCAGCGACCCTTGTCATCATCGGCAGCAGCGGGGTCTGGGGTTCGCCGGAGTGCACCGTGCCGTTCGGGTCGACTCTTACATTAATGGTGTTGAAGTTGACGGCCAGGGCCGAGGAGGCGACATCGTAAGGATTGAGGCTGTTGCCCACGCCATCGGCCATCGTGGTCAACCGATGGCTGCTGTCATCCAGATAAATATCGTTGATGGTCTGGCACCCCGATTTTTTCAGGGAGATCATGATCTGTTCCACCTCTTCCGAAATCAGAAAGGGATCGCCGTAGCCCTTGATGTAGAGATTGTTGCCGGCATCGATGAAAAATTCGGTCCTGAACCGATAATCGGGACCCAGTTCCTCGAAGGCGGCCAGCCCGGTAAGTATTTTGATGACGCTGGCTGGAATCAGGGAGAGATCGAGGTTTGTCGATCCATGGAGGGCGTCGTTTCCGCTCACGCCGTAGGCGCCGTTCTTGATAAGGAGTTCCAGTTGCCGCTCCCGGTCGACGGATGAGCTTATTTCCCTGCCGGCCTGGGCTTGCAGGGGATTGATCAAGGTGATGAGCAGGATGACGATTGCCGCGAACAACAGGCCGTGAGCTTTGTAGAGCCCCGAATTCGTTAAACCGAAAGAATGGTTGTTCGGCTCGGTGTGTCGCCATTTATTGACAAAGGTTGCCGCCTGTAATAAGTTTAGCGATTCTTTTAATAGTGCCATATACGGCGATCCTTTATGATGGCGTCGCGAAAACTCCGACCTGCCGCGTCGCACCCGAGGGCACTTCCGGCGATATCGAAATTTTTGCATAGTCACCAAAACTTTTTACGAGTGCATCTTCCATGAAAGAATTTATAGCTGGAAATCTCAAAAACTCGATAGCGGCCAAAGAGAAACTGTTCGAAACCCAGAGCGATGAAATCATCCGACTAGCTGAACTTATTGCCGAAATCATCAAAAACGGCAACAAGCTTCTTATTTTCGGCAACGGCGGCAGTGCCGCCGATGCCCAGCATATGGCGGCCGAGTTCGTTAACCGCTTTATGATCGACCGCCCGCCCCTGGCGGCCATCGCCCTTACCACCGACACCTCAAACCTGACCAGCATCGGCAACGATTTTTCCTTTGAAGATATATTCGACAAACAGGTTCTGGCCCTCGGCAAAAAAGGGGATCTCGCCCTTGGCATTTCGACCAGCGGCAATTCACCCAATGTAATCAAGGCCATCAAGACAGCCGCGGAAAAAGGGCTTCATACCGCAGTCTTGACCGGGGGCAGCGGCGGCAGGCTGGCCGACATGGCCGAAACAGTTCTTAACGTCCCTTCCGATATCACCCCTCACATCCAGGAGGCTCACCTCTGGGTCGAACATCTCCTCTGCTGGATGGTCGACGACATTCTCTTTGGTGAAGGATCATGACATTCAGGCCGCCTCTCAAACCCCTTGATTTTGGCAAGCTCAACACCTATTCGGTCCATGACCGCTTCAGCAAGGTGACCGTGGATAATTTCGCCAAACCCCTGGGTAAGGGGGCCACCATCGAGGATTTTCTGGCCTCCCTGCCGGATCAGCTGCTCGGCCGGGACTTTCCGGATCTGATCGAGCGTCTGGCCGTCAGTTATGAACGGGAAAAACCCGTAATTATCGGGATGGGGGCTCATGTCATCAAGGTCGGTTTGAATCCCCTGCTGATCGATCTGATGAAAAGGGGGGTGATTACCGGCCTCGCCTTAAATGGAGCCGGAATCGTCCATGATACCGAGATCGCCATGGTCGGCCGGACCTCCGAGGATGTCGATCTGGTCCTGGGCGCCGGCGAATTCGGCGCCGCCAGGGAGACCGGCGAAGCGGTCAACGAGGCGATCCGCTTGGGGGCCGAAGCAGACCTGGGGATGGGCGAGGCGATCGGCGATTATCTCCTGGCCCGGGAATTCCCCTACAACGATTTAAGTCTGCTTGCCTCGGCCCGGCGCCTTGGCGTACCGGTTACCATTCATGTGGCGATCGGCACCGATATCGTCCATATCCATCCCAGCGCCAACGGGGCTGATATCGGCAAGACCAGCCACCGGGACTTCCGGTTGTTCTGCGCCCAGATTGCCGAACTGGAGGGCGGTGCTTATCTCAATTTAGGATCGGCGGTGCTGATGCCGGAGGTATTTCTGAAAGCCCTGACCGTGGCGCGCAATCTCGGCTACAAGGTGGAGGATTTCACCACGGCCAATTTCGATTTTATCCGGCATTACCGGACCATGACCAATGTGGTCAACCGGCCGACCGCCGGCCATGGCCGCGGTTTTAATATCATCGGCCACCATGAAATCATGATCCCGCTGCTGGTTGCCGGTTTATTGGCCCGGATCGATGGGTAGTTTTTTCTGGCCCGCCAGACGATAAGCTGGCTTTGCAAAAAATTCAAAAAAATCTTGGGCAGGTTCAGGATGAGCGAAGCAACTCGTTGTTTTAACGTTTCGTGCCGAGGTAGACGACCTTGCTCGAACCTATCAGCAATAAATGGCGGTATGAAATATTTTAATTTGGGGTATAATGCCACTTTTTGATTTTATCTGCCGAGCCTGCGGCCGCCAATTCGAATTTCTGGCAATGGGCCTTGACCGGCCTCTCTGCCCCTCCTGCGGCAGCGATGATCTCAACAAGCAGATCTCGTCATTTTCCTCGCCAAGGGCGGGCAAGGGCGACTCCGGCTCGTCATCGTCGGGTTGTTCGGGATGCGCGGGGGGCAGCTGTTCGACTTGCGGTTGAATTTTATTACCACCTGAATCCGTGAGCGTTCGAGAACGGTGCAGATGCAAGGCGGCAACGATGTTGATAATACTCTGGTATATCAACGAGTTGCCAACGCCGCAGATGCGCCGTTATCGGGCGCCCCGCAGGGCGGCGGTTTCATTCCAGCCGCCAGGGATCACTGCCTTTATTTGACGTAAAAACAACCACATATCGTGAATCAATGCACTAAGCCGTCACGGATTCAGGATAAAACCTTTTTGAGATAATAATTTCATTTCGAGGATTCATTACATGCAGAAAATTATCAAGATCGGCACCAGGGCGAGCCTTCTGGCTATGACCCAGAGCACCAATATCAAGAATCTGATCGAGGCCCGCTATCCCGGTACCAGCGTGGAGCTGGTCAAGGTAATTACCAAGGGTGACAAGATCGTCGATGTGCCCCTCGCCAAGGTCGGCGGCAAGGGCCTGTTCGTCAAGGAGCTTGAGGAAGCCATGCTGAGCCGCGAGGTCGATATGGCCGTGCACAGCATGAAGGATGTCCCCTCCGAACTGCCGGACGAGCTTCATATCGGCGTGGTCACCAAACGCGAGGATCCCCGGGACGCCTTTCTATCCGTGAAATACCAGTCATTCAGCGAGCTGCCGCAAGGCGCCAGGGTCGGCACAAGCAGCCTGCGCCGCAAGTCGCAACTGGCCGCCCTGAGGCCCGATCTGGTTATTGAAGATCTGCGCGGCAATCTCGACACCAGGATCCGCAAGCTCGACGAAGGCATCTACGACGCGATTATCCTGGCCACCGCCGGTCTGAACCGGATGCAGTGGTCAGAGCGGATTTCCTCCAGATTTTCCCCGGAAGAGATGCTGCCCGCGGTGGCCCAGGGTGCCGTGGGTATCGAACTTCGCAAGGATAGCGAGGAACTGCTGGCCGGTCTTGCCTTTCTTCAGGATGAGGAAACCACGATAGCGGTCACGGGCGAGCGCGCCTTCCTGCACCGTCTGGAGGGCGGCTGCCAGGTACCGATCGGCGCTTATGGAACCGTTGCCGATTCCACCCTGACCCTGACCGGCCTGGTGGCCTCGATCGACGGCAAGGAAGTCCTGAAAAAGCAGGTGGTCGGCGAGGTGGCCGAAGCCGGAGCGATGGGAGTCAAGCTGGCCGAGGAACTGCTTGAGATGGGCGGCCGCCGGATCCTGGAAGAGGTTTACGGCGAAAATCTGGCTTGATCCAAGGTAATCGCTTACCAGAAGGGAGATTGGCCAATCATGGGTGCTTATGCCGTGATTGGTTGCGATCGAAGTCGAAACCTATAACGTCTTAAATAAAAGCGCGGAGGATTTCCTCGGCGCTTTTTGTTCTTGGGAAACAACCACGATGTCTGAAAAAGATCGGAAACAGATTAAAACCGGCAAGGTTTACCTGGTCGGAGCCGGCCCGGGCGACCCTGACCTGATTACGGTCAAAGGCCTTAATATTCTCCGGCGGGCCGAGGTTCTGGTCTATGACCATCTGGCCAGCAAGCAACTTCTCAAATATGTTCCCGAATCGGCGGAAAAAATCTATGCCGGCAAAAAGGGCAATGTCCATCACGCCTTCAGCCAGGACGAAATCAACCGGATGCTGGTCGATTATGCCAGAGAAGGTAAAATGGTGGTCCGGCTCAAGGGCGGCGACCCTTTTATTTTCGGGCGTGGCGGCGAAGAGCTTGAAGAACTTGCGGCGGCCGGGATCGCTTTCGAGGTGGTGCCGGGCGTCACTTCGGCGACCGCCGCCGCGACTTATGCCGGTATCCCGATCACCCATCGCAATTTCACCTCTTCGGTGGCCTTTATCACCGGCCATGAAGATCCGACCAGAAAAGACAGCCGCGTGGCCTGGGACAAGATTTCGACCGGGATCGGCACCCTGGTCTTCTACATGGGGATCAAGAATCTGCCCTCCATCGCCGAGAATCTGATCAAACACGGCCGCGATCCCAAAAGTAGCGTGGCCGTGATCCGCTGGGCCTCAACCCCCGAACAGCAGACGGTCACCGGTAATCTTGAAAACATCGCCGAGCTGGTCAGGAAGGCCGAAATCAAGCCGCCGGCCCTGGTGGTGATCGGGGAAGTCGTCACCCTGCGCGATACCATCAACTGGTTCGAGAAGAGGCCCTTGTTCGGCAAGCGAATCCTGGTGACCCGGACCAGGGATCAGGCCAGCGAACTGGTAACCATGCTCGAAGACCAGGGCGCCGACTGCCTGGAAGGCTCCACCATTGCCCTGGTCGAACCCGACAGCTGGGCGGAAATAGACAGCGCCCTGGCGGATCTCGACAAATACGACTGGTTGCTTTTTACCAGCATCAACGCGATTAAATTCTTCTTCAAGAGACTGGCGGATAAGGGCATGGATTGCCGCGCCCTGAACGGTCCCAGAATAGGGGTGGTCGGCACGGCCACCGCCGATTTCCTGCGGGGATACGGGATCCGGGCGGATCTGTTGCCGACTGAGTTTACCGGAGAAGGCCTGGCCGAGAAGCTGCTCGAGCAGGGGGTGCAGGGCTCCAAGATCCTGATCCCCCGAGCCCTGAAGGCCCGTGAGGTTCTGGTCGAGAATCTGCGGGCGGGCGGGGCTGAGGTAACTGTCGCCCCGGTTTATCAAAACGTCAGACCGGACGATTACGCGAAAGTACGCCGGGCTCTGGAAGATAAACGGATCGATATGGTGACTTTCACCAGCTCCTCCACGGTGCGCAATTTTCTGGAAATGCTCGAGATCAGGGATCAAACTGAATTTGCCCGGTTGCTCGGCGGGGTCAAAATTGCCGTGATCGGACCGGTTACGGCCAGGACCGCCCTGGAAAACAAGCTCGGAATCGATGTTGAGCCGGAAACCTACACGATCCCGGCCATGGTCGATGCCATTGTCGATTTTTATCTCGAACCTGAATCCGTGACGACTTAGTGGGGGATTTTTTGTTGCCGCCTGGCATCCGCACCGTTCTCGAACGCTCACGGATTCAGGTCTAAAAATGAAGAAACCCGGTTTCGCCGATCTTCATGGTTTTAAATTCTGCCTGGGGAATCCCTTTCTCCGCCAAGGCCTCTCTTAATTTGATCGGCGGTTCGTCGATCGGCTCGGCGGTGAGCCGGAAGGTACCCCACTGGATTCCGATCGAGTATCGTGATTCGATCTCTTCGTGGATAACGACCGCTTCCTCCGGGTTGATGTGGACCTCTTTCATGAACCAGCGTGGTTCATAGGCGCCGATCGAGATCAGGGCCAGATCAGGCGGCGGGAATTTTTCGCCGATTTCCTTGAATTGATAGCGGTTGTAGCCGGTATCGCCGCTGTACCAGATCAAGCGGTCATCTATCTCGATCATCCACGAAGCCCAGAGTGTCTTTTTCCGGTCCCATAATGTTCGGGCCGACCAGTGCTGGGCGGGCGTGGCGGTGATCGTTACCGGGCCGCGGCTGAAATCCCGGTTCTCCCACCAGTCCAGTTCGATTACCCGTTCCCGGGCAATTCCGACCTCGTCAAACCATTTTCCCAGCCCCAAAGGAACCAGCCATAAAGGACCGGAGCCCAGCGCCCTGACCGTTTTTTTGTCCAGATGATCGTAATGGTTGTGAGAGATGACGACGTAATCTATATCGGGCAGTTCCTCGATGTCGAGGCCCGGCGGGTTATGCCTTTTCGGGCCGGCAAAGCTAAAGGGGGAGGCCCGATCCGAAAAGACCGGATCGGTAAGGATATTGACGCCCCGGTACTGAATCAGCATGGTGGCGTGCCCTATCCAGGTGATTTGCAGTTCGGCCCCGGGATTGGCGATCTGTTCGAGGTCGGCCGCAATGGTCGGCACCTTGTGGGCGTTGGCCTCATAGTCGCTGTATTCCACTTTGCCGAAGAAGCGCATCTTAAGATATTTCAGGAAACCGCGGCTGTTTTTTTCCAGATAGGGATTGTCGAAGCCGTCTTCGCTATGATGGGCGGGCAGCTTTTTTTTCTGGTCGAGTTGCGGACCGTTGGTACAGGCGGTGATAAGGATGGAACCGAAAAGCAAAAGAGAGCCGACGATAACCAGAGTGCCGAGGATTGGTTTCCGGGTTAAAGCCCAGCCGAAGATTGATGGCATCGCAAAAATCCACAATAGTTAAGTTTGAAGAGTTCGCAAAAAGTCGCCAATGATTAGCGGAGCGCACTTCGGCAAGCTCAGCACGAGCGTTAAATCAGTAAGTTAATTCGCTCACCTGGGCCTGTAAGGGTTTTCCGACTTTTTGGGGATTCATCAATTTTATACTCCAAACCGCCAATCATCCTATCTGAAAATCGGCTATTACCGGCAGGTGGTCGCTTGCCACCTTGGATGCGTTTAAACGACACCTTTTACAGCTCAGCAACTTGAGATTGCCCCGGAAGAATATCTTGTCCAGGCCATTGGCAGGCGAGAAGGAGGGGAAGGTGAATATGGCGTCCTGGTAACCGCCGCTTTTGTTGGTGGCGCAAGCGAAATCGAGAACTTCGGTGAAAATCGGGGCCAGCCTGCTCCACCAGTCGTTAAAATCGCCGCCGACCAGGCAGGGGGAATGATCCTTCAGGTTGGCGAATTCCTCGGTATGAACCAGTACGCCGACCTGGCGGGGCCGCTCTTTAAAGGAAAGGCCAAGGTGCAGATTGAATACCGGCAGGGTGAGGCCGGAAGTGTTTTCCTGAGGGATTTTTAGTTCGGTATATAGACAGCCCCGGGACTTGCGTTTTTCGATGGCCAGATCAATATTACGTTCTTTTTCGATCGGAAATCGGCTGAGGGTGGCATTGCCGTACATTCCGGTTTTAAGTTTTACGTTAAGCCCTACCGCGAAATATGGGTAGCCAACGGTCTCGGCCAGTTCCTGGGCCAGATTAAGTTCCCGGGAACGGGGGACGCCGACATCAACCTCCTGGAGAAGGACGATGTCGGCATTATGGTGGGCCAGAATCCCGGCGATCCTTTCCGGCCGGAATCGCCGGTCGAGGCCGATGGCCCGATGGATGTTGTATGATAATACCCGAAAGTTCATCGCCTCATCCTTCGCATACCATATGTATGACCTCAGTCACCAAAATCGCCACTCCTTGAGGTCGAACTTTTTGCTTAGCAATTCCTTGATTTTTTGCGAGTTTGTTGAAATTGATGAATCAGCAAAAAGTCGGGAAAACCCTTTCTTCGACAGACTCAGCGGAGCAGGTTGTTGATTTAAGGTTCGCACCGGGCTTGTCGGAGTACCCTGCTGTTATTCTACCGGAAATTGAACCTTAAGCTGAAGAAGTTATGTAGCCGGACGATTTCAAAAATCACGCCCGGCAATAGCGTGAGCGGCGCATTATCCATCCTGCCTCTCTTTGGCGACCAGGATTATCTCGATTCGCCGATTCAGGGCCCGGCCTTTCGCGGTGTCGTTATCGGCAATCGGATGGTGTTCTCCGTAGGCGACCGCGCCAAGATTTTCGGGATTTATGCCCTTTTCCTGGAGGAACCTGGTTACGTTGACCGCCCGTCTTGCCGAAAGTTCCCAGTTGGTCGGGTATTTCCGGGCCAGTGCTCCGATGATCCGAACGTTATCGGTGTGGCCCTCGATCCTGATGTTCTTGTCGGTTACATTTTTGAGAATGTCCACGACCTTCTGCAGCACAGCCATCCCTTCATCCTTGACCTTCGCCTCGCCGGATTCGAACAGGATTGCGTCCACCATATTCACGGTCAACTTACCTTTCAGTTCGGAGATCCGCACCTGACCCTGTTCGATTTCGGTTTCCATCATTTCAAGTAATTCTTCATAGGTGCTGCTTACTTCCCGGACTTTCTCCTCTTTCTCGCGCTTGAGTTCCTCTATTTCTTCGCGCAGGCCGGTGTTTTGCCGGTCCATTTCGGCTAGTTGCTCTCCCAGATTGTTGATCTCGGACTCGCAGGCGGCATTCTGGTCTGCCATCCGCCGACGGAGATCAGCGATCACCTCGGAAAGCGAATCGGATTTGGCTTCAAGAATGAGGTTTAGCTGTTTGTTGTCGGCGATAACCGCGTTTTTTTCGAACTCCAGAGTTTCCTTTTCTCTTTGGAGTTCATCCCGATCTTCCTTAAGCTGGTCAAAGCGATTTTGCAGATCTTCAAGTTCGCTGGACAGCCGACCGGCCTCGTTTTCCATCATCTCGAAAGAGCTTTTACTTACACAGCCTGCGGTCAACAGGGTGAAAATCGTAATGATGATTACAACCGCTGATCTTAGGGACATAAGGACCTCCGGGAGAATTTGTTTATTTGAGCACAGCCTGAATCCGTGAGCGTTCGAGAACGGTGCAGATGCAAGGCGGCAACGATGTTGATAATACTGATGGTATATTAACGAGTTGACAACGCCGCGGATGCGTCGTTATCGGGCGCCCCGCAGGGCGAC
>JAWOIQ010000212.1:0-15948 GCA_046484585.1 Desulfurivibrionaceae bacterium
ATACGCGTGTGCCCCTTAAAAAGGCCGGGCACGATTACAAGGCCTGTTGCCCCTTTCATCAGGAAAAGACTCCCTCTAACCGGGAAGAGGTTCCGACCGGCATAAACCGGATCTACAGTGAAGCTGCTGGTGGCCTCCTCATACTCATATCCACCCTGCACTTCGGTTCCGAAGAAGCTGGCCGCTGCCGCATAATAATGAATATTGGTGAACCTGAAGGTTCCGTCCGTCCCCGCTGTTGCCGCATCAACGCTGTTTTTCGATTCGCGGCCCTGATGGCAAGCCATGCACATATTACTGGCGTCTTCAAGATCCGCGGTCAAGCCTGACGGGAAGACTACCGACTCGAGAGGTTCGGGGTCGACCGATATATCAACATTAGCAACCTGGGTTGCATAGCGGGTGATGGGATCGGTATAAAGCGTCGAACTGTCACCGTTGGTATGGCAAACGCCGCACGAAAGGGTGGTTCCCAGCTTTGCCGCCGCATCGACCGTCCCGTCGGCGGCAAAATCGATAAAGCCGTCCTTGCTGTGGCATTTGGCGCAGGATGTCGGAACAGCGCCATCCTCATTCCAGTGATTAAACGGATCGCCCGCGTTATCGGCATGACCGCTGCCGGCCCACTGGCCGAAGGCGAGATCCGCTGCCCGCAGGGTCACGTCGAGAGTCCCGTCGCCCCCTTTCGGAAATCTGGCGTCATAGGCCGCCTGCAGGTCATCCAGAGCGATATCATCGGCAGCGATATGGCAGCTGGTGCAGCTGTTGGGTACGCCGGGCGATAATGAGGTGGTCTTAGATGCCGCCGGCTCGATCACTTCAAAGGTGTGGCTGTGGATATCATAATTGAGCGCCGTTTTGGCGGTCTTCGGCATATGACAGCGGCTGCAACGACTTGAACCATTGGACCCGTTCTGGTTGGCCGGATCATAGTAGTGCTGGGTGTGATCGGTCACGGCCGTTTGCACCGGCTCCATCAGCAGGTTGAAAGCGCTGTTGCTGTTGATCTGCGCCACATCTTCAACCGTCAAGGAAGCAAAGGGACCGTGGCCGGCATGACAGGCCAGGCAGAGAGAGTTGTCGTTGTTGGCGGTTTTTACCACGACATTGTCTTCGGTAACGCTGGTCACAACCTGGTGGCGCCCCGGCGAGGCGTTGTCATGTAATTCGTGGCAATCAAAGCACTTCGGATCAAAGTCTTTGTCCGGTGCGTGCGGCCCCTGCAGCATGTCGATATATTGCTGATGATGCTGTCTTGAAGCCTGGAAATTACCGCCTGAGGGCTCACCGCCCCAGTACTGGCTGTCAAAAGTGCCGACACCGCTGTCAAAGCTGTAAAACTCGGTCAGGTCGTCCAGGCCGGGTCGGAATTTCATCAGCTCACCGTCGTCATTGAGCTTAGCCGGGAAAGGGGCCTGCACCGGTGCGGTGTCGGAACCCTCGGCAAACTGGGTGAATAAATCAACCGACTTGCCGCGAACATGGCACTGCCCGCAGACCATGTTGGCTTCGGACGGGTTCAGGTTGGCCGGATTGGTGATATAGGCGGGGTTCTGGGTGGCGGCATGTTCACCGCCGGCCCCATGACACGCCTCGCAGCCGATGTTAATCTCATCCATGGTTCCGTCGCCGTCAAAATCTACCGCGCCGTTGATATCGTCGACGGCGTCGGCAGTCTCTTCCCCGCCGCCGTTCTTGGTCAACCGGTAGCCGGTAAAGTGACAGCCCGCGCAGTTACCGTCGAAGGAATCCTTCGAGCCCGGCGTGGCCAAGGCACTGCCGCCAAGGTCATACCAGCGCTCGGCGTGATAGTTGACCCATTTGTAATTCAGGTCCGGAGTCGTCGGGCTGGTTGGATCGACATAGCCGCTCCACTGGTCATTGTACTGTAGCGGCGAGATATGCTTGCTGGCCCCGAGCGGAGCGCCCTGATTGCCGTTATCGGCAACCAGCACGTAGCGCTGCTTGTAGTTGCGCTCGCCGCCGTAGGAGAACAGGATCTTGTACCGGGCGGTTTCCGGCGCGACAAGATTAACAAATTCAACGAAATATACACCGCCCTCCACGATGATCTTTGCGGCAAATTTCGGTTCGTAAACCAAATCAATCAGCGGCGGCAGATCGATGATGCTTGCCGTCGCGCCCGCGCCAAGTTCGTAATGGGTCCTCCACGATGTGCCGTCACTGTAATAAGCGACAAACTCGCCATCCGGGGTGCCCGGATCGTTTTTCCCGCCAGCAAGAGTTCCAAGTGACAGCAACAATCCGTTGTTGATTGTCTCGCCGTAGAAAGCTTCGCCCTTGGCCTGGGCCGAAGAGAACTCGCCCGGCGCCCTGAGCGTGAGCTTGTGCAGGGTATGCCCCCAGTTCGACTTATCGCCATGGCAGGAAAGGCATTTGGTCGAACCGACAAAACTGGCGGCCGCCTTAATTTCGTCGGGTGTCGTCCCCACCGCCTGATCGTCATCGGAGGAATCAAGATTGCTGCTGCAACCTCCGACTGACAACAACATGGCCAGCGCAATACCGGCAATTGTAAGCTTCTGTATTTTCATCACTTCCTCCTTCTAGAAAGTTAATTAGAAGTTGATTTTGTAAGAAATTGATTTAGTGACACTTTCTACACGTTTTGCCATCGCTGGCATTATTAAGGTTTTCCATGATACTGTCCCAATCCTCGGGATGTGGATTGACCCGCAGTCCGCTGACCGCGCTGTGGCAGGTCAGACAGACATTGCCCTCCGGGTGACACGCCTGACACGTCGCCAGATTCTTCCGCGCCTCGCGGGCATGCCGGCTTGACCACTCATGAGCCGGCAGGACTGAATCGGGATGGCAGGTAGCACATTGCGCTTCCGTATATTGGGCATGAATCGGAGCGCCGGCCGACGGACTTATCGCAAGATCGCTCCAACCCCGGCGATGGGAAAGAATCGCCAGATCGGCCGGGGCGAAATCGTTATGACAGTCGCTGCAGAACTGGGGCTCGTGACAGCTGCTGCACAGTTGGGGATCGGTCCGGGCGGCAATGGGATGGGTTACGTGAAAATCCGAGCGATGGACGTTGATCATATTGTTGGTGAACTCGCCCATTTCATCGGCAAAGCCGGCCTTGTGACAATCCAGACAATCGGCCTGCTGGTGACACGATTCACAGTCGATGACCTTGTTCTTGGCATGGGGCCGGTGGTTCAGAGCCCAGACCGGGCCATGGGTTTTCAGCCCCGTAAATTGCACCTCATCGATAAAACCCTCATCATGGCAATCCTGACAGACCGCGGCATCCGGCTTGATACTGTCGGCCGTGTCGAGGTGGCAGGTTGCGCAAGCCGCCTCCTCGCCAAGAATGTCGAGGTGCGCGGCATGGTCGAACTCCACCGCCCTCGCCGGCGTCACAATCAGCAACAAAAGCAGTAATGACAGAAAAAACATGTTGCGAATCATATTAGCCTCCCTTTCAAAAGCTGGTATTGAGCCGAATCCGGCCGCGGTAATATTCATCCCAAAGGTCGCTTTCGACCATTTCGGCCTTGGCCTGGAGACTGATCCTCTTGGTGAAGGCATAGCTCGCGTCCACCCAGTAGCGGCCGCTGGTGGTTTCGTCCTCATCTTCGTCAAGGCGGCGCTCCAGCACATCGACGTTGGCCCCGATTCCGAGCTGGAGTTTCTTCTGGATCAGATAAGCGACATGGGCCTTGACGCCCTGCATGTCCTGGCCGTCTTCGTCGTTGCGGTAAACCCCGCTCAGATATCCGGAAAATTTATCGGTCCTGATCTTCTCGATACCCGCCTCGATCACCTCGGCGTCCTCAACATCCTCATAGATCTCATATTGCAGGCGGAGGAAACTGTAGAGCCCGGTGTTGATCCGGTAGCGCAGCTCGCCCATCACCTCCTCGTATTCGTCGGCCGCGAAGACCGAGTAAATCGAGGTGGATGAAAAGACCGGCAGCGAATAGAGATATTCGGCCCGCAGGGACCAGTCGGAACTCTGGTGGTAATTGGCTCCGGCCAGGAAATAACTGACCGATTCGATCAGTAAATTGTATTGGACCTCGGTGTAGAGGTTCAGCATGTCCAGAAAGTCGTAATCGCCGTCCAGGCCCATTAATTCGTGGGTCAGGTCGCTGTCTCCCCATTTCTGCAAATAGGAAATACCCAGATCGAGCTCGCCGGGGAACTTGCCCCGCACCTCGGCGCCCCAGATCAGATCCTTGGCGTTGTAGCCCCGGTAGTAGGCAACATCGCCGCCGCCGTACAGGGAAAATCGCAGAAAGCCCGGACCTTTCAGTTTAAGGAGCAGGCCGTCCATTATCGAAGCCCCGGCGGTAGTGGCGATAAACTGCCGGCCCAGCTTCACATCGAGATTCCCGACGAGCCTCTTCTTTTCGAGGTAGGCATAATAAAGCCGGCTATCGACATCGACATCGTCGTCGAAACTCTCGGCCAGCCGCCCGTAACCTCTAAAATTCAAGCCATTTTCGTCCAGATCGGTGGCATTGAGCAGCAGGTACTGGTAAACGGGGGTGACCTCATTCTCACTGCTCCCGACGCTGTACCACTCAAAAACCGTACTGGATCTCCCCGACAGATCCGGAGCCTTCGCCACGGCAGGCTCCGGAGACCCTGCCGCGACAAAAAAACAGGCGGCAACGCCGAAAGCAAACCATCGTTGAATCTCCATTATCCCTCCTTCGTAATTGCCCGATTTCCCGGAACTACTCGGAAACCCCGCCGGCACAACGGCGGGGCAGCTACCCGGCCCGTCAGCTGATGGGGCCTTAAAAAAATTAGCTCACAAAAACCCCGCGCTACGCAAACTTTTTTTAAAAAAAATTATATTATTGTTTTTTCTGAATTAGTGAGCGACCGAGAACAGGGACAAGATTCAAGGGGCAAAGGGGCAAGGTTCAAGGTTCAAGGGGCAGGGACAGGGGCAGGGGCAAGGGCAAGGACGGTGAGGGGTAAAGGCGGTGAGAAGTTAGGGGTTAGGAGTGAGGGGTGAGAAAGACCTATGGGAGGCTGATTTAGATTCAGGTCCCTGGCAAGGCAGGTCAGGATGGTAGATTGTTCTGTGGCTTGTCCCTTGTCCCTTGTACCTTGAACCTTGTCCTTAAACCTTACCCTAAACGACCACGGGCGGCCCGAAGGCCGCCCGTGGTGATGTAGGTTATTTTACCGCGTGCTTCGCGGCAGGTTTTGGCTGATTAGATATCACCGCCATTCTGGGCGATATGATCCCGCGCTCCTGCAACGTCGCCATGACAGCCGACACAGGCAAGAGCATAACCGTTCGGCACATCCGTGAAGGCGGTGCTGGTCGAGTTATGGCAGGTCTGGCAATGGGCAACGTCCTGCGGGTAGGTAATCTCCGTCCATACCCGGTCATGGCCGTCGGCGCCGAGGCCGCTGGCGGAATGGACCGCATGTACCCGCTGAACCAGGGGAGTGCCGTAGCCGCCGGAGAAATCGTGGCAGGCCAGGCATTCATCGGTATCGAAGGCCGCGTTATGGGGATGGGCGCCCTGGAGATGCATGCGGTTGTCGCCATGACAGCCGGTACAGTCGCCGGCCACCTTGGGCTCTTCCGTGGCGGTTCCGATCTGGAAGGTTTCAAGGGCGGTGGACATGGTGACATAATCGGTAGCGGAGATAACGCCGTAGTCGCCGCCTTCGAACCTTACCATATAGGTTCCCGGGGTCAGATCATCGGTGATTGCATCCATCTGGAAGGTGTAACCGGTCGAAGTGGCAGTCACACCGGTATCGGTGGAGGTTGCCAGCAGGCTGACGCCGCCGCCGAGTACCGGTACGGCATGGGCCCGGGGTCCGTAAACATCCAGATCGGCATCGGCCAGGCCGCCGCCGACTACACCTGCAGTGGTGTCGGTGCCGGTGTAGACGTTGCCGTCAACCGGGGTGCCACCAGAGGCCAGGGTAACGGTCACAACCGGAGCTTCACCGGTTACATAGTGGGTCCCGTTGGCCGGCGGAGTCATGCTGATGGTGACATCGAATTCCGGAGTGTCGGCCGCGGCCGGAGTAACGGTATGATAGCCGATAATTGTGGCCGATCCATGGCAGGCTGTACAGCTGCTGTTGTCGGTCCGAATGCCACCAGGACTGGGATGGCCTTCACCGGTTGCGAAGTCCACATCGTCATGACAGGAGCCGCAGGCGTTCATGGTGGGAACGGTATTCCAGTTATCGCCGTCCGGAGTCTCCGCGTCGGCCGCGGTATGGCACTTCTCGCAGTTGGTCAGCGCCTCGGGATAGAGCACTTCGGTAAAGTCATGATCGTTATCATTATGACCCCAGATCGTGTAGGGCTGGGTCAGGTCTGCCCCTCTATGGATCTTATGAATCATCGAGGTCATATCGACCACGATGCCGCTGTTGGCATCCTGGGTGCCGGGGTTATGGCAGAGCACGCAGTTTTTGACGGTAGTACGGTCACCGCCGTGGCCGGCCAGAGCGCCATGACACTCGTTACAGGAAGCGATCGTCGCGATGTCGCGGGTAACGGTAAGAGTCTCGGCCTGAGCCGCGGCAAAGCCGCTGTCGATGGCGGTCTGGGGCACGAAATCCTCCGCGGCCTGGCCGACCGGATTGCCGTGGCCGCCGTAGAAGACCGCAACCCGATGGGTCAGAGTCGGCTCAAATCCCACTATCTCACCAAACTCATCAGGGGTCAAGTCGGCAACCTCGCAGGTGTAGGTGCCTAGGGTGGCGGTTTCAACCGGGACGCAGCTGAAGTTGCTGCCCTGCGTCGCGCTGGTTTCAGCCGCCACACCGTCCGGACCTACGGTTGGGGTAGCAGTTTCCAACCTGTACTTGTAGTTAACCCAGTCGTCGGCGTCACCGTTGGTACCGGCAACCAGTTTGGCGAAACCGATCTTGGCGCTGGTCAATCCCGATACCGGGCCGGCGGCATCCGCCACGGCAAAGGTCACCGTTGCAGGATTATTAGCAGGGTCAGTTGCATCGAAGGCCATATCGGTAATCGTCACATCGTGGGTGGCAAAATACTCCGCCCCGAGCTCATGATCCGCGCCCAGCTCAACCACAAAGGCGCCGTCGCCGTGGCAGACGCTACAGGACTCATCGGTCTCCGTCACCGGGCCGGCCGGGCCTTCGGGACCCTCGGGTCCACGGGGACCAGGTGCGCCGTCATCGCCGGAGCAGCCCGCCAGGGCAAGACTCAGACCGAAAAAGCCGGTTAAAAGACATCTCCTCAATTGTTTCAAATTCTTCATCTTTTTCTCCCTTCCTTGGTTGGTTGTTATTCACCCCGCTAATTGCGGGTTACTGAACTCCAAACCTGTTTACTACCGCCCCCCCGCTCTTCGCAAAGAAAAGGGGGAGAGAAAACCAAACTTGTATATACAGCATTAGATAATCTTTATCAACCCGGACAAAAAATCTTATCCAGCGAACCGCAGGTGGAATCTGGCGACTCCCGCGTAATCCGGGCGGATCGGATTGACCCTGAAGAGTGTTGGGCTTTTAACAAGCCAACCTTGTGAAGCGGCGGAAAATTTTGATCCAAAACAACACCCCCCCTCGGCATGAGACACCGGAACTTGAAGATCCGGCATCGGAATAACTCTTACATTATACGCAGAAGAATGGGGTAACATGCAAGTCTTTTTTCATATTTGATTTATGGAATCGGGCACTCGTGGACGAACCAAAGGCCAGCGGTTGCGATCAAAAACGGCACGGAAGCAGGGTCTTGGATCTGGCTTCCACCTCTCCATTTTCCACCCTTCCCCTCAGCGGCTGTATGGATGGTCTGCCTGGAGCAGTTCCGCCGGTTTCCGAACAACCAGACAGAATTACATAACCCGGGTTTTCCTGCTGATTGAATTGAAGAGGCGATGGGCAACTCCGGCTTGCTTGAAGTCGAGCCTGGACCTGAATCTCCTTTTTTAAAATGCAGCGGATTTTTTTGTTTCATTTTTCCGGTTATTTTAGTACCTATGGCTCTCTTTATTGTTCAGAAGACCTTGATATATTGCTAATTCAGAGGATCTATTACTTTGTCCAGGAGGGGGAGCATGATAATGACCGGATGGTCGGATCGTTTTTTCTGGTTGGGGGCAGCAGCGCTGCTCTGTCTGCCGATTTCCGTTTCCGCCGCGGAAATACGTGTCCAGTCCGAAACGCTGCTGCGTGGCTTCGAACGGGACACCGCTACCGAGGAAGACGCGGCGGTAATTCCCGTCTACGAGTACCTGCAAATCGACGTCGACACCCCGGACGAGCCCGGACTCTCCATGCATCTTTACGGCTGGGGCCGCGCCGATCTGGCCGACAGCGGATATTACGAGGACGCGACCGACGGAGAGCTTCTCTATGGCTACCTGGAATACCGCCGGGAGACGGCGCGCTTTAACGCCAGGCTCGGCCGGCAGCACGTCTTCGCGGGGGTAACCAACGAATCGATCGACGGCCTGCGGCTCGGCTCCGATCTGGGCCGCTACTTTTCCGGCTCGCTCTACGGCGGCCAGCAGGTCGCCCTCTCCTCCGAGCAGGGCCGCGGCGGCGACAGCATCTACGGCGGCCGCCT
Source organism: Desulfurivibrionaceae bacterium (assembly GCA_046484585.1). GTDB lineage: Bacteria > Desulfobacterota > Desulfobulbia > Desulfobulbales > JAGXFP01 > JAGXFP01. Next base: position 8,573 of record JAWOIQ010000212.1, read on the forward strand.
GGCCCACCGCCTGGCCGGCCGCTATGACCTGGGAGCTTCCTACAAGAATATCCGCAACGACAGCAGCGACGCCGAAGAAATGGCCGGCCTCGACCTGACAGCCTATCTGCCCTACGACCTTAACCTGCACGGGCTTTCCACCTACAACCTCATCACCGAGGATTGGGCCGAGCACTCCTACGAGCTGCGCTTTTCCCTCGGGTCCCTGGCCTTGCGCCCCTACTTCCAGACCTTTCAATACGAGGATTATTTCGGCACCGGCGCCAACAGCGCCAACCCCTTTCGCTTTCTCGCCGGCAGCGATGAAGAGCTGACCGTGGGCGGCGCCGACATGACCCTGCCCCTTGGCGCAGCCTGGGTGGTGGTTGGCAAGTTCAAGCAATACCGCTATGAAGTACTCGACGACAACTCCACCTACTATAGCGCGGAGGCTACCTGGTCCGGTGCCGATCACAGCCAAATCGGCGGCGAGTTCGGTTTCATGAGCGGCGACGCGGCCCAGAACGACTACTACCTGGCGCGCCTTTTCGCCTACTGGGACCAGCTGCCGGAAGCCCTGCCCCTTGGCTTCATCAGCGGCGACCTGGTCTATGTAGGTTACGACCGGGCGATCTTCGGTGAGGACAAGTCGCTCTTCGTCTCTTTCGGCGGCGGCCGAAAGTTCATGGAAGAGGCCCTGGAATTGAAATTATCGGCGGATTACAGCAGCGATCCATACTTTGACGAGGACGTCCGGGGGATGCTGACGGCCAGCTACCGCTTCGGCCTTTCGCGGTAATGGATTTAATTACGATCGGGAGTCAAGTGATGCGAACTAAATTTTGGATAGGGATTGGATTGTCTCTTCTGCTGCTGGCCCTGGCCGCCTGCGCCGCGCTGGACAGCGGCCTGGGTCTGCCGGCCCGCCATATGACCGCGGAAGACCTGGGCGAAGAAACCAAAACATGCACCAACTGCCACGAAGCGCGCGGGGAGAAACTGGCCTTCGGCAGCTTCAACCATACGGCGACCTGGATGGAGACCCACCGGCAGCAGGCATATCAGCAGGAGGCAGTCTGCACGATGTGCCACCAGACCAGCTTCTGCAACGACTGTCACGCGACCCGGGTGGAGCTTAAACCCTCACTGAAGAACCAGTCCCAAACCTACCGGCAAATGCCGCACCGAGGTGATTATCTGACCCGGCATCGCATCGACGGCCGGGTCGACCCGACCTCCTGTTTCCGTTGCCACGGTAATCCGAAAACCGCTGAAACCTGCGCCCGTTGTCACGGCTAAAAGCTAAAGCTGAGTTGATCTGCTCGTACGAAACTTATGCCCTGTAGGTATAATAAGGAGAAAAACCAGATGCCACGTTCATTTGCCTTTTTGATTTTGCTTCTCCTCCCCATCGCCATGACCGGTTGTGGCGATAGAAACAGCGACGCGCCCCTGGATACCCAGGCCCACCCGGGGTCATGGCTCGCAAGCCATGCCGAGGATGCCTCCGTCCTGTCCGATCCTGATTACACCGGGTGTACAAGCTGCCACGGCCCCGAGCTGACCGGCAGCGACGGAGCGCCCGGTTGCTATTCCTGCCACTCCTTTAACACCGCTCCACCCTTTACGGTTCATGCCGCCCATTGGGCCGACCCCTATGAAAGCCATCGCGGATCCAAGGTAGCGACCAGCTGCGCCAACTGTCACGGCAGCGCCCTGGAAGGCAGCGTGGCCGCGCCCAGCTGCTTTTCAACCACTTTCGAAGGTCGCGGTTGTCATGCCGACGGCCCCGGTCTGGCGCCCCATCCGCTGGACACCACCTATCTGGCGGGCGGGCTGCATGGTCCGGATGCCAAGCAGGATTTAACCGTCTGCCAGGGCTGCCACGGCGAGCCGGGAGGGCCGGGAGACAACCCCCGCTTTAACGTCGGCATCGACAGCCAGGGCGGGATCGGTTGCGAAGCGTGCCACGGCGTTAATTATGCCCATCCGGCCAACTGGATTGGGTACGGCAGCCCCACCTCCCATCATTCGTCCGGGAATATTCCCTATGCCTGCAGCCTCTGTCACGGGGTCGATCTCGACGGCGGAATCGGGGTAAGTTGCGGCGACTGCCATACCCTGCCCTTGACCTTCGACTGAAGCTGACCGCGTAAGTCACGAACATTAACCCGCCTTTCTCGATTGCGTCGAAAAAGGCGGGTTTTTTTGGCGGCAGCTTTGCGCTACCCCTGCCCGGCAACAAACAGCTTCAACGACAAAACCCCCTGTCAATTCGTGACAGGGGGTTTTGTCGTTATAAGCGGGAAACTTGACACGGACGGTTCCGCAACCCACCGATATCCGTCAAATTAAACAAGATCGTCGCATTTTGCGACATGCAAGGACTAGCGGCGGGGCGGGCCGACGGCGATCATCTCGGCAATGCTCATCTTGATCCGGGGCCGCCCCTTGCCGGTCGCCTCGACGAGCTCCTGTTCCAGCCCGGCAAGTTCACGGTAAAGCTCGGTCCGGTCGACCTCGGGGATCCGGGTCATGCCCGCCGTCAACTCCTGGCAGCGGAAACAGCCGGGGAACTGCATGGCCCGCCCGTCGGGACGGGTTATCTTCGCGGGCACCCCGTGCATCCGGCAAATCATCAAGCGATAGCGGTAAAGAGCGCAGAGCCCATCTTCGTTGAGGGGGCACATGCTCCGGGGGTGTTCTCCCCTGGCCATGGCGGCGGCAGCCTCGGCCAGATATCTCTCGGCCCGCTCCCTGATCCTTTGCAGGTCTTCCTCCGGCAGCTCCCCCATACCCTGCCAGAGGTAGGCCCATTCGATCAGGGTATGGTGGAGAAAAAAGCTGTCGCAGCAGTTATCATCACAGCCCTCGCAGGTAAAGGCGAGTTCGGCGGCAACCAGATCATAGGCCCCTGCCATCCGGTCATAAAGATCGGCCAGCCGCGCCGCCAGTTCCGGGGTTATAATATTTTCGTTCATAGATTTTTTTTATGGTAGATTAAGTGAGTTTTGTTTTAAGAACGAGCTGATTTTTATCTGATTGGACTTGATGAATTCGCAAAAAATCGGGATTGCCATAATGTCATTTCGACCACCGGGGAGAAATCTTAATAGTTCCAATTGGACAAAGGATAAGATTTCTCACATGCGTTCGAAATGACAGCTTTTTCGAGTTTTTGCAAATTCAACATACTTGATGAACTGGCAAAAAGTTCAAAAAAAAAACAAGTCATTGCGAGCGTAGCGACGCAATCCAGAAAATTGTAACTAGTTGAAAATACTTGATTGCTTCGTCGCTTCTCTCCTCGCAATGACGTGACGAAGCAGTTTTTGCGACGCCATCATACCTGATTAATTCCCATAAGCCAACAAGAGGCAAACGGATGACCGCCAACAAACTGGCCTGTTTCAAGGCCTACGATATCAGGGGCCGCCTGCCGGACGAACTTAACGAGGAGATCGCCTGGCGGATCGGCCGGGCCTGCGGCGAATTTCTTAAACCGGCGCGGATGGTGATCGGTCACGATATCCGGATTTCCAGCCCCGCTCTCTCGGCGGCGGCCACCAGGGGCTTGCGTGAGACGGGGGCCGAGGTGATCGATCTCGGCCTCTGCGGCACCGAGGAGGTCTACTTCGCCGTAAGCCACCTTAAGACCGACGGCGGCATCATGATCACCGCCAGCCATAATCCGGCCGACTATAACGGCATGAAACTGGTCAAAAGCGAGGCCCGCCCGATCAGCGGCGATACCGGCCTGCGCGAAATCGAGGCGCTGGCAGCGGCCGGCAATTTCAAAGGGGCGGCCCTCACCGGCGGATTTCGTGAAATTGACAACCGGCCCGCCTTCGTCGGACACCTGCTCGGCTATATCGATACCGCGGCCCTGAAACCCCTGAAGATCGCGGTTAACGGCGGCAACGGCTGCGCCGGGCCGATGCTTGACGCCTTGAGCGACCATCTGCCCTTTGAGCTGATCCGGATCAACCACGAGCCGGACGGCACCTTTCCAAACGGCATCCCCAACCCCCTGCTGCCCGACAACCGGGAAGCCACCGCCCGCGCGGTCCGCGACAGTAACGCCGATCTGGGCCTCGCCTGGGACGGCGACTTCGACCGCTGTTTCCTGTTCGATGAAAACGGCCGCTTTATCGAGGGCTATTACATGGTCGGTCTACTGGCCAGGGCGATCCTCGCCAACCATCCCGGCGAAAAGATCATCCACGATCCGCGCCTGGTCTGGAATACCGAGAAAATCGTTCGCGAGGCCGGCGGCATCCCGATGATGAGCGTCACCGGCCACGCCTTTATCAAGGAAAAAATGCGGCGGGAAAACGCGATCTACGGCGGCGAGATGAGCGCCCATCATTACTTCCGCGACTTCGCCTACTGCGACTCGGGGATGATCCCCTGGCTGCTGGCCGCCGAGATCCTCTCCAAAACCGGCCGGAAGCTCTCGGAATTGGTCGATGAGATGATCGAGAACTTCCCGGTCAGCGGCGAGATCAACAGCCGGGTAACCGATCCCGATCAGGCCATCCAAAAGATCGAAGCCAACTGCCGCACCGAACAAGGCGCCGCCGACTACACCGACGGCTTCAGCTTCGCCACCGCGAGTTACAGGTTGAACATCCGTAAATCAAACACCGAACCCCTGCTGCGGCTCAATGTGGAAACCCGCGCCGACCGGAAACTCCTGGAGGAAAAGACCGCCGAGCTTCTGGCCCTGATCCGCGAATAAGTCCGTGTCCAAAGGCGGCAAGATTAAAGCCGCCCGCCTGGTGAAGCTGTCATGCACGGCTGGACACCGTTGATATTCCATGGACGGCCGCGCCGCATCCTGACGAAAGGCGAAACAACGAGGTAATTCCATGTTTTTGTTCATCAGGCCCCCCTCTCCCGTGTTATCGTATAATTAATTCACACCTGAATCCGTGACAGCTTAGTGGAGAATTTTGTTTTATTCGTTTGTTGTTGCGTAATATAATCGTTTTTTCACTTGGTCGCCTCGATTCACCCCGCCGCCCTGCGGGGCGCCCGAGAACGGATTCAGGTCACAATAAAAAACCTGCCGGCAACCTTTCGCATTGGCGGCGAAAATCTCATTTGGTGAATTCGCAAGAAGTTGAAAATACTGGGTTGCTTCGTCGCTCAGTTCCTTGCAAAAGAGGTCAATAAAGCACTTTTTTGCGAAAGCGTCAAAAATGGGATTGGCTAAGCATATATACCCCCTTGCGGGGTGAAAATCGCCAGGCCCGAGGCCCGCGCGGATTTCGAGGAATGAAGAATGCCCTGGGGACGCTGCAATGACGAGGCAATTCGCGGCAACGCGTGAACTGACGGCTTTTTACGCCGCCATCCTATTATTCTACCCGCCATGAAGCGATTTGATCTTACCGATGATTTGGTAACAATAACGATGGCCGGGTCCGCTAGAAAATCAATCTTCCCGAAGGCTCTTCTGGCCACGGCGACCTTGGTCTGCCTGCTCATCTCACCGGCCTGGGTCCGGGGAAGCGATCAACCGGAGAGCGAAGAAAGCCGGGATGAAGATAAATCCTTAATGAGTTATATCGATCGATACCACGCTTATCTGAACAGCCAGGTCAATCAGCCGGCGATCTGGTTCGATGGTTTTTTTGGAGACCCGAGGGCCTACGAGGAGGAGTTGCCGACATCTTTTGTCAGGGTACGCATCTCGGCACGCTACACGGAAGGCGATAGCTTTGACTTTCCAGTCCGCCTCCGGGCCAATATCAAACTGCCCAAGGCCTCCGACAAACTGAGCCTGATCATTCTCGGCTATGACCCCGAAGATGATGAAACTACACGTTTCGACGATGATCTGCCTCGAACCATCGACGAGGAAAGGGATAAAGAAAGAAGCAGCGTCGGACTTCGTTATATAATTTACAAATCAATTCGCTCCAAGCTCCATTTCGGCGGCGGCACCAGCAGCCTCATACCCTTCGAATATTATCTCCGGGCCAGCTATCGCCGCTTTGTCCATATAGCCAGCAATAATGTCATCAAGTTCAGTCAAATCGGTTATTGGGATTCCGAGGATGGTTTCGGGACGACCAGCCGCGTCGATTTCGAAAGGGCCCTTCCCCAAAAAATTACCGGCCGGTTGAGTCTGTTCGGCACCCATTCCGAAATCAGCAGGGGGGTTGACTGGGGGGTGGAGACCAACTTATTCAGACCCCTCTCGCCAAAATCCGCCATTTCATTGGACCTTGGAACTTACGGGATCACCAAGCCGGACTTTAAGACAACCTATTACCGAATCGGCGTTCGCACCAGGGCAAACGTTTTACGCCCCTGGCTGTTTCTGGAGATAAACCCGGCCCTGACCTTCCCGTTAGACCAGGAAGACGAAAGGCAGGCCGTAGGGGTAATGACCGTTATGATGGAAATTCAATTCTCCGCCGACCACTAGTCGCCAGACCCTTTTGACCGCTCCATCTGTCCGTTGCCTGAAGGCCCGCCGGTCCTCTTGTCCAAATCTGCACCACTACTGAACGGTTACAGTCCGGCGGTTTTGGGGACTTTGGCGACCGCCCCGGTGAACAGTTGACAATTGCAATCAGGAAACGGGTATGCTATTAGCATTGAGGACATCCATCCCAAGACTTTTTTGCGAGTTCGGCAGAATCGACAAGTTCGCAAAAGTCGCCAAAAGAAATAATGGAGCGCACTTCGACAAGCTCAGCACGAACGTTAAATCAAAAAAGCTGAGTTGAGCGGCTTGTCTGCTCGTACAAAACTTATGCCCTGTGGGTACACAGTTATCCCGCTCATCCTGAGCCTGTCGAAGGAAGGGTTTTTGATTTTTTGCGAACCCGTCATATTTACAAGGAAAAACAATGACTACAGCCAGAATTATCTACACCGAAGTTGATGAAGCCCCCGCCCTGGCCACCTATTCCCTGCTGCCGATTCTCCAGGCGTACACCAAAGGAGCCGGCTTCTCTTTCACCACCAGGGATATCTCCCTGGCAGGCCGGATTATCGCGAACTTCCCGGACAACCTGACCGAGGAGCAGAAGATCGCCGATGACCTCGGTGAACTGGGCGAGCTGGTCAAACAGCCCGACACCAATATCATCAAACTGCCGAACATCAGCGCCTCCATTCCCCAGCTGAAAGAAGCGGTCAAGGAGTTGCAGGAAAAAGGCTATGACATTCCGGACTATCCGGAAGAGCCTGAAACCGAGGCGGAAAAAACCCTGCACCGCCGCTTCGCCAAGGTCCTCGGCAGCGCCGTAAATCCGGTTCTGCGGGAGGGAAATTCCGACCGGCGGGCCGCCGCCGCGGTTAAGGAATTCGCCCGTAAAAACCCGCACCGGCTGATGAAAGAGTGGCCGGCCGAGTCCAAATGCCGGGTCGCCCACATG